>JAFUJP010000003.1 GCA_017473745.1 Oscillospiraceae bacterium
AGGGCACTTCCGCGCTACGCTCAGGGCGCAACCCCCGCCCTGCAAATAAAGCGACAAAAACGGGCGGATACTATCCGCCCGTTTTTTATTTTGAAATACAAATTTTATTCCTCTCCGGAAAATTCTTCGTGTTCCGGCGATATAGTTTCTTCAACATTAATAATCATTTCCAACGGCGCATCTACAGCATATTCTATAACATACCATCTACCTTTAACCGGATAAGTGTTGTCATTGGCAATCCTTATTTTTTCTTTGGTAAATCCTATTTGTTCTCCTTCTGAATCAATAAAGATACAATAGGTAGTTCGCCCGGATTTATAAGTATCAACATATTCTCCTGTGAACACAGCAATCTCGGGGTCATCCATATATTCTACTATTTCCATTCTTAAATTGACAAAAAACACAAAAGAAATAAAAGCAAGTACCCATAAAATAATTTTCGATGTTTTGTCTTTTTGAAATAAAGAAAGCACTATAAAAAAGCACGGAAACAAAACTATCACTATAATAGCGGGACTATTAAAAACATTCAAAAAATCCGACATAAAATCACCCGTTTATTTCAGCACAACTTCCATAACCACCGGATTGTGGTCGGAAAATTCAAATTCCGCATCGACCGTTTCGACAGAAACAAGCTCCACATTGGGTGAAACGATGAATCCGTCAATGACGTAATACTGTGTGTTTTCGCTTGCCGGGTCGTATGGCTGGTTCAGCAGGCGGCAGGTGGGGTTTGTATCATCATAAACATAGCGCCAGCCCTCGGGCAGAGCGGATTCCTCAAGAACGCCCGGTTCCCAAAGTTCCGCGGTGGTGATGGGATAGATTTCTTCCGTTCCCGGGAACATCTGGTTGAAGTCGCCGCCAGCGATAACGTAGTTGCCCTTCGCGTATTCCTCCGTGAGGATATCCCAGAGCATTTTCGTCTGGGCAATTTTGCCTTCGCCGTCGTCATAAGCCTCAAGGTGAAGGTTCACCACCGCAAGCTGTTTGTCGCTTCCCTCGATATCAAAATAGTTAACAAGCAGACAGCGTTTCAGGTTTGCGGCTGAAACGGGCCAGCTGAACGGGCAGGGCAGCGCAATTCTGCGCCCGTTTTCCATGTTCAAATCCGTGTGTGTCATAATTCCGCTGTCAACTTTTCCGATTGGAGGCCACGGAAAAGGAACAAAATCGCAGTTATAGTTCCTTGCAAGTGAATTTCTTCCGCCTAAATGTTCAGCAATAATATACCCCTCGTTTATTCCGAAGCTTCTTGAGGAATCGACATCCACTTCCTGAAGGAGAAGTATATCCGCATCGGCTTCTTCGATGGTTTCTATAACGCCGTCAAGATTTTTGAGCACCAGCTCTTCGTCGCCGTTGCGGACATTTTCGCCGCCGTCCATAAAGAAATCCGATTCTTTTCCGAGGTTGCAATAGCCGATGTTGAACGTGAGCACGCGAATATTCTCTCCGAGCACGGGGTTTTCTGTTTTTTCATTTCCGTGTATCGAAACAGGAACAACCTCGACTGGCTCCGGCTTAAATTCCGTTATGGAAAGCCAGCCCACGAGCACGATTGCCAAAACAAGCACCGCCGCGATGAGCACGCCGAAAATTTTGAGCACAGTTTTCACTGTTTTTGGCATATTTATCCCTCCTTCGGGTGTTTCTGATTCAATTATAGTTACAGCGCCGAAAAATTGCAATATAATCAAAAAAATTTAATATTTCCTATTGACAAATCCCCTCCGATAGTATAAAATATCACCTTGTCAATTAGAATATAGCCTTATCAAGAGCGGCTGAGGGACAGGCCCTGTGAAGCCCGGCAACCTGCGATTTTGCGTGTGGTGCCAATTCCTGCGGAATATTCCGAAAGATGAGGAACGGTCATTAAAAGATAAAAGCGCCCGTTCTTCGGGCGCTTATTTTATTTGACCGAAAGATACAGAACAAAAATAAAAGAAAGGAATTTTGATTATGAGCAGACATTTTTTCACTTCCGAATCCGTAACCGAAGGTCATCCCGATAAAATCTGCGACCAGATTTCCGATGCGATTCTTGACGCACTTCTTGAAAAAGACCCCAATTCCCGCGTAGCCTGTGAAACCACCTGCACCACCGGAATGGTTTCCGTAATGGGCGAAATCACCACCGCCGCATACGTTGATATCCCCGGCATCGTTCGCGAAACCGTTCGCGAAATCGGTTATGACCGCGCAAAATACGGTTTTGACTGCGACAGCTGCGCCGTTATCACCACCATCGACGGCCAGTCCGCAGACATCGCCCTCGGCGTTGACTCCGCCGAGGAGCAGAAATCCGGTTCCGCAGATTATGCGGATACCACCGGCGCCGGCGACCAGGGCATGATGTTCGGTTTCGCCTGCAGCGAAACCCCCGAGCTTATGCCCATGCCCATCAGCTTTGCACACAAGCTTTCTCTTCGCCTTACCGAAGTTCGCAAAAACGGAACCCTTTCCTATCTCCGTCCCGACGGCAAAAGCCAGGTAACCGTTGAATACGAAGGCAACAAACCCGTCCGCATCGAGGCTGTTGTAATCTCTTCCCAGCACAGCGCGGACGTTTCCCTCGAAACCATCCGCCGCGACGTCAAAGAGCACGTCATAGACGCTGTGATCCCCGCAGAGCTCATGGATGAGAACACCAAGATCTTCATCAACCCCACCGGTCGCTTTGTTGTGGGCGGCCCTCACGGCGACAGCGGCCTTACCGGACGCAAGATCATCGTTGATACCTATGGCGGCTATTCCCGCCACGGCGGCGGCGCTTTTTCGGGCAAAGACCCGACCAAGGTTGACCGCAGTGCTGCCTATGCCGCAAGATGGGTTGCAAAGAACGTTGTTGCCGCCGGTCTTGCCGAAAGATGCGAGATCCAGCTTGCATACGCCATCGGCGTTGCACGCCCCGTTTCCGTTATGATCGACACCTTCGGCACCGGAAAATACTCTGACGAAGCTATTTCCGAAGCTGTTCAGAAAGTTTTTGACCTTCGCCCCGCAGCTATCATCAAAGCTCTCGACCTTCGCAAACCCATCTACCGCAAGCTTGCCGCTTACGGCCATATGGGCCGCGAGGAACTCGGCGTTTCCTGGGAGAAAACCGACAAAGTCGATGCTCTTAAAGAAGCCATTGCTCAACTTGCAGTTTAATCATTTTAACGCACCGGTCATTGAATATGGCCGGTGCATTTTTTATAATTGAAGTCGAAGGAGTTGATATAAATGAATATCGAAATCGGCGCAAAGATAAAACAGCTTCGCACAGCGCGCAATATGACACAGGAAGAACTCGGAAGTGAACTTTCTGTTTCTGCCCAGGCGGTTTCAAAATGGGAAAGCGGAACAACAATGCCGGATATCCAGCTTTTGCCGGAAATTTCCGTTCTTTTCGGCGTTTCCATTGACGAGCTTTTTTCCATGAGCGATGAAAGCCGCATGGAGCGCATAGAAAATATGATTGAAGCTTCCCATTTTATTCCGGAAAATGATTTTTCATCTTCTGAAAGTTTTCTCAAAGAAAAAATCACCGAGGAAAAAACAAAGGCAAGGGCCACCCTTGTTCTTGCCCGGCTTTACTCACATCGCGCAGCGGAATACAGCGAAATTGCGGGCAAAACCGGCAGAAAAGCCCTTCTTCTCAACCCGGACGAAAAACCCGCCCACAACGTTATTTTCGATTCCGACAGCGGACGTTATCTTGATTTCAACGCATCAAACCACGTTGAAACCATTGATTTTTATAAAAATTTCATAAAAATCCACCCGGAAAATCCGCGCACCTATCTTTGGCTTATGGATCTTCTTATTGAGGACGGCCGCACCGAAGAGGCAAAGGAATATCTTTGGAAAATGGATAAAATCGAACATTCCATGCGCACCGATCTTTATCTCGGGCTTATTGCCAAGGCGGAATGTGACCTTCCGAAGGCTCTTGAATATTGGGAACACATGACCGTTGAGTTCGATAACTGGCTTTCCTGGAGCAGCAAAGGCGACTGCCTTGCAAGGCTTTGCCGATATGATGAAGCTATGGCCTGCTATGAAAAAGCCCTTGAAATGCAGCCTTCGCCGAAATATATGGATCATCCCGAAGCCATGTCCCTCATCGCGGAAATACAGGGCGACTATGAAAAAGCCATAGAAATGCGCGAAGCTGCCATAAAACTTTGTGAAACGGATTGGAACATCACCGAGGGAGAATGGGTCGATTTCCACAAAAGAGAAATTGAAAGACTTAAACAGAAAAAACTTCTGTAACAAAGGCGCCGGGTTTGCCCGAAAGGTAAAGCTCGAGGGATTTGCTTATGGTCTTCCAAGCCGACGGCAGCTTTGATTTTACCGCGGCCGCCCGGCTTTTTAAGGAGATACCGATATGATACATTTAGTTGACATAGATGAAAATAACTGGAGAACGCCGCTCGCGGTATCGAAAGAACAGGAAAAATACGTTGCAAACAGCACCACAATTTTAGCAAGAGCTTACGCATACAGAAACAGCCAAAGCAGGGCATTTTTGATATGTAAAGATGAAATCCCCGTCGGGATGGGGCTGTATCACGGGTGCGAATCATTGAATTCATACGTTTTCAGCGAATTATTCATTGACGAGAAATTCCAGAATAAGGGATACGGCAAGGCGGCAACTGAACTTGTTCTTGATTTTATGAGAAAAGAGAAAAAATATAAAAAGGTCGTTCTATGCTATATCGAGGGCAATGCCGCCGCCAAAAAACTTTATGAAAGTTTCGGATTTATCGAAACCGACCGCGATGAAGATGAGATAATCATGGAACTGAAATTATAAAAAAATCCGTATGGCTTCGGCCATACGGATTTTTTTATTCGCTCATTTTTTTATAATGTTCTTTCATACAGCGGAAGGTTTCTTCGCTTAAATCATGTTCGATCTTGCAGGAATCTTCGAGGGCTGTTTTTTCGTCAACGCCTATGGCCATAAGGAATTTTGAAATGACAATGTGGCGTTCATAAACGCTTTCGGCGATGGCTCTTCCCTTTTCGGTAAGGGTTATAAGATAATCATCATCCATTGTGATATATCCGTTTTCGCGGAAGTTTTTCATCGCAACGCTTATGGTCGGCTTGGAGTGGCCGAGTTCATTGCAAATATCAATGGAGCGCACCTGGCCGTTGCGTTTCTGGAGCATAAGTATCGCTTCAAGGTAATCTTCTCCGGATTCTCTTATCTGCATAAAAAAGCCCCTCCTTCTCTTCAGGTAGTATTAATATTTTACTATAAAACCGCATTTTTTGCAAACATTATTTATCAAAATGAATAAAATCATGTCAAAACTATTAGCACTCACCTCAAAAGAGTGCTAATTTTTACATTCTGTTCACATAATTGCGTATTTTTCTTAAAATTCCTTGGGTAAAATATAATTGTTCCAAGGGAACAGGATAATGAAAACCGAAAGGAAGCGATTCCGATGGAATCGAATGAATTTTAAGCTCACAAAAATATCATTAATTATAGAACACGGAGGAAAATATTATGTTACTCAAACCTTATTACAGAACCAACAATTCCATTTTTGACCCTTTTCGCGAGCTTGATATGCTTGAACAAGCCTTTTTCGGCAGCCGCAATGAAAAACAGCCCGAAAGACTTATCCGCACCGATATTCGCGAAGAGGGCGGCGCATATATCCTCGAGGCGGAACTCCCCGGCTTCAAAAAGGATGATCTCAGCATCGAACTTAACGACAATATGCTCACCATTTCTGCCGAACAGAATTTCGAGCACGAAGAAAAGAATGAAAACGGCGGCTATATCATGCGCGAACGCAGAAGGGGTTCCTTCCGCCGCAGCTATGACGTAACCGGAATTGATACCGAAAGCCTTAAAGCTTCCTTTGAAAACGGCGTTCTCACCCTTACAATGCCGAAACTTCCGGAACTCAAGCCGAAAGCAAAAAGCATCGCCATCGAATAAGGCGCTCATATACGAAAGGTGCCCGGGGAATATCCCCGGGCACCGATTTTTTTGCACAAATTTATCTTTGAGGAAAATAAAAACTTTTCACAATTTACCGATTGACTTGGTAGGTAAATCGCGTTATAATAGTAACCAATCAAAAAGGTAGGCAGAAAGAGGCGATGATATGTATCATATTTCAAGTTACCTCCATCATATAAACTTCTGTTTCGGTCGAATGTGCTGTTGCCGTTGATTTTCATCCGAAAAAAACAGAATTTATTTTGAAAGGAAGAAATTTTATGTCTAACATTTATACCTCCGCCGATCAGCTTATCGGAAAAACCCCGCTTCTTGAACTCAGCCATATAGAAAAAGCCTTTGAGCTTAACGCAAAAATCCTTGCGAAGCTCGAATATTTCAACCCCGCCGGTTCCGTAAAAGACCGCATCGCAAAGGCAATGATAGACGATGCCGAAGCCGCCGGAAAGCTTTCGCCCGGTTCGGTAATAATCGAACCCACCAGCGGCAACACCGGCATAGGCCTTGCGGCCGTTGCCGCCGCAAGAGGCTATCGCATCATAATCGTCATGCCCGAAACCATGTCCGTTGAACGCCGCCAGCTTATGAAAGCCTATGGCGCCGAACTTGTTCTTACCGAAGGTGCCAAGGGTATGAAAGGCGCCATCGCAAAAGCCGCCGAGCTTGCCGCCGAAACCCCCAACAGCTTTATCCCCGGCCAGTTTGTCAACCCCGCGAACCCAAAGGCCCACCGCGAAACCACCGGTCCCGAAATTTATTCCGATACCGACGGCAAAGTCGATATTTTCGTTGCGGGTGTCGGCACCGGCGGAACCGTTACCGGCGTCGGCGAATATCTCAAATCCAAAAATCCCGAAGTCAGAATAGTCGCCGTTGAACCGGCGGATTCCGCCGTTCTTTCCACCGGCGTTGCCGGCGCCCATAAAATACAGGGTATCGGCGCAGGATTTGTTCCCGATGTTCTCAACACCGGGATTTATGACGAAATCATACCTGTAACAAACGAAAACGCCTTTGCCACCGGCAAACTCATCGGCAAAAGTGAAGGCGTTCTTGTGGGAATATCTTCCGGGGCAGCCGCCTGGGCGGCCATTGAACTTGCGAAACGCCCCGAAAATGCCGGAAAAACCATCGTTGTTCTCCTCCCCGATACCGGCGACAGATATCTTTCCACCCCGCTTTTTGCGGAATAAATTTTTTGCGGCTTCCGCTTTGCGGAAGCCGCAAATTTTAACGAAGGGACGGTTTATTTTGAAAGCTCTTATTGCCATGAGCGGCGGTGTTGATTCAAGCGTTGCCGCATTTCTTATCAAAGAAAAAGGCTTTGACTGCATAGGCGCCACCATGAAGCTCTTCCATAACGAGGATATAGGCCTTTCCCGCGGGCATACCTGCTGTTCCCTCGAGGACGTCGAGGACGCAAGGGACGTTTGCTATAAACTCGGTATCGACCATTTCGTTTTCAATTTCAGCGACAGATTCCGCGAAACCGTTGTTGAGCCTTTTATAAAATCCTATGAAAACGGAATTACCCCCAACCCCTGTATCGAATGCAACCGCTATCTTAAATTTGAAAAGCTTATCCGAAGGGCAAAAGAGCTCGGGATAGATTACGTTGTCACGGGCCATTATGCCCGAATCGTTTTTGACGAAAAAACAGAGAAATTCATGCTTAAAAAAGCCCTTGATCCCACAAAAGATCAAAGCTACGTTCTTTATTCCATGACGCAGGAACAGCTTTCGCACACTCTTTTCCCCCTTGGTGAATACAGCAAAACCGAAACGCGAAAGATCGCCGCAGATCAGGGCTTTCTGAACGCCCAGAAGCACGACAGCCAGGATATATGTTTTATCCCGAACGGCGACCGAATAGCTTTTATGGAGCGCTATACGGGCCGAAGCTGCCCTAAAGGCAGCTTCACCGATCTTCAGGGCAATATTCTCGGAAGGCACAAAGGCATAATCCATTATACCGTCGGCCAGCACAAAAAGCTCGGCATCGGTTTTGATAAACCCATGTACGTCTGTTCCATTTTTCCGGAAAGCAACACTGTCGTTCTCGGTGAAGAAAAGGATCTTTATTCTTCCGAAGCAGTGGTCTGTGACTTCAACTGGATTTCCGGTGAAGCGCCGAAAGAGCCTTTCCGCTGTAAGGCAAAGGTGCGCTATCGCCAGCCCGAACAGCCGGCCACCGTTGTTCCCCTTGATGAAGGAAAAGTGAAAATCATCTTTGATGAACCCCAGCGCGCCATCACACCGGGCCAGGCGGCGGTTCTTTATGATGAAGAAACGGTTCTCGGCGGCGGAACCGTTGCAAGATAAGCCTTTTATGTGGTATAATCAGAAGGTAAAAGGGGGCATGCTTTTATGATGATTTCAACAAAAGGGCGCTATGCGCTCAGGGTTATGATAGACCTTGCGGAAAATCAGCGCGAAGGGTATATCCCCATGAAGGAAGTTGCCCTCCGCCAGGATATTTCGCTCAAATACCTCGAAAGGATACTCCCCGCCCTTGCGAAAAACGGCTATATTGAAGGGGTTCACGGCAAAGGCGGCGGCTATCGCCTTACCCGAAAACCCGCGGAATATAAAGTCGGCGATATTCTTCGCCTTACCGAAGGCGATCTTGCGCCGGTGGCCTGTCTTGAATGCGATGCCAAAACCTGTTCCCGGGCCGAAAACTGCCGCACCCTTCCCCTTTGGAAGGAATTTTACCGCATCACAAACGATTATTTCGACGGCGTTACCCTTTATGATTTAATGAAAAAAGAATGATCCCACCAAAAAGTCCGGCGGAAGATCCGCCGGACTTCGTTTTTTATCTGCGCTTATTTTAGCGCAATAAGCTGTTCATAAATCCATTCGGGAGAAACCCCTTTGGAGCTTATTTCCACCAGAATATCCCCGTATTTTACTGTGAATCGCATCCGAAGGCCGCCGCTGTCGCCCATATCATCAAGAGCCCGTGCTCTTTTCATAACCGCCTCGAGGGTCAGATCCTCTATTTCAAAAATCGGATTATCGACTGTTTCGCGAAGATGTTCCGGAACAGATTCCGCCATGGGGATGGGATAAAGGCCGAGGTCATAGTTTTCCGTATCCGAAACGGATATTATTCGCTTTTCATCTTCGTCGGTATAATATTTTACGGTCCAGTCGAGGTCATCATAGCCCCGGCTCCAAAGAGCAGAAAGATAATCCTGATGCTGATTTTTAAAACGCAGAATGTTTTCGAGCCCAAACCCATCGGGCGCTTTTTTAAGCATATATGCGCCGAAATCCTCTTCCGCAAGGGCTTCGGAATGGGCCAGTTCCCTGTTTATCATTTCCGGGATATATTCTGCATTTACTGCGGAAAGATCCGGCCCGCCGGAATAATGGGTGAAAGATTCAAGAATCGTTTCAAAATCCGATTTTGCCTGCCCGAGTTTCTCTTCTTCCGTCCCCATTTCAAAGGCGAAATACAGTCCGAATTGTTCACAATAAGCTTCAAGGCGGGCATGACCGCCGGCAGAATATTCATAAATTTCAAATTCCGTTTCTCCGCATACCGAAAGAGCCGGTTCCCCGGGCAGAACGTAACAGCAATTAAGATTTTCTATGGGTGTTTTTGATATCCATACCAAAACCATGCTGTCCGCATCGGTTGTGGAAACGCGCAAAAGAATATGCAGAAGTTTTGCGGAATCTTCCGAAGCTTCAAACCCCGCAAATCCCGAATAATTCATCCAATCGGCGCGTTTTTCCGGTTCAATAGCCGATATTTCTTCCGCAGAAAGTTCCTCGGTAAAATATCCCTCTGCCGCAAAGGCGCGGTCGCCGGCAATACCCGAATATTCCGCAGGGTTATAAATCGCTTTCCACTCGGTTTCCGAACCTCCGTCCGGCAGTGTGCCGTCCGTAATCGGGGCACCGTCATGATCCATTGGGTCAAAAGCGGCATCCTGCCCCATTCCCGAAAGAACGAGCACCGTTGCTGCAACTGCCGCCACGCAGGCCGCCGCAGAAAGCCAAACACGCATGCTCATGCGCTTTTTTGGCTTTTCACTCTGTTCAAGAAAAGCATCTTCTATCCCGACCATATTTTCAAAAAGCATACTTCCGTTCACAAAAAATCCCCCTCTCTTTCAAGATGAGTTTTCAACTTTTTTCGGGTGCGGCTTAAAATAACAGAAACGTTGTTTTCGGATATCCCGTATCTTTTGGCAATATCCCCGATTTTTTCTGCAAAGAAATACCTTCGGATAAAAACGTTTCTTTCGCGAAGCGAAAGCCCTTTTACAAAGGAATTTATACTTTCCCGAAGCTCTTTTCCGGCGATTTCTTCCTCGACGCAAAAAGCTGACGGAACACATTCCCCGAGTTCGCCTATGATCAGCGCCGTTTCTCCTCCGCCGCGTTTTTCGGCTGTTTTCACCTTGAACCTGTCAAAAGCAAGATTGCGGGTTATCTTTGCGAAAAAAAGCTTTAGATTTTGCGGCTTTTTCGGCGGAATGCTGTTCCATGAACGCATCCAGGTATCGCTTAAAGCCTCTTCGGAATCTTCGCGGTCATGCAGAATGTTTTCCGCCACGGCAAAGCAGTATGCACCGTATTTCTTTTCGCTTTCGGCAATGGCGCTTTCATCCCTCTGCCAATAAAGCCCGATTATTTTTTCATCTTTCAATTTGCCGCCCCCTTTCTTTTTCGATAAGAGCCCTTTCAATCATATAAAACGAATTTTTCGGCAAAATCTTACATATTTAAAAACGGCGGGAATATTCCCCGCCGTTTCGATTATATATCCCTTTATTCCAGTTCAAGAAGCTGTTCGATATATGAAAAAATCTTTTCTTCGCTCATGGCGCCGATCTGGCCGCCGGCAAAAATGCCGCTCGGGGTAACGAATCCCGTAGCAGGAAGGGAATACGCACCGTATGCATAGGTTGCCGAAAGATCGGTATCGTAATATACCGGGAAAGTATATCCGTTTTCTTCGATGAAAGCCATGGCTTCTTCTTTTGTTTCGCTTGCGCCGTCGGTGACGTTTATCATCATAAAAACGACTTCATCGCCGTATTCGGCAAAGGCTTTTTCAAATTCGGGCATTTCCTGAACGCAATAACCGCACCACGTTGCCCAAAAATTGATAACGACCGGCTTCCCGGCAAAGTCAGAAAGATTTACGGCGTTGCCATCGGCATCATAAACGGTGAAATCCGGGGCTATTATTTCTTCTTCCGACGAGCTTGCGGAAGAATCTTCCCCAGTGACCGACGTATTTTCCGCCCCGCTTTCGGAAGAAGCACCGCTTAAATCGTTGTTATCTTCCGGAACGTAATTTTCAGAAAGATAGTTATATCCAAAAACAGCCACGGCAAAAAGCAAAACCGCGCAAAGCGCAAAAACAATGATTTTCTTTTTATCCACAAAAATACCTCCTTACACAAAAACAGAAAGCAAAGCGTTCATAAAACCGAACATCATCGAAATTCCGACAACAATAAGGAAAATTCCGCAAACTTTATTTATAATGTCATAATGTTTCTTTATGAAATCAAATGCCGAACCAAGCTGATCAAGAAGCACCGCCGAAACAACAAACGGAATCCCAAGCCCCAAAGAATAAATGAGCAAAAGCAAAAGGCCCTGTAAAGCTGTTCCGGAATTCGAAGCGAGCATCAGCGCCGAACCGAGGAATGCCCCGACACAGGGGCTGAGGCTTACCGAATAAACGACCCCGAAGAGAAAAGCCGAAAAGGCGCCGTTGAGTTTTTTGAAATTCTGCATACCTTTGAAAAGCGGAATATTTATCACCTCAAGATAACCAAGGCCAAAAATTATAACGACAGCACCGGTTACTATATTCACCGCAACCTGGTATTTCGCAAGAAACGCGCCAAGCGTTCCCGCAAAAAGTCCGAGGATGCTGAAAACGGCTGTAAAACCAAACACGAAGCATATCGCCCTTTTAAAAACATGTTCCTTTTTATCCGCGCCGCCGGCAAAATACGAAACGTAAATCGGCAGCATCGGCAGCATACATGGCGATATGAACGAAATTATTCCTTCAAGAAAAGTTATAAAATACTGCAAAGGGATATCCCTCCTTTCGATGCTTCTATTCTACCACATATCACAAAGAAATACCTCCTCTTTCAGATAAAAATATAATATAAATTATTGTTTATATGCATTTAAAGCCTTCCCCTTGAGGGGAAGGTGTCATCGCTTCGCGATGACGGATGAGGTGTTTCTATGCAAACACGAAAATTAGCGGACAAACACCTCATCACCGCCTTCGGCGGAGCTTCTCCTCAAGGAGAAGCCTGCCCTCCGGGAATCCTTTTTTGACGGGCGCACACGCAGGTGCGCCCCTACATTCACGTTCTGCACCTCGGTGCGTAAACAATAATTTATCCGCTAAACTTCGCCTAAACTTTCGGTTCAGTAAACTAAACCTCCCGTCGGTTGAGTTATCCTGCCCGTCGCAGTATAATAAAACCACAGAAAAGGAGGCGTTTTTAATGCAAAAACAAACACTTGGACAAAAAATCGCGGAACTCAGAAAAGCGAACAACCTCACCCAGCTCGAACTTGCCGAACAGCTCAATATAACCGACAAAGCCGTTTCAAAATGGGAAAGGGATATCTCCTGCCCGGATATCAACACCTTCCCGAAGCTTGCGGAAATCCTCGGCGTTTCCGTCGATGAGCTTTTACAGTCAAACGCCGCCGGCAAGGAAGAAAACAACGAAAACAAATTCACTGTTGACCTCGTGCTCAAAGCCATTCCGCTTGCGCTCAGTATAGGCGTTACCGTGCTCACGGCCATCGACCAAATATACTGGGAAGATGCCGTTTCGCTTCTCGGCATCGGTTTGCTTGCGCTTTCCATAAGGGCATTCAGAGAGAAATAAAAAACAAAACGGCGGGAGCAGGTGCCCTGAGCACGAAGTGCGAAGTAATCCCTTCAGGGACCCCCGCCCTCCAGTAAAAGGCGCAAAACAGCCCGTGCTCAAATGAGCACGGGCTGTTTTTACTTTTTATTCTTCGTAAATATATTTTTCAAAGCCGCTTGAAAAATGGATGGTGCCGTCCGGCTCGACCCACATCGCTTCGGTGTTTTCAATGGATTCCACAAGCGCCATGCCTTCCTCAAGGGTAAGGTTGAAACAAGCGGTGGAAAGCGCATCCGCAATGCCCGAATCCGGAGTAAGGATCGAAACCGAAGTAAAAGTATCCTTCGGGAAAAGGGTTTCGGGGTCGATTATATGGTGATATTTTTTGTCGCCGACCCAGTAATAACGCTGGTAAGAACCGCTTGTAACAAGCGCAAGATCGCCGAAAGAAACTTTGAGCAAAAAAGTCTGCTCACTGGTGGTATCCGGGTTCTGGATACCCGCAACCCAGCCTTCGCCGTCGGCCTTATAACCGAGGGTGCGGATATTGCCGCCGATGTTGAGGGTATAGTTATCAACGCCCATGGCTTCGAGCTCCTGCGCAATGCGCTCGGTGGCATAGCCTTTTCCGATGGCGCCTACGTCAACTCTGAGATCCGGATCGGCATAGAAAACGGTGCTGTTTTCCTTATCAATGATTATGTCGTCGATGCTGCAATGCTGCGCGGCGGCTTCAAGATCTTCCATAGGCGGAACCTTCGCGTTGAGGAAATCATAGTTTCCGTCCTCGCGATAGTTATGCCAGATCCGGAGCACGCTGCCCATGGCAAAGTTGGTTTTTCCTTCGGTAAGCTCATACATCTCTTTGCAGAATTCAAAGAGCAGGATAATATCCTCGTGAACCTCAACGGGGGCCTCTTTTGCCTCGCGGTTGAGGTTATAAACGTTGGTCACACCGTCATACCAATGATAAATATCATAAAGCTCGTGATAATGTTTAAGGCGTTCTTCAATATATGCGCATTTTTCGTCAAAAGCTTCCTGAGTTTCTTCATAGCCGACGATAGTGGACATGGTATCAAAAAAATCATAATAGGTTTTTGTGAATCTTGTTTTTTCCGGCTCCGGCGCGGCACAGCCCGCAAAGCCAAAAAGAATAAGAACGGCAAGCAAAAGCGAAATTATTTTTTTCATATTTTCCTCCTTTGGAATTCAGAACAAAACTTCAGAGACAGCCTTTTATAATTATAAAAAGCTCTCTCCGGAATTTTGTTTTCTACATTAAAACACATTTGAACGGAACGGTCAAGACCGTTCCCCCGCACCGCACCCATGCATCCGGATAAAAATAAAAGGGGGATTATAAAATCCCCCTTATTATTTTCCCTATTTCGTTAAATTATTTAACGTTGTTAAGAGAATCAGTGATAACTGCCTGGAAGCCGGTGATATCCATGGAGCATGCTGCATGGAGAGCTTCGTCAGCAGGAACCTGATGTCCGTTGGATTCAACAGTTGCGATTGCAGCAACTTCTTCAGCAGTCATGCCAACGATAGCTGCTTCGAAGTTGGTTGCCTGATCCATCCACTCGAGGCCGATTGCAGAAACACCCTGCATGCCGTAGCCTTCTTTGAGTTCTTTCTTGGATTTGAAGTTTGCATCGTAGTCAGCAGCGTTGGTCATAGCGCCGGTTGCATCGAAGCCAACTTTAACCTGGATAACATCGAGAAGGGAAGTTACGATGGTGCCGTCTTCTGCATAAACAACGCCTGCGAATTCAGTGTAGAATGCTGCAGTGCCGTTTGCGTCAGCAGTTGCATCGGTGGAAGAGGTTACGTCGGTAACAACGCCAAGACCGAGGGTCCAGTTTTCGGCGGTGAATTCTTTTGCGTATTCGTCAGCGCAAGCTTTTGCGATTGCAGCTTTGAAGCCGGTGAGATCCATGGTGCAAGCAGCATAGATAACTTCATCGTTAAGTGCAACGTTGTGGCCGTTGTGCTCTACGAGTTCGATAGCAGCAACTTCTTCAGCAGTCATGCCAACGAGTGCTTCTTCGAGAGCGTCAACCTGAACATACCATTCCGGTACGCCCATTACAGCAGCCATGCCGTAGTCTTCTTTTTTGGTGTTTTTGGAACGGGTGTCGCACTCTGCAAGATCGCCGAGAACGCCGTCAACAGTGGAAAGTTTGGTCTGTGCGCAGTCGATCTGAACGGAAACGATTTTGCCTTCAGCGTCGAGAACAACAACAGCAACGGTTGCGTCGGTCTGTGCGGTGCCTTCAACAGAAGAAGCGGTGCTTACGTTGATGCCCATACCAAGGGTATAGGTTGCAGCAGTGGGTTCTTCGTCAACAGGATCCTGGCTTTCTTCAGTGGTGGAGCTGGTCTCGTCAGAGGATCCGGACTGATCATCAACAGGCTGCTCATCGTTAGAGCAAGCTGCGAAAGAAAGGACCATCATGAGTGCGAGAAGCATTGCAAGAAGTTTTTTCATAATAAATACTCCCAACTTTCAATTTTATTTTTTATTACGGTTTGCGCCGTAATTCAGCATATATTATATCCACGCAACCCCCGTTTGTCAAGCGTTATGTTAACGAATTATCGTAAAATCACATAATTTTTTCATGTTTTTTGAAAAAATTAATTCATTTTGTACCAAAACAAAAAAGATTGTTGCTTTTTTTGACAAAAAGCTGTCTCCTTATTTGTCGAAAGTTCCAAAAATTTCATCGCAATTTGCAATATTAAGTCGGATTTACGGATTGATTTTTTTAATATGTTGTAATATAATATACTTGGTTTAGATTGACTATGTAATGTCAAAAAATAAACAAACCAAAGAACGCAGAAATAGAAAAGAGGTTTTTGTCCATGTCTTTTTTCGGCATTAAAGGCGTTCACGTTCCCCACAGAAAGCACACCGCTGACTGCCATCCGGAACGTATGCCCATCCCGAAAACTGTAGTTATCCCCATGGCTCAGCACATCGGCGCACCCGCAAAGCCCGTTGTAAATGTTGGGGATACTGTTGGCGTCGGCCAGGTTATCGGCGAAGCAGCAGGATTCATTTCCGCTCCTGTTCATGCTTCCGTTTCCGGTACCGTTAAAAAAATCGACACCATGGCTAACAGCAACGGCGGCACCATGACCGCCATCACCATCGAATCCGATGGCGAAATGCGTCCCCACGAAAGCGTTGTTCCCCCGGTTGTTACCAATTATGATGAATTCGTAGCGGCCGTTCGCGCAAGCGGAATCGTCGGTCTCGGCGGCGCAGGCTTCCCCACTTTCGTAAAACTTTCCGTAAAAGACCTTTCCAAGGTTCAGGAAGTTGTTCTTAACGGTGCGGAATGCGAACCCTATATTACCGCTGATACCCTTACCATGACCGACAGAGCCGACGATATTTTTGAAGGCATCCAGCTTCTCGAAAAATATCTCGGCGTAAAGAAAGTTATCATCGGCATCGAAGATAACAAACCCCAGGCTATCAAAGCAATGCAGGAACTTTCCAAAAAAGACAGCGCCATCGTTGTAAAACCCATGCCCGCGGCTTATCCCCAGGGCGGTGAGAAAGTTCTTATTTACAACACCACCGGCAAAACCGTTCCGGAAGGCAAGCTTCCCCTCGACGTCGGCTGCATTGTTATGAACGTAACCACCCTTGCGTGCATCGCAGAATACGTCAGAACCGGTATGCCCCTTGTTGAAAAATGCCTTACTGTTGATGGTTCCGCCGTTGCAACCCCAAAAAACGTAATCGCACCCATCGGTACTTCCATGAAGGACGTATTTGATTTCTGCGGCGGCTTCAAAGAAGAACCCAGAAAAGTTATGTACGGCGGCCCCATGATGGGTATTGCAGTTCCTTCTCTTGATGAGCCCATCCTCAAGAACACCAACGCAATCCTTGCTTTCAATGACAAGGACGCAACTCTTCCGGATGAAACTCCCTGCATCCGCTGCGGCAACTGCATCAACCATTGCCCGCTCAACCTCAACCCGCCCGCAATCGCAAAAGCTCTTAAATCCGGCGACGGCGCTGAGATCGCAAAAACCAAGGTCAACATCTGCATGGAATGCGGCGCCTGCGTTTTCGTATGCCCTGCACACCGTATGATCGTTCACAGAAACAAACTTGCAAAGGCAGAGCTTCGCGCTTACCAGACCAAGCTTGCTGAACAGAAAAAGAAAGAGGAGGAAAATAAATAATGGATAATAATCTTATTGTTTCCGTATCTCCTCACGTTCACGGAAAAAGAACCACCTATAACGTAATGCTTGACGTTTGCATCGCTCTTATGCCCGGTGCAATCGCCGGTGTTGCAATCTTCGGCATGAATGCAGCAATTCTCTGCATGGTTTGCGTAGCATCCTGCATACTTTTTGAATTCCTTTTCACCAAACTTTGCAAACGCCCCACCACTGTCGGAGACTTTTCCGCAGTAGTTACCGGTCTTCTTCTTGCAATGAACCTTCCTGCAACCCTTCCCATCTGGCAGGCGGTCGTCGGTTCCTTCGTGGCAATCGTCATCGTAAAATGCCTTTTCGGCGGACTTGGCTGCAACTTTGCAAACCCCGCAATCACTGCCCGTGTTGTAATGCTCATCGCATTCACCGGAACCATGGCTGCGGCTGTTGCACCGAAAACCGTTACCGAAGATATGCTTATGGCATCCGCAACTCCCCTTGCTCTTCTTCCTGATGCTGAAAAAGCCACCCTCTTTATGGAAGAAACTTCCCTTATGGATATGTTCCTTGGTGTTCGCGGCGGCGCACTTGGTGAAACTTCCGCCCTTGCGCTTACCCTCGGCGGCGTTTATCTTGTAGCCCGCAAAGTTATCACCTGGCATACTCCCGTCGTTTTCATCGGCGCTGTTTTTGCTCTTGCATTCGCAATCACCGGTGATATGACCATGGCTCTTTATTACACCCTTTCCGGCGGTACCTTCATCGGCGCCATCTTCATGGCAACCGACTACGTAACCTCTCCTTCCACCGCAAAAGGCAAAATCATTTTTGCCCTCGGATGCGCAGTCATCACCACCCTCATCCGTTTCTACGGAAGCTATCCGGAAGGCGTTTCCTTCTCTATCCTTTTCATGAACATCCTCAATCCTTATATTGATAAATGGACCATGAAAAAACCGTTTGGAGGTGTTAAAGCATGAAAGAAAACATTAAAAGCGTAGTCGTTCTGACTGCTATCTGCCTTGTTGTTGCGGTTCTTCTTGCTTATACCAACTCCATTACCGCTCCTATCATTGCGGCAAACAAAGCTGCTTCCGCAAATGAATCCCTTCTTGTTGTAATGCCCGAAGCAACCGGCTTTGAAGACATCACCGCAACCCTTACAAATGTTCCCGCAACTGTAAAGCAGGTACATAAAGAAACCTCCGGCATGGGCCACGTTATAATCCTTGGAACCACCACCCAGTTCTCTTCCGACGAAATGGCTATCACCGTTGCCATCGGCGCAGACGGCAAGATCAGCGGCATCGCTCTTACCGGATATTATGAATCCAAAGATTTCGGCGCTGATTATCCCAACACCTATATCGGACAGGACTCCGCACTCGGCGGCGTTGATATCGTTGCAGGAACCACCTTCTCCTCCACCGCATTCAAAGACGCCATCACCGATGCATTCAACGTTCTTATCGAAAACAACCTTATTGCTGCCGGCCAGAAGAGCGAAGAACAGCTTATCGCAGAGGTCATGCCCCTTGCACTTCCCGGCTGTGTCAATAGTCTCGGAACTGCTGTCGTTACTCCTGTCGAGGGCTTTGCAGCTCCTATCACCCAGGCTTATAAAGCAAACAACAACTGCGGTTATATCTACGTTGTTTCCACCGATGCAGGTTCTGTTGTTGTCGGCGTCAACGCATTCGGCGTTGCACAGGCATTCGACCTTGAAGGCAATAACGTAACCGGCGAAGCTGCCGATGCTGTTTCTGCCGCACAGGCCGCCAACCCCGTTCTTGCAACCGCAAACCTTGATAACAACACCACCAACGCAACCGCTGCTGCTCCCGAAGGCGCTGTTATCACCCCCGTTGAGGGACTTGGAACTTTCTCCGATGTCATCGCAGCATTCACCGCTGTCGCAGGCGAAGAGACCCAGTATATTGTTATCACCCAGCCTCTCGGCTATAACAATGAAGCAATGAAGATGCTCACCGTATTCAACGCAAACGGCGAAGTTGTTGTCTTCAAAACTCTTTCCGAAATGATCATCCACGGCGAATATTATTCCACACATTCTCTCACCGATGAAAGCGCATACAAAGCACAGTTCGTCGGCCTTACCGAAAGCACCTATTCCGATGACATGACTCTTGTCGCCGGAGCAACCATGACCGCTAACGCAGTTGCAAGCAACTTCAACAGCGCTTTCGAAGCTTTCAATCTCATTAAGGAGGTTGTTGGATAATGAAAAAATTAGGCATTCTTCTTAAAGGTATTATTAAAGAGAACCCCGTTCTCGTTCTTCTTCTCGGCACCTGCCCCACCCTTGCAACCACCACCGGAGTTATTTCCGCCCTTGCAATGGGCATTGCCGCAACCGCAGTTCTCATCTGCTCCAACGTCGTAATTTCCGCACTTCGCAAAGCAATTCCGGATAAAGTACGTATTCCCGCATACATTGTTGTTATCGCCGGTTTCGTTTCTGTTGTTCAGATGCTTATGCAGGCATATTTCCCGGATCTTTACGATATGCTCGGCGTTTATCTTGCACTTATCGTTGTTAACTGCATCATCCTCGGCCGCGCAGAAATGTTCGCACGCAAAAACGGAATCATTGATTCCGCTCTCGACGGCATCGGCATGGGCATCGGCTTCACCCTTGCACTCGTTGTAATGGGTTCCATCCGCGAAATCCTCGGCGCAGGCACCTGGGCCGGAATCGAGCTCACCGCCATCAAACCCTATGCCGTTTCCATCGTAACAGCAGCTCCCGGCGGCTTCCTCGTATTCGGCTGCCTTATCGCACTTGTCAACAAACTCTTTGCCGGCAAAAATGCAAAGAAAGAGTTTGCCTGCGAAGGCTGCCCCAACGCATCCGCCTGCAACAAAGCAAGCTGTGAATCTGAGGTAAAGGAGGAAACTAAATAATGAAAGAACTTCTTATCATCCTCATGAGCGCCGTTCTTGTTGATAACTATGTTCTCAACAAATTCCTCGGAATCTGCCCCTTCCTCGGCGTTTCCAAAAAATCCGACCAGGCCGTCGGC
Organism: Oscillospiraceae bacterium; assembly: GCA_017473745.1. Classification (GTDB taxonomy): domain Bacteria; phylum Bacillota; class Clostridia; order Oscillospirales; family Ruminococcaceae; genus UMGS1668. The sequence goes on from JAFUJP010000003.1 coordinate 20,118, forward strand.
ATGGGCGTTTCCGTTATCTTTGTAATGCTCGTTGCAACCGCTGCAACCTGGCCCATCCAGACCTATCTTCTCGATCCCAACGAACTCGGATATCTTCAGACCATCGTATTTATCCTTGTTATTGCTGCTCTTGTTCAGTTTGTTGAGATCTTCCTCAAAAAATTCATTCCCGCACTTCACAAATCCCTTGGCGTATATCTTCCGCTTATCACCACCAACTGCGCGGTTCTCGGCGTTACCATCAACAACATCAGCGACGGCTACAACTTCGTTGAATCCATGGTAAGCTCTCTCGGCTGCGGCCTCGGCTTCCTTCTTGCAATGTGGCTTTTCGCCGGTGTAAGAGGACGTCTTGAAGAATCCGACGCTCCCGAATGCTTCAAAGGCATTCCGATAACCCTTGTTGCGGCTTCCATCGTTTCCGTAGCATTCATGGGCTTCGGCGGTATTATTGATAAACTCTTCGCATAAGGAGATAACAAAAGATGACTGAAATTATTTTGAACGCAACTCTTGTCGTTGCCGGACTCGGCCTTGCAAGTGCAGTTCTTCTCGTTCTTGCAGATATCTTCATGGGCGTTAAAACAAACCCCGTTGAAGCCGAAGTTCGCGAATGCCTTCCCGGCGCAAACTGCGGCGCCTGCGGTTTTTCGGGCTGTGATGCTTATGCAAACGCCCTTGCAAACGTTCCCGGAACGGCGGCAAACCTTTGCCGCCCCGGCGGTGAAGCAACCACCAAGGCTGTTTCCGAAATCCTCGGCGTTGAAGCCGAAGCAGCAGAACCCCTTACCGCATTCGTACATTGCGGCGGCGATTGCCACAAACAGACATATAAAGAAATTTATCAGGGTCTTAATTCCTGCGCGGCGGCAAAAATGCTCTATGGCGGAAAAGGCGCATGCCTTTATGGCTGCCTTGGCTGCGGCGATTGCGCAACCGTTTGCACCAATGATGCAATCTGCATCGTTGACGGCGTTGCTCACGTTGACCCCAGAAAATGCGTCGGCTGCGGCCTTTGCGTAAGCAAATGCCCCAACCACCTCATTTCTATTGTTCCCAAAGCCGAAAAAGCAGTCATCACCTGTTCCAACCACGAAAAAGGCGCAGTTGTTCGCAAAGAATGCCAGAACGGCTGTATCGGCTGCATGAAATGCCAGAAAAACTGCCCCGCCGAAGCCATCACCGTAACCAACTTCCTTGCAAACGTTGATCACGAAAAATGCATCGGCTGCGGCAAATGCGCGGAAGACTGCCCCGTAGGTTGTCTTGAAATGCTTAAAGCATAATCGCAAAAATCTCTTGCAAAGGAAAAACGCTCCGCCGCTTATCGAAAGCGGCGGAGCGTTAAAAAAACTCGATGGAAATTTTCAAAGATAAAAAATTCAAAAACGACGTTATTCTTGCCGTCGCCGTTATAATTGCCGCGGCGGGAATCTGGCTCGGAACCGAGCTTCTTAAAGAAGAAGGCGCTTTTGCCGTTGTTGTCGTTGACGGTGTAGAAACCGCAAGATATCCTCTTGATACCGATGCCGAAATCCGGCTCGAATCCGAAAACGGCGGATATAATATTCTTATTATAAAAGACGGGAAAGCCGACGTCACCGAAGCCTCCTGTCCCGACCATGTATGCGTTGACCAGCGCAGTATAAGCCGAACCGGTGAAGCCATTACCTGTCTTCCCAATAAAACCGTTATTACCATCAAAGGCCCGACCGAGGCCGAAGTTGATTTTGTGTCGTGAATAATATGAAAACAAAAAAAGTTGCTATGCTTGGGCTTTCAATCGCCCTTGCGATGATAATGTCGTATATAGAGGTTCTTGTTCCCCTTTCTTTTGCTGTTCCGGGGATCAAAATGGGCCTTGCAAATATAGTTATAATCTTTGTGCTTTATAAAATCGGCACGAAGGAAGCCATTCTTGTTTCGCTTATAAGGGTAATCCTTGTTTCGATGCTTTTCAGCAACGTTATGTCCATGTGGTACAGTCTTGCGGGCGCGGTGCTTTCGCTTCTGGTTATGTGGATACTCAAAAAGACCGATAAATTTTCTATTATCGGCGTTTCCGTTGCCGGCGGAATCATGCATAACGTGGGCCAGATAATTATGGCGATAATCCTTCTCGGAACCGAGCAGATTGCCCTTTATCTTCCGGTGCTCATCGTAACCGGAACCATCACCGGCATTGTTATCGGAATCGTGGCCGGACTTGTCATAAACAGATTCAAGAATATAAGACTTTGATAAACTTAAAAAAATGCGCCCCTCGGGGCGCATTTTTTTGTGCAAAGGTAAATTATTTAAGCTCCTCAGAGGAGGAGCTGTCGCCAAAGGCGACTGAGGAGGGATAAACCCTGTCTAAATTTCAATAAGCGCTCCGCGTTCCTTGTTATATGCCCTCTTGCGATACCCAAAATATTCTGCGGCATTCGCCTTGAATATTTTGACCGCGGCGCCAAAAACATCTCGCTTCATCGCCCACAGGGCGCGCTTCGATGTTTTTGCCCATCCGTCACGCCTGCGGCGTGCCACCTGTACTCTTGGCATTAGCGCCCGTCTGCGGCGGCATACGCCTTGCATACGGTCGATGCCTGCGCCAAATCCGGCTCGCTGTATCGCCCACCGGGCGCGCTTCGCCGTCTTTGCC
>JAFUJP010000034.1 GCA_017473745.1 Oscillospiraceae bacterium
GGCGGACACATAGGTCCGCCCCTACGACGCGTTATTAAATAATCCCTCATCCACCGTGCCTACGGCAACGGTCCCCCTTCCCCTCTGGGAAGGCTTTAAAGCGCTCCGCGTTCTTGGGTTACAGGCGAACACACAGGTTCGCCCCTACGACGTTTCAGCTAACAATGTCGGTAGTTTATACTACTCTTATCCGTCTTTCGCCTTCGGCGAAATCCACCTTCCCCGAGGGGAAGGCTTTAAACGCATTTATCATCTTTCTGAATTATCCACAATTCCTTTATAAATAATAATACAATTAATAAATATATCGCCAAAAATATGTTGAAAACCTTTTCTTTTATATAATTTTGTGCTATAATTTATTCTGTCATATTTTATAATTTCTCTTGTTCCTCTTAAACAGAATATAAAATAAAACAAAACAAAAAGGAGGAAAATATGGATTCATTTGAAGAAATTTTCGGCCTTGTAAAAGACCGCTGCAAAACCCAGATGACCGAAGTCGCCTATAATCTTTGGATAAAAGATATCGTTCCCGTAAAGCTTACTGTCGAGAATGTTCGCCTTGGCGTAAATTCCGAATTCAAACAGAATATTGTTGCGGAAAAATATAAGGAACTTCTTTCCCGCGGGTTTGAAGATGTTCTCGGCTTCCCTGTCGAAGTTATTATTGAATGTCTTGCTCAAAAAGAAGAAAAAAAAGAAGATAACAAATATAATACAGTCGAAAGCGCCGCCTCTTCGCTTCAAAACGAAAACCCGACCGGCGATTATGAATATACTTTCGATACTTTTATAGTCGGTTCTTCAAACAAATTTGCTCATGCCGCGGCAATGGCCGTTGCCACCCACGATATAAGAAACTATAACCCGCTCTTCATTCACGGTGATTCCGGCCTCGGCAAAACTCATCTTCTCTTCGCAATTATGAACGAAGTAAAAGAAAGAAAACCCGATGCTCTCGTGGCCTATGTAAAAGGCGAAGAGTTCACAAACGAGCTTATAGCCGCCATCAGAAGCCAGACTACTCCCGAATTCCGCGAAAAATACCGCAAAGTCGATTATCTTCTCGTTGACGATATCCAGTTCATTGCGGGGCGTGATTCCACCCAGGAAGAATTCTTCCATACCTTCAACGCCCTTTATGAATCCGGCAAACAGATCGTGCTCGTTTCCGATAGACCCCCGAAAGAGATAAAAACCCTCGAGGACCGTCTTCGCAACCGTTTTGAAATGGGCCTTATGGCCGATATCCAGCCTGCGGATTTTGAAACCCGAATCGCTATTATCCAGCGCAAAGCCGATCTTCTTCAGCTTGATATGCCCATCGAGGTTGCCGAATACATAGCAAATAACCTTAAAAGCAATATCCGCCAGCTTGAAGGTGCCGTTAAGAATATCAAAGCAAATTCCCTTATCTATGAAAACAAACCTATCACCATTATGATGGCTCAATCCGCTATCCGCGATATTCTTAACGATAACCAGCCCGTACCGGTCACCATCGGCAAAATCATAAGCGAGGTCAGCCGAACCTTCAACGTATCCGAACAGGATATCAAGAGCAATAAGCGCGCCGCCAATATAAGCCGCGCAAGACAGGTCGCTATGTACGTTATCAAGGATATAACCCAGATGAGCATGGCCGCCATCGGCGATGAATTCGGCGGAAGAGACCATTCCACCGTTGTTTACGCCATAAGCCAGACCGAAAAAATGATGAAAACCGATTCCCGCCTTCGCGAGATAATCGAAGACATCACAAAAAACATAAAGGATATGTAAACTTTTCAACTTGTTGAAAACAGTTAAAAACCTGTTGATTTAACAGCTTTTTAACAATATAACTTTTTTTATTCAACATCCTTAAATTTACAAAAAATCCATTCAACTTTTCCATATTTTTTCAAACATATCTTTGTCAAAAAAGCCTGTCCAAAAAAAGGCTTTACAAAAACAATTTTTACATTTTTCCACATATTCAACAGCCCCTACTACTGTTACTGAATAATACTATTCTTTCTTTCTATCCGGAGGAGATTTTATGAAATTTTCTTGCAGCCGCCAGGAACTTTCCGAGGCACTTAATAACGTGACCCGTGCCGTTGCCGCAAAGACCACCCACCCCGCCATGGAGGGCGTTCTCATCGTTGCCGAAGACGACCGCCTCACCCTCAGCTGCTATAATATGGAACTTGGCATCACCACTTATATGGAAGCCCACATCGTCGAAAACGGTTCCATCGTGCTCAACGCAAAACTTTTCTTTGATATGGTTCGCCGCCTCGCTTCAGAAAAAGTCGAAATCGAATGCGACGAAAAGCTTATCACAAAAATCCGCGGCGGCGCCGCAGAATATAACATCATCGGCATCGAAGCCGAGGAATTCCCCCAGCTCCCCGCCGTTGACGAAAAGATAAACTTTACCATAAAGCAGGAAACCCTCAAAAGCATGATAGACCAGACTATCTTTGCCGTTGCGGTAAATGATTTCAAACCTGTCCATACCGGTTCCAAATTTATTATAAAAGATCATGTTCTTTCGGTAGTTTCCGTCGATGGCTTCCGCCTTGCTATACGCCAGGAACAGGTCACCTACGGCGATGAACTCGATTTCATCGTTCCCGGCAAATCCCTTTCCGAAGTTGCAAAGCTTCTTGAAGGTGATGAAGAAATGCTTATTGCCCTTTCTCAAAAGCATATCATCTTCAGAATAGGAAGATACGACGTTGTTTCCCGCCTGCTCGAAGGCGATTTTATCGACTTCCGTTCTTCCATTCCCGCTTCTTCCAATACTGTTGTTGAAGTAAAAGTCCGCGACTTCCTTAATTCCATAGACAGAACGAGCCTTCTTATCAACGACAGACTAAAAAGCCCCATCCGCCTTTCCATCGGTAACGGAGAAATAAAAATCTCCTGTTCCACAGCTCTCGGTAAAATAAGCGACGTTGTGGAATGCGATATCAAAGGCGATCCGGTTGAAATGGGCTTCAATAACCGCTATCTTCTCGAAGCACTCCGCGCAACAGGCTGTGATAAAGTCAAGATGGTCATAAACAGCCCCCTTGCCCCGGTTAAAATTCAGCCTATGGAAGGCGAAAGCTTCCTTTTCCTCGTTCTTCCCGTAAGAATGAAAGCCGACATTTAAATAATTATTAAGTGACAGTAGGGAACGTCGTCCCCGACGTTAAGAAAACCCTGTCCAATATAAAAAGGAACGCTGAGGAAAGCGTTCTCTACAGTAATAAACCGTGATAAAGGTGAAATTATGGCAAAAATACAGCTTAAACTCGTCCGCAGACCTGCTCCCTCCGCTCCTGTGGAGGTTGCCATACGCGACGAATATATAAAACTTGATTCCTTCCTTAAATTTTCCGGCGCAGTTATGACCGGCGGCGAAGCAAAGGAACTTATCCAGGGCGGAAAAGTTAAGGTCAACGGCGAAGTCTGCACCATGCGCGGCAAAAAAATGCGTCCTGGTGATGTTGCCGAACTCGGCGGAAAATCCTTTGCCGTAACCGCAGAAGAAGAAATTAAAGAATGATTTTCAAAAGTCTTGAATTAAAAGATTTCCGCAATATAGAAAATCTCCATATTGAACCGGGAGAAAAGGTCAATATAATCTGCGGCGAAAACGCTCAGGGCAAAACAAATCTTATGGAAGCCCTTTGGCTCTTCACCGGGGCGAAAAGCTTTCGCCAGACAAAGGATTCCGAGTTTATCCGGTTCGGAGCCGAAAAAGCATTTTTAAAAGCTGATTTCTATGCCGAACACCGGGAACAGAATGCCGAAATAAGCTTTTCTCCATCAAAAAGCATAAAGAAAAACGGAATAGATATCAGAAGCTCGGCAGAATATGCCGGAACCTGCGGCGGGGTTGTTTTTTCGCCCAACCATATGAATCTTTTCCGTGACGGCCCTAAGGAACGCCGCCGCCTTGCGGATACTTCCCTCTGCCAGCTTTATCCGAAATATCTTTCGGTGCTCGCGGATTATAAAAAGGTGCTCGAACAGCGCAACACCGTGCTCAAAGATGCAAGATACCATTCCGGCCTTATTGATATGATAGATATCTACGATGAACAGCTTGCAAGGCTCGGCGGTTCAATTATAAGAACCCGGGTGAATTACTGCGAAAGCCTTAATAAAAAGGCCGCGGAAATTTATAAAGGAATGTCCGCCGGGCGCGAAGAATTCTTTGCGGAATACAAAACAACAGTTCTTGATGAAAATGAGCACGCAAAAAGTTCCGTGAGCACCGCCGAATGGGCACAGATTTTCTATGATGCTCTTCAAAAAACAAGAAATTATGATTTTGAGCACGGCTCCACTTCCGTCGGCCCCCACAGGGACGATATCGAAGTTACTCTTGACTCAATGCCCGTCCGCTCCTTCGGTTCACAGGGTCAGCAAAGAAGCTGCATCCTTTCGTTGAAGCTCGGCGAAGCAAAACTTCTGGGCGAAGCCATGGGCGAACCTCCGCTCATTCTTCTTGATGACGTTATGAGCGAACTGGATTCCATCCGCCGTGATTATATTCTCAATTCCATCGGCGAAAGCCAGATTTTCCTCACCTGTTGTGATAAAGAACTTTTTTCCGGTCTTGCGGAAGGCAAAGTCTTTACCATGAAAAAAGGAAAAATAAAAGAAATTTAAAAATACGTTGTAGGGGCGGTCCTATGTGACCGCCCGAAAAACGGGCGCACACGCAGGTGCGCCCCTACAAAATATTTTATAAAACGGAGGTATGTTAAAATGTATCTCTTCCTCGGCGGTGATGTTTCCGTATGGGAAAATGACGTCATAGGCATTTTTGATATGGATAACACCACCGTTGCAAAATCGACCCGCGGCTTTCTTTCCCGCAATCAGAAAGAAGGCAACGTAATAAACGTAACCTTTGATCTTCCAAAAAGTTTTTGCCTTACAAGCGAAAACGGAAAAGAAAAGGTTTATATATCCCAGCTTGCCCCCGCAACCCTTAAAAAGCGAGGTAGCGCGCTTTAAAGGCTTCCCCTTGAGGGGAAGCTGTCAGCGTATCTGACTGATGAGGTGCAGCCGCATTGCGCAGCAGCGGCGTTAATTCAAAAAAATACCTAATCCGCCGCGATCGTATGGTCATGCGGCACCTTCTCTTCAAGGAGAAGGCAAAAAAAGAAAATCACCGTTATAAAAAACGGAAAAATATCAGGAGGTAAATTCGTGGAAAATACTCCGTTTGCCGTAGAACCTATGCAGGAAGCCTACGACGAAAACCAAATACAGGTTCTTGAAGGACTTGAAGCAGTAAGAAAAAGACCCGGTATGTATATCGGTTCAACAGGCCCGAAGGGTCTGCACCACCTTGTTTATGAAATAGTCGATAACGCCATCGACGAAGCCCTTGCGGGATATTGCACCGATATCAACGTCGAGCTTCTTCCCGAAAATCTTGTTCGCGTAACAGATAACGGCCGAGGCATCCCCGTGGGTATCCATCATAAACTTGGAATTCCGGCAGTAACGGTCGTTTTCACCGTTCTCCATGCGGGCGGTAAATTCGGCGGTTCCGGCTATAAAGTTTCCGGCGGTCTTCACGGCGTCGGTGCCTCGGTTGTTAACGCCCTTTCCGAATGGCTCGAAGTCGAAGTAAAAGACGGCGAGCATATCTATCGCCAGCGCTTTACAAGAGGCGTTGCCGATGGTGATCTTGAAATTGTCGGCGATACCGATGAAAAAGGCACGGCGGTTCTTTTCAAGGCCGACGATCAGATTTTCGAGACTCTCGATTATGAATACGACGTTCTTCTTGCCCGCCTTCGCGAACAGGCTTTCCTCAACGCCGGCGTAAAGATAATCTTTACCGATAAACGCGGCGAGGAAGAGAGAAAAGAGATACTTCATTACGAAGGCGGTATCAGAAGCTTCGTTGAATATCTTCATAAGAAAAAGGGCCTCGAAACCGTTCATCCCGAAGTTCTCTATTTTTCCGCAAGAAACGGAGATTCCACTGCCGAAGTTGCAATGCAGTATAACGACAGCTATAACGAGGTTATACTCAGCTTCGCAAACAATATTCATACTATCGACGGCGGTATGCACGAAACCGGTTTCAAAAACGCTTTGACCAAAGTTTTTAATGATTACGGCCACGAAAAGAAAATCCTTAAAGATGGCGAAAAGCTTTCGGGCGAAGACGTTCGCGAAGGTCTTACCGCTGTTATTTCCGTAAAGCTTACCAATGCGGAATTTGAAGGCCAGACAAAAACCAAACTCGGAAATACCGAAATGCGTTCCATGGTCGATAAAATGCTTTACGAAAAGCTCAAGACCTATTTTGAAGAAAACCCGACCATCGCAAAAGCGATTTTTGAAAAATCTCTCGGTGCCGCAAGGGCAAGAGAAGCCGCCCGCCGCGCAAGAGAAACCGCAAGAAGAAAATCCGTTCTTGAAAGCGCTTCCCTTCCGGGCAAACTTGCGGATTGTTCCGACCGCGATAACGTAAATACCGAAATTTATATCGTCGAGGGTGACTCCGCAGGCGGTTCCGCAAAAATGGGCCGTGACAGAACCTTCCAGGCGATCCTTCCCCTTTGGGGCAAGATGCTCAACGTTGAAAAAGCAAGAATAGATAAAGTTTATAACAACGATAAGCTTACCCCCGTTGTTCTTGCTCTCGGCTGCGGAATCGGCGACGAGCTTGATATAACAAAACTCCGCTACGGCAAAATAATTATCATGGCCGATGCGGACGTTGACGGTTCTCATATCAGAACCCTTCTTCTCACCTTCTTCTTCCGTTATATGCGACCTCTTATCGAAGAGGGTCATATATATATTGCCCAGCCGCCTCTTTATAAGATAACGGTTGGCAAAAAAGTGCGTTATGCCTATTCCGATGAAGAACGCGATATGATCCTTCGCGAACTTGATCCGGATGGCACAAAGAAAAACGATGTTCAGCGCTATAAAGGTCTTGGTGAAATGAACCCCGAACAGCTTTGGGAAACCACCATGGATCCCGAGCGCCGTATCATGCTCCGTGTTGAGCTCGAAGATGCCGCCGCAGCGGATGAGGTTTTCACCATCCTTATGGGCGATAAAGTAGAGCCGCGACGTGAGTTTATCGAAACAAACGCAAAATATGTTCAGAATCTCGACGTATAAAACAGGAGGAAATTAAAAATGGGATTTAATATGTTCAAAAGAGAAGCAAAACCAAAACCCGAAATTCCGCGTATCGAAGTTTCCGAATACGGTGAACCTAAATATTGTTTCACCCATGTTCCCACCCTTGAAGTTTACCGCGAATATAACGATACCGTTTCCGCTCCTGCAATCGCAAGGGATAAACAGCTCAAAAAGATTTTCGGCCTTATTATGGGCGTTATCTGCCTTGCTTTTGCTGTTATGGCTGTTATAAATTTCGATTATTTCGATCCTAAATATGCCGGCCGCGGAATCATCGAGTGGATAAGCTATACTCCCTTTATGTTCTATTTTCTCACCTTTTTGATGAGCGGATATCTCACCTATCATCTTCTTACTTATTACAAACACTTCCCCAAACGCCTTGAAAAAGCAACCAGAGAATATTATAACTCCAGCAAATACCTCACCAACGAAATCATTCTTGCCGTATATGAAGACGGCGTTCTCGAAAAAGCGGAACCCCGCGATGAATTCTTTGAATGGGGTCTTTTCAACCGCTGCTGGGAATCCCAGAACGTTGTCTATCTTGAATTCACCCTTGCAAACCAGCTTTTCGTCGCAAAAGAAGTTATGCTTGCCGAAGGCGTGAATATCCCCGAATTCATCGAATGGGCAAACGAAAAAATTGCCGAAGGCAAAGTGATCCTTGCCGAGCGCGAAGCCGCCGAAGAAGCCGAAGAGGAAGAACTCGAAGCCGCCGAAAAAGAGCTTGAAGCCCTCGAAGAAGAACTTGAGGAAGAAAACGACGAGGATTAAAAATTTGTCCATTGTCAAAAGGATACAATATATTACCGTAGGGACCGTCGTCCCCGACGGTCCGAAATTGATTTAAAATATAATACGGAACGCTGAGGACAGCGTTCCCTACAATGGCATTATTCCTATTTCAAAAGAACGGAGGAAACCGTTTTGGAAGAAAACGAAAAGAAAATACCCGAAGCCGCCCTCGAACTCGAGGACGATATGCCCAAGGCAAAACTTATAAACGTCGATATCGAAAAGGAAATGAAAAAATCCTTTCTGGATTATTCCATGTCCGTAATCGTATCCCGTGCTCTTCCGGATGTGCGCGACGGTTTAAAACCGGTACACCGAAGAATACTTTATACAATGTATATAAACGGCCTCGAGCCTTCAAAGCCCTATAAAAAATGTGCCGCAACCGTCGGTGACGTTCTCGGTAAATTCCATCCCCACGGCGACGCATCTGTTTACGATGCCATGGTTCGCCTTGCCCAGGATTTTTCCATGCGCGCACCCCTTGTTGACGGCCACGGAAACTTTGGTTCCGTTGACGGCGACCCGCCTGCGGCATATCGTTATACCGAAAGCCGCATGAGCCGTATGGCAACAAAAATGCTCACGGATATTGATAAAAACACCGTCGATTTTATGGGTAACTATGACGACAGCCTTAAAGAGCCGATGGTTCTTCCTTCAAGATATCCTAACCTTCTCGTAAACGGTTCCATGGGTATCGCTGTTGGTATGGCTACCAATATTCCGCCCCATAACCTTCGCGAAACCGTAGATGCGGCCTGCTGCCTTATTGATAACCCGGATGCGACCCTTGATGACCTTATGGAACATATCAAGGGACCGGACTTCCCCACCGGAGGCATTATTATGGGCAGAGCGGGCATCCGCGCCGCCTATGCCACCGGAAGAGCAAAGCTTATTGTACGCTCCAGGGCGGAAATCCAGGAATGGAAGAACGACCGCTATCGCATAGTCGTTTCCGAAATTCCCTATATGGTCAATAAAGCCCGCCTTATCGAAAGCATTGCCGACCTTGTAAAAGAAAAGCGTGTCGAAGGCATAAGCGACCTTCGCGATGAATCCGACAGAGAGGGCCTTCGCATTGTTATCGAGCTTAAACGCGATGCCAATGCTCAGGTCGTGCTCAACCAGCTCTATACCTATACCCAGCTCCAGGATACCTGCGGCGTAATTATGCTCGCCCTTGTTAACGGCCAGCCGAAGGTGCTCTCTCTTAAAGAGATGCTCCAAAATTATATCGACTTCCAGCGCGAAGTTATTATCCGCCGCACAAAATATGATCTCGGAAAACTCCGCGAACGCGAACATATTCTCGAAGGTCTTAAAATTGCACAGGATAATATCGACGAAGTTATCCGCATCATAAGAAGCGGCCGCGATGACAACGAAAACAGACCCCGCCTTATGGAACGCTTCGGGCTTTCCGAAATCCAGGCAAACGCAATTCTCCAGATGCGTTTGGGACGTCTTTCCTCCCTTAACCGCGAAGCCATCGAGAACGAACTTGCCGAAATCCGTGCGAAAATTTCCGAATTGGAAGAGATCCTCAGCAATATGCACCTTGTTGATGAGATCATCAAAGCCGAAATGCACGAAATTGCCGATAAATTCGGCGATGACCGCCGCACAGGAATCGAAACCATCAGCGGCGAAATGGATCTTGAAGATCTTATCCCCGTTGAAGACAGGGTCATCACCCTTACCCATTTCGGATATATCAAGAGCCAGCCCGTTGAAGCTTATAAAGCCCAGCGCCGCGGCGGCCGCGGAATTTCCGGCATGACCAGACGCGACGAGGACTATGTCGAAAGTCTCTTCACCGTTTCGACCCATGACTATATCCTCTTCTTCACCGATAAGGGTAAAGTGTTCCGCATCAAGGGATACGAGATCCCCGAAAGCCAGCGCGCCGCAAGGGGTACAAACATCGTCAACGTTCTTCCTCTCGAGCAGGATGAAAAAGTTACAACTCTTATCAAGCTCGGCGGAATTATCGACGAAGAGGGCAGCTATCTCACCATGGTCACCAAAGCAGGCGTTATTAAGAGAACCCGCCTTTCCGCATACCGCAACGTCCGAAAGAGCGGCCTTAATGCCATCAGCCTTGATGAGGGCGACGAACTTAAATGGGTTCGCCTTACCGGCGGCGAAGACGAGCTTATCGTCGCAACCAAAAAAGGTATGTCTATTCGCTTCAAAGAAACCGATGCCCGTGAACTCGGAAGAACCGCCCGCGGCGTAAGAGCGATAGATCTTGCGGAAGGCGACGAAGTAGTTGGCATGGAAATCGTTGAAGAAGGCAAAAAACTTCTCACCATCAGCGCCGGCGGCAAGGGCAGACGCTCCGAATTTGAAGACTACGGAATCCAGAAACGCGGCGGCAAAGGCCTTCAGAACTATAAGACCGATGACGTCGCAGGAATCAAAGCCGTTGCCGATGACGATGATATTATCGCTATCAGCTCCGACGGCATTATCATTCGTCTTTCCGTCAACGAAGTTAACGTCCAGCACAGAAGCGCTTCCGGCGTAAAGGTTATGCGCCTTGCTGCCGAAGATTCGAGGGTCGTATCCTTCACCGTTGCTCCCAAAGGTGACGAGGAAGAATCCTCCGAATCCGCTGAATCCGAAGGCGAAGCAAATTCCGAAGCAACCGAAGTTTCTGAATAATAAAATAAAGGGCGGGAGTTTTTCCCGCCCTTTTATTATTACCAGGGGTGACCGTTGCCGTATGGCACGGTGGAAGGGTTTTATAAATAAATATTTTATTTTAAGCGAATCTTTAACATAATCAAGGAGAAAAATATGCACAGACATCACAGAAACACCGAACCTCAATCGCCGGCAGTGTCACTTCTTTTCGGAATTTTTGCTGTCTGCTTTGGCATTTTCTGGACCATTATGGCGGGAAGTATATTTCCGCCAATGGCTCTTTTCGGGGTTCTTTGGACGGCCATTGCCGTAACGACCACCGTCAACAGCTATAAAAACGCAAAGAAAAGGGAAGAAAAAAGCGAAAATCCTTCGGAAGAAACTTTTTATAGGGAATATCCGAGAGAAAACAAAAAACCGGAAGAGCTCCGCTGCCCCTATTGCGGCGCGCCCATAAAATCCGGCGACAAAAAATGCGAATACTGCGATTCCGAGTTTTAAAGCCTTCCCCCGGGGGAAGGTGGCACGGCGCAGCCGTGACGGATGAGGGTAAACC
>JAFUJP010000035.1 GCA_017473745.1 Oscillospiraceae bacterium
GTCATCATGGTCATCGGAATGTTCCCCATGAGCGCAATGGCGCTTGAACTGGAACAGGTCGGCGAAACGGAAGAAATCGTCGAAACCGTTGAACCTGCTGAAGAAGAACAGATTGAAAACGAAGAACCCCAGGAATCGGCAGAGAATACTGATTCCGCAACGGTAGAAGAACAGACAGAGGTCGGAGAAAAAACTTCAGAAATTCAACAGGATTATGCTGAAGAAGTTGCAGAATACACTACAACAGGAGAAGCAGAACCGGCAGAGGAACTTCAGGCAGTGAAACTTGCTTCTTTAAGTGTGAGAAGCGGTTCCACCTATTATCTGCATACAGAGGGTGACGGATACGGCACGGAAGAAACTCCGCTTTTTAACAGCGACACCCTTGAATATGAACTTCCGGACCTTAAAGCATCCAAAGCTGGCGAAGGACTTAACTTTAGAGCGACTGCAACGGATTCTGCGGCCACTATTAAAGCATATTTCACAAAAGACGGCCAGGAAGTAGAAACAACCATCAGAAGCTGGGGCGCAAGCGTTTATGGCGTTCTTTTCGGCGAATGCGAAATCAGAGTTGTTGTTTCCTGCGAAGGATATACTTCCACCACGTACGTTTTCAATTTTAACGGATGCGGGATTACCACTCCAAGAATTTATGATGTTGTAACCGGAGAAGAATATATTTATTTTGATGCAGAGGGGAACACCATAAACTATCAGGATATTTACAATGTTCCGTCAAGCGTAAAAATTCTTAAAACCACAACTGAACTCAGGCTTGTGGGAAGCGTTTCTTCCGGCTGCACCGTAGCTTATAACGGAGCAGAAGCCGAATTAGGACAGGCTACCATCAATGTTGCGGATGTTGATGAGATCGTTGTAAAAACCACCACCGAATCCGGTGTTGGCAATACCGAATACAGTATCGCTATCGAAAAGGTCGAACCGGCATCAATTAAATTCGACATAATCGAAGGTGCAACTGTTACAGTAAAACTGAACGGCAAGGCTCTTGCTTCCAGCGAAGAGGATCCAACAAGAGTTGACAATCTTATGCCGGGTGCTGAATATACCTATCTTGTTCGCGCAAAAGGTTATCTTGCAAAAGAGGGAACTTTTGTTGCGGGAACCGATACGGAAATTAAAGTAGAACTTGAACCTATCAAGAAAACCGAATATATAAATTATGAAAGTGAATGGCCCAGCTTCCGCGGAGATGAAAGCAATATGGCCATCGTTGAATATAAAACGCCCAGGAATACAGATGAAGCTGAACAGAAATGGGCCGTTCAGATAGGCAACGGCGGCGGATTTTTTGTTCAGTCGCCGACTCCTCCGATTATCATCAATGATGTTGATATCAACGGAGAAAAACGCGATGTTCTTGCTGTTGCCTGTTCTAACAGCATTTATCTTCTTGATAAAGAAACCGGTGAAATTCTTGTTTCCGGAAAAATGTATGCAAATGCAGGTTTTGCTACCAACCCTATCACTTATGCAGAAGGACTTATTTTTGTTCAGCAGAGCACAACCGTTCAGGCGTTCAACGCGGCAACCCTTGAACCGGTTTGGCTCAGCGAGGCGGTAAACGGCCAAACTATTTCGCCCATTACCTACCACGACGGATATATCTATATCGGCACATGGCAGGGTGAAAGCGCTGAAGGTACATTTTATTGTTTCTCTGTAAATGATGACGATCCCACCAGAACCGACGAAACAAAATATGCCGAATGGACACTGAATCATTTCGGCGGCTTCTATTGGGCGGGCGCATACGTTTGTGATGAATATGCTGTTTTCGGTTCTGATGATGGCACCGCCGAAGGCGATTATACTGCAAACGCAGTTCTTTACAGCGTAAACCCCGAAACCGGCGAAATCATTGATAAAATCGAAAACATCAAAGGTGATATACGTTCTTCAATTTCCTTCGATGATGAAAGCGATACCTGTTATGCCGTTACTAAAGGCGGACTTTTCATCAAAGCGCCCATTAATGCAGACGGCACCTTTAAAAAAGATGAATTTGCAACCCTTGATATGGGTAATATGTGCACAAGCACCCCTATTATTCTTGAGGGCAGAGCATATATCGGAACTTCCGGCGCATACCAGTTTGGTTCCGCAGGCGTTCTTAACGTGATTGATGTTGAGAACATGGAAAAAATCGCGGGCCTTGCACTTCCGGGATATCCCCAGGCTCCTATTATGGCAAGCACAGGATATATGGAAGAAACCGGCAAAGTATATTTTTATTCCACTTATAACGCACGTCCCGGCGGCCTTTTCGCAATCGAATGGGATATGAACATCGATGCTTATTCAGCAACCGAAATTTACGTTCCCGCAAGAGCACAGCAGAACTATTGCATTTGTGCACCTGTTGCAGACAGCGAAGGCACTATCTATTATAAAAATGACTCCGGTTATCTTATGGCTATAGGCGTAAACAAAGCTTATGCGACTGATATAACTGTTGACGGCGAGAGTGTAAAAGGGTTCTCTGTTTCAGATTATGAATACGATATTATTGTTGACGGTAAAGAAAGTGTTACCATCAGTGCAGAAGCTTCTGAAGGAAGTGAAGTTCTTGTAACTGTTGGCGGTTCTACCAAAAAGAATTCCAACACAGTCGAACTTTCCGTTGAGGAGCAGGTTGTTACAATTATTGTCACCAACAATAATTCCACCAGAACCTATACTGTAAATATCCGCAAGAGTTCCGATGCCTTCGGTATAACCGCTATTGGCGGATATACCTCCTGGTCTGGCGGAACCGTTCCGGAATACGAGGTTTCTCCCGCATACAGCGACGATGTTGATGAATATTTCTTCTATAATATTCCCGAAGATGTTAGTGAATTCTGGATCATGTATAATGTAGCCGATGAAACAATGACCATAAAAGCCTATGCCACCGCAGGTCATGTTTATTTTAATGCAGGCGATGAACTCGCTACCAACACCGGTTCCTCCGATCCACTTCAGAGAGGTTCCTGCATCTATTTCACAGATTCGGCAGTTAAAAGCGGTTCAATCCGTATTGAGTTTGCTTCAGAAGACGGAACAAAAACAAGGACCATTTATGTTACTGCAACTACCCTCAGCGAGGAAGAATTCAATGCCCGCGGAGGAATCACAAGTTTTATTATTGATGGAAAACCAGCATCTATTGATTATGAAAACAAGACTATCAGCCTTACTCTTCCGAAAAACGAGGTTCCCGATGACGTAGTTGCCCACATGACTACGGATATCAGACTGACCGAAGGCAGCACAATAAGTCCTGCTTCCGGAGTTGAACAGGATTTTACCGACCCGGTCAAATATACCGTAACAAACGGCGCTGTTTCAGTTGAATACACCGTAACAGTAACCATAGGTCCTTCCAGCGATACAGGTATTATTTCTGTTTCTTATGACGGTGTTGAACTTGCCGCAAGAGAAAATAGTCCTATTAAGGCATATGACCTCGTGTTCCCGGCAGGAACCGAATATCCTCAGACTACCGAGAAATTTGAAGTTGTTACTTCTGATCCGGAAGCAACTTATGTCGTAGAGGCCGGATCCTACCTTAATTTCTACGGATATTACCGAATTGCAGTTACCGCACCAAGCGGAGCAATCGAATACGGTTATGTTTATGTCGGCAGAGAAAATGCAATAGTTACATTTGACCCCAACGGCGGTGAATGTGATGTTGAATTCCTTGAAACCTCAAATAACAGGATTGGAAGAATTCCGACACCAACTCGTGAAGGCTATGTATTTGAAGGTTGGTACACTGAAATCGAAGGCGGCGAAAAGATAAACAGACTTTATGCATTTACTGTTGATACCACAGTTTATGCCCGCTGGAGTGAGGACCCGAATGCCAAAGCAGCCGCAGAGGTCGAATCTCTTATTTCCGCCATCGGCGAGGTAACTCTTGAAAGCGAAGATGCAATCAAAGCTGCAAGAGAGGCTTATGATGCTCTTACCGATGAGCAGAAAGCTCTTGTTGAAAATTACGATGTTCTTGAAGCTGCGGAAAAGGCACTTGATGCGCTCAAGAATCCTCAGGCGCCTGTTGCTCCTAACAGACCTTCTGATGAACCCAACCCCGGCGTTACCGTCGTGATTCCGAGGGGCGAGGACGAAACCAACCCCAACACCGGCGCACCGGTAGAGAGTGTTTCTGCACTTTGCGCGGTGGCAGTTCTTGCGGGAATGGCAATCGCCCTCAAGAAAATTAAATAAATATAACAAGCTCTTCATTGCTAAACTTTCTCGGAAGGAAGGCACGGTTCGGTCAGGAACCGTGCCTTTTTTCTGTTTTTTAGCAGTGAAAAGATTAATACTTGAAACGAATTACTTTCGACGCAAAATACTCCTTGATGCCTTCCGGGAAAAGGATGCCCTCTGTAAAGCGGCGTTTTGCAGAGGGCGGTTCTTTTGCGACCGTTCTTGCTGACTTTTGCAAAAATGCAAAAACAGCAAGTTTGGTTATGACAAGATTGGACAAGTGTGATATCATAATATGCAGAAAATTTAACGCATCGTGTTCCGCCGCCCTCGGGTTTCAAGGCGGCGGAATGAGGGAATCCGGTGAAAATCCGGAGCATTTAACCGTTGCCGTAAATACAGGAGAGCTTTTTTCGCGGCGAAAGCCGGCCATTGGCAATATGCTGAGAAGGTAGAAAAAGGTTCGCA
>JAFUJP010000036.1 GCA_017473745.1 Oscillospiraceae bacterium
ATCCGAAAATTTTCCACGGTGCGAACTATATCGTCACCCCCACCGAAAAAAACACCGAATCCGCCATCAGTGATTGCCTTGAACTTGGCAGGCTTATGGGATTTGAAAGGGTTTCAATACTTACCCCCGAAAAGCACGATGAAATGATAGGCTTTGTTTCACAGCTTACCCACTGCATCGCCGTTTCGCTTATGAACTGTTACGACGGCGAAAAGCTTCAGGATTACACCGGCGACTCTTTCCGCGATCTTACCCGAATCGCCCGTATAAACGACGAAATGTGGAGCGAACTTTTCCTCCTCAACAAAGAAACCCTTCTTGAACAGATGGATAAATTCCTCGCGGAATTCGGAAAGCTCCGCGAAACCCTTGAAAACGGTGACCGTGAAACCATGCGCGAAATGATGCGCGTTTCAACCGCGCGCCGTTCCCTCTTCGATAAAAAGTAAAAAGGAGATATATTGCTATGAATATGGAATTCAAAAGAAAACTTCCCATCCCGAAAGAAACCAAAGAGATGTACCCCCTTACCCCCGAGCTTGAAGCCGTAAAAGCCGCCCGCGATGAGGAAATCAAAGCGATTTTCGAATCCCGCTCCGATAAGCTTGCCCTTGTAATCGGTCCCTGCTCCGCAGACCGCGAAGATTCCGTTCTCGATTATATCCACCGCCTTGCAAGAGTTCAGGAAGAGGTCAAGGATAAAATCGTTATAATCCCCCGAATCTATACCGGAAAACCCAGAACCACCGGTCAGGGCTATATGGGTCTTCTTCATCAGCCGGACCCCAACGGCGAACCCGACCTTTTCGAGGGTATCTGCGCCGTTCGTAAATTCCATCTTCGCGCCCTTGCCGAAACCGGCTTTACCTGCGCGGACGAAATGCTCTATCCCGAAAACCACCGCTATCTTTCCGACCTTCTCGGTTACGTTGCGGTCGGCGCCCGTTCCGTCGAAGATCAGCATCACCGCCTTACCGCCAGCGGAATCGACGTTCCCGTCGGCATGAAAAACCCCACCGGCGGCGATCTTTCCGTCATGATGAACTCCATCACCGCCGCCCAGGCACCCCATAACTTTGTTTACCGCGGCTGGGAAGTTCAGAGCGAAGGCAACCCCCTTGCCCACGCTATTCTTCGCGGATACGTTGACAAACAGGGCAAAAGCCACCCGAACTATCATTACGAGGATCTTCAGCTTGTTTATAACCTTTATGCAAACGGCAATTTTGAAAACCCCGCAGTCATCGTTGACTGCAACCATTCCAACTCCGGCAAACAGTGGTTTGAACAGATCCGCATTGCTCACGAAGTTATGTACAGCCGCAGATATAACAGCGACATCGGCAAAATGGTCAAAGGCTTCATGATCGAAAGCTATATCGAAGACGGCTGCCAGAAAACCGACGGCGGCATCTACGGCAAATCCATAACCGACCCCTGCCTCGGCTGGGAAAAGACCCAAAGCCTTATCTACGACCTTGCGGATAAGGTTTAAAGCCTCCCCTATCAGGGGAGGTGGCATCGCACAGCGATGACGGAAGGGTGGAAAACCCATCAATAAAACTGCGGGAGCAAGCCCCCGCCCTGCACTAAAATCCGTATCAAAAAAATCCCGTGCTCATTTGAGCACGGGATTTTTTGATAGATATATCAATCATTTTTTTCCACAACGAAAGGAAGTTTGTTTTCCTTCGCATAGCTTTCGGCAAAGCTGCCTTTTTGCGCATGTATTACAATTTCATCGAACTTTGCGCCTGAAATAGAAAAAAGCTTTTGCAACGTATTTTTTTCATTGAATTCAAAACATTCAAATGCCTTGTCACCGATATGTATAACACTCGTCGGGATGAAAACATTTTTAAGGTTTTTGCAATCCCAAAAGGCACCGTTTCCGATGCTCCCAACCCCTTTTGGAATAATAACTCTTGCAATATTTTTATTGCCAGAAAAAGCGCAGTCACGAATTCTTTTGATATTTTCCGGAATAAAAACCGTACGCTCTTTTCCCATATATCCAAACAAGTCATTATTTATTGTTATGAATCCGTTTTCATCCGCAAGACCAAAAGCATCGCCGAAGGCCAATTTTCCAATTTCTGAAACATTTTTGGGCATGTTTATGTTTTTGAGTTTCGTACATAAATAGAACGCATATTCGCCGATTTTTTCCAAAGAATCCGGAAGCACGACAGTTTCAAGCTCGTAACACTCCTCAAAAGCGGAATCACCGATTTCTGTAACGCCTTCGGAAATTACAACTTTTTTGATGCCTCCAATTCCTTCAAAAGCGCCGTCTCCGATTCTGGTTACGCCAGCCGGGATTATAATTTCATTATCACAATTACTGCATTCAGTTAAAACTCCGCTTTCAATAACAAAATCACACATATCCATACCCCTATTGACAGTAAAACGGGCGGATATTATCCTCCCGTTTTATTTTTTATTCCCATTTTCCGTTCATTTCGGTGAGCATATCGTTGCGGATGTTCCAAAGCTTCGGAGAAAGGTCAACGTAATATTTATGGGGATATTCAAAGCGCTTGACTTCGTCCCAAAGGTTGTCGATCTGTTCGGCGCAGTATTTTCTGATTTCCTGAATAGACGGACATTCATAGACGCATTTGCCCTTTTCAAAAATCGGAACAAGCATCTTCTTCGCCACAACGTTGGTAAGGGTCTTTTTCTTCCATATGCTTTCGGGGTGGAAAATCTCGATGGGTTCATCGGTGTTGGGTTCTTCCTCGTTATAAAGGGTGATGTAATCCGCAACAGCCTTGCCGTTTTCTTTTGAATAGAAACGATAGAAAGTCTTGAAATCCGGAATGGTGATTTTTCCGACGCTTTCGCTTATCTTGATAACGGGCTTGAGTTCACCGCCGCGTTCAACAGCAGCAAGTTTATAAACACAGCCGAAAACCGGATCGCTTTTTGCGGTTATGAGGTTTTCGCCGACGCCGAAACTGTTGATGGAAGCCCCCTGAAGAATAAGGTCGCGGATAATATATTCATCAAGAGAGTTGGAAGCAACTATGGCGCAGTCGGGATATCCCGCTTCGTCAAGCATCTTTCTTGCCTTGACGGAAAGATAGGCGATATCGCCCGAATCTATACGAATACCCTTTGGGCGGATGCCCTTGGGTTTAAGTACTTCGTCAAAAACCTTGATGGCGTTGGGAACGCCGGATTTGAGCACGTTGTAAGTATCCACAAGAAGGGTGCAGTTGTTGGGATAGGTTTCGGCGTATGCCTTGAATGCCTCGTATTCCGAACCCATAAGCTGAACCCAGCTGTGGGCCATGGTGCCCACCGCAGGAACGCCGTAATCCCTGTCTGCCATTGCGCAGGCCGTTGCCCCGACACCCCCTATATATGCCGCCCTTGCACCGAGAATGGCCGCATCGGCGTTCTGGGCCCTTCTGGAGCCGAATTCCATAACTGCTCTACCCTGCGCTGCGCGGACTATCCTGTTGGCCTTGGTTGCGATAAGGCTCTGGTGGTTCGCCATAAGAAGGGTTACCGTTTCAACGAACTGTGCCTGAATAGCCGGGCCTTTTATAACGATGATCGGCTCTTTAGGGAAGATAGGAGTGCCCTCGGGGATACTCCACACATCACAGCAAAATTCAAAATTGCGGAGATAATCAAGGAAGGTTTCGGAAAAACAGCCCTTTTTGCGAAGATATTCGATATCCTCTTCCGTGAAGGTGAGGTTCTTCATATAATCGATAAGCTGTTCAAGTCCCGCAAAAATCGCGAAGCCGCCGTTATCCGGGATTTCTCTGAAAAAAACGTCAAACACCGCAACGGTGTCGCCCATTCCCTTTTCAAGGTATCCGTTCATCATCGTAAGCTCGTAAAAGTCGGTGAGCATGCTGAGGTTTCTTTCGTCATGTTTCATAATATCACTCCTTTTGCCCGATAAAAAGGGCGGATAATTCCACCCTTATAATATCACCGTTTATATCATTTTTCAATCGTATATATCCAATTTAGCGCAAGAAATTATTGTTACGCACCGAGATGCAGAACGTGAATGTAGGGGCGGACCTATGTGTCCGCCCGTTAAAAAGGATTTCCGGAGGGCAGCCTTCCCAGAGAGCAAAGACGGCGAAGCGCGCCCTGTGGGCGATACAGCGAGCCGGATTTGGCGCAGGCATCGACCGTATGCAAGGCGTATGCCGCCGCAGACGGTCGCTAATGCCAAGAGTACAGGTGGATTTTCGGCAATTTATTGCCGAAAAGACGGATGAGGGATAACCAAGAACGCGGAGCGCTTGCCTCCCCTAACAGGGGAGGTGGCAAAACCGAAGGTTTTGACGGAGGGGTTTTAATACTTACCCCATTTCTTTGCTCGTGCAAAGAAACGCGGTAAGACCGCAAA
>JAFUJP010000037.1 GCA_017473745.1 Oscillospiraceae bacterium
AACTTCACTTCTGCGTAAACCATAGAGGTCGTTATTTTTGATGAGATAAAAAAGTTCATCATTTTCATCAGCATTAAAAAGAGTATGAATCTGATCAACCGTATAGAACGATGAATTAAATCTCTCGTTTTTTGGAAGGTCAACAAGCTCACAGGGGTTGTTTTGTATTACCTTGTTCTTTATTGCAAGATTTAGTGTTTGATGAATTATATTCCGGTGAAGTCTTAATGATCTTGCAGAAAGACCACCGCTACCATCCAATCTTCCGTACCTCTTTTTATGGTCAAAATATTTTTGCAGATCTTCTACATCCAGTTTTTGAAGCTTTATTTGATGTTCCTCGAAATAGGGGATAATATGGGATTCTGCGAGCAGCTCATAACCCTGATATGTAACTTCATCAACTGACTCTTTTTTATGTTCAAGCCAGTTCTTTACATATTCTGAAAACAAGACATCAGTTCGGGGACGAAGCGTATCGCATTCAAATTTATAAAGGATTTCACGCAGAGCCTGTTCAGCTTTCTTTTTATTATTTTTTGAGGGAAGATCCGTTGAAATCCATTTTTGTTTGCGCTTACCGTATTCATAGAAGTTGATTACGACATAATATTTGTCATTTTTAATTTGAAGGCTGCCTGTCATGGTTACTCCTTTCCTGTTTTATAATCAATCATCCCAAAGAAGGAATACGAGCAGATTCAAAAAAATCCTCAACACATATTTTGGGGACAAGGATTTTATGTCCGACTTTTCTGTAACCGATGGCTCCTTCTTTTATAAGTTTATATGCGTAATTGTTAGATACGCCAAGAAGTTTGGCCAATTCATGGACAGTGATAACATCAGGACAATCTTTTAACATTGTGAATCTCCTTTCTTGTTACAACTAATTTATTCTGTTTTTTTATAATTTGCAAAGGTGCGAATTTACGTTATTAAATAAGAAATATGTTCATAAATGGACCTCTACGGACTTATTTAAGACTCTGAAAATCTGTTGACAATTTATTCCTGAAAGCTAAAAAAGCCATTATAACAGCGTAAAACGGCTGTGATAATAGCTTGCTAATATGTTTTAGTTATAAGTAAAGACCAAACACCGAAAAAAGGAAAAGAATGGAGGGCTTTTAATAATAGCTCTTAGTTTGTTTCGGTGCTTGGTCTTATTCTGTTTGTATTTTTAAACCAATTTGTCCACGACGCCCCGGTTCAGGGATACATCAAACGGCTGAATATTTCAGCGCCACGGGAATCACACCCCCGGCAGGTTCTCTGTCGGCTGCCCTCATTGCCTGCGACGCTTCTAACGCTCGGACTGTGACTGGACGGGAGTTTCATTATCTGTGCTTGATGAATGATTTTTCAATTTATATAACCGTTCTCCGATTACAAATAAATTATAAGTTATGGGGACAAAAAAGTTTATGGACAAATAGTGCGAGTAACCTTCACAATTTGTGAAGGTTTGATTAGAGATGATTTTCTATAGTCGTAAGATGGTGAATAATTGTTTTTAATTCTTGTTTGATTATATAGTTTTCGGTGGATTTACCAAATAATATGTAATCGGTGGTAACATTAAAGAATTCAGATAATTCTGCTGTCAAATCAATGGACAGGCCTCGATTACCGGTTTCAATTTTTCCAATAAGAGAAACACTAATATTCAAAACATTAGCAAATTGTTCTTGAGTAAGTCCTTTTTCAAGCCTTAATTTTGCAACCCTTTGACCGATTTCTTTTTGATTTAAAGTCATTTTTTAATCCTCCATTTTTTCATTTCTTGATGGCAAAAAGAAATGAAAAGGAGGGCTTCTTGGTGAATGACCTGTCAAAAAACATAAAAAGACCCAAGCATTGAAGTGCTTTTCAATGCCGGGGCCTTTTTTGTTGCTTATGTTATTTGAAATGAAAGATAATAGTGTATTTCTTTTTTGCATCGCTCGGACCTCTTTTTCTCAAAGGAAAGAGCGGGTTTTTATACACTATTTATTTATAAAATTGCCTTATTTTTACCATTAAAATCAAGTCCTCCAGGAACTCTTAAAAAGGCGTTTAGATTTTCAATTTGGAACCACAGATAATATGCAGATATTTTTATAAGGTACTGTTTTATAGTTGAATGTATGTTTTCTTCAAAATAGCTGTATCTTAACATGCGAATCCTCCTTGCTTTTAGTTGAGTTGGAATAACAGTATAACATGTTAAAAATCTAATAACAATAGGAATTACTATTATTTAGGAGTAAATATTATTAAAATATCTGTTTATTTAGTTTTGCTTTTTAACAAATTTTGCTCTCTTCGCTTCCAAAATTGCCGAAATGCTCAAAAGCCATTGATAAACTTTATTTCCAAAGGTAAAATGAAGGCACAAATCAATCAAGGAGGCTTTTTATTATGGATATCAAAGAAGAAAAAATCATAGAAGAAATCAAAAAGGTTTTTGCCGCAAAGGTATCTTCTTCCGATGAGCCTTGCTGCAAATGTGGCGGAAAAACTCCCATGGAAATGCGATGGAACGTAGAAGAGAAGGATAAACCCGTCGAAGCTTAATTACATTTGAAAGAGTTTTGAGCACCGTGCTCAAAACAAATGGCGGTTGCCGTTTTGTTTTGAATTGTTGAATATCCAAAAAGCTATTTATAATATATCCGGAAAAAGCAGAATCAGTAAAAGTTAAAAGAATAAATTCTATTCCTCTTATGTTTCCACACCGAACAGAAAGAACCCAGCGCTGCCGCCGGGTTCTTTCTGTTAATAATTCATTTTTGCTGAGTTTATTCTTTTCTATGGAAAAAGAACAGACAGAGTGGTACAATATGAGCACAGTCTTACACAAACTGTAAAACCAACCTTTGGAATTTGTGCTTTTTCCAAAGGCTGAGTCGGGAATCCGGTGAAAGTCCGGAGCATGAAAAAATGCCGTGATTACACAGAAACTTTTTTGCGGAAACGCATGAGCAGGAAAAGTTTCCCCAAAAAGGCTCCCGCAAGCCTATAGGAGTGTATCAGCCGGAATACCATTTCTACGAGCGACAAGCTTTAGGTTTGGCGCGAAAAAGCCCTCGGCGAATTATGCAGAGGGCTTTTTGAATATATTGTTATGGTTTTAAGCTGAATTTGCTGAAATATGTCTTATTCATTTACAAATTATTGACAATTTTTAAACTTGTGATATAATTCAAAAGAAGGGTGGAGTATGCCCACCCGAAATTGATAAAATTTTTGGCGAGGGTACCCTCGCATGCTCTGTGGGACAGAGCATGATGGTCTTTGATAAAATAATTCAATAAATATTTCCGTGGCCGTGCGTAACTTTAATAGTGTTCGCTCGGCTGAACAAGATAATGGGGTGCAAGTCCCCGCGCTGCCGGCGCTGTAAGTGTCGAGACAGTCCCGCGTTGACGAAAGTCAGTCATTGGAGAAATCTGAGAAGGCATGCAGGGTTGTTGATTGAGACACAAGCCAGAAGACCTACGGAAATTGTATATGCTTTTTTTGTACCCGTGCGATGGGCAAAAAGGGCTTTTATTAGAACGCAGAAAAACGGCTGCGGCGGTAATTTAACTATTACTGCCGCAGCTTTTTTTATATATCGGAGGTGGAAAAATGCAGTCCGAAAATTCAAAAACGCTTACAAAAGCGGAAACTGAGCTTATTAAAACGATTCGCTCATTGGAATTCGGCGAAGTAAGGGTTATCGTAAAAGATAACCGCCCTATTCGTATCGAAGAAATACGAAAAAGCATACAGTTGACACCTGAAAAATAAAATATTGGTTTGTTTTTAATGAACTGACGGAAGAACCGAGGTTCGAAAAACGGGGATACTATATCCCTCGTTTTTCGGACTTTTTTTATTTTTCAAAGTCAGAAAGGAGGAGAAATGTCTTACAGAGGCAGAAACCAGATATATGAATCCGTTATTAAAAATATGGTTATGAAGTCTCTTGAAGAGCAGGAAAGACAATTTGAGGAGGCCCATTCCTCGGACACGGACGAAATGCTTTTGGAATATCTTAAGGAATCTGCGGAAAAGCTTCACCATGTTCCCTGGCAAAGGGAAATTGTTGGAGGAAGTTACATAGCAAAAAGATTTGAAACTTATAAAACTGCGTTGAGAGCGGCGGAACTTCCGAATCCGAAGCATGCGGATATTCTCGAGAATTTTTCAAGAATTCAAAAAGAAGTTGAAATTCAGAAAGCTGCATACAGGAAAAACAGGGCGGAAAAGAAAGAACGCTCCGCAAAAAGAAGAGCGGAACAAGCGGCAAAAAGACGCCAGCGAATGGAAAATAAAGCTGAAAGCGTTTAATTAATTAAATCTGTCGATAAAAAACTTTCATTGAAGCGCAAAGCTTTTTGGCTGCGATAAATTTTTTATTGCAGCTGCGGTGATTGTTTTTTTGAAAAAATAAGGAAAAGAAAAAAGGAGGAGATTTCTTAAAATGAAGAAATTTTTAAGCCTGCTTCTTGCAATTTTTATGGTTGTCGGAATGTTCCCGATGGCCGCATTTGCAGAAGAAACAAACATCCTTGATGAAACGGAAATCATCGAAGAAACCGAAGTTTCCGAAGAAACTGAAGTTCTCGAAGAAGCCGATGTTACTGATGAGGCTCCTGTCCCGGTCGGAACAGTGGATCTTCAGGCAACAGGCGTTTCCGAACAAACAAATGATGCCGACGATAACGGCGATGAAAAAAATATATATGAAGTTATCGTCAAAGCTGCACCGAGCGGAGCAGAAATCAAATTCTATTCCGGCAGTGATGCAGAAACCGAAATTACCGAAGGAATAACCGATAACGGAATCGTTAACGGTTATCACCAGTACACCTTTGTTGCGGAAGAAGGAATGTATTCCTACCGCGCATGGGAAGGCGATCAGTTCCTTGGCGGTATGGAATTTGAAGTTCCGATCGATGACGAGTATGCAAGCGACGGTACCCTTATGGGTAAGGGTCAGGTTTTGACTTTGAAAAGAGTAAACTTCCTGACAACAAGTGAGCATATCACAAAAACCGACGATTATACTGTTCATCTGATTCCGCAGGATCTGAAAGAAGCAGTAAACGGCACAAACTATGTTAATGAGAACGGAAATGTTGTCTGTCCGATTATGGTCAATGCCGGCGGTAATGCGCTGACTTATAACCTTATAATTGATGTCAATGGTGAACTTGGAAATACATATGCTGTTTCTGCACAGCAGCATCTGACATTTAATCCGGGAACAACAACCGAAACCCGTGAGTTTGCAGTTAATGAACTTACATGGTTCACAATCACAGCTCCCGCAGAAGCAAAAGTCCAGATGTTCCAGCAGTACAATAACTATAATGTTAAAGAAATTCTGTGCAGCAGAACAGAAACTCTTGATGATGGAACAGTAAAAAACTATTTTGCAACAGCGGGCGGTCAGTATATTACTTACCGTGTATCCATGGATGACAAAATTACAAGGGCAGGATTCACCTCTGTATCCAATAAAGACCTTGTTTTTACCTTTAAAGATAATGAAGACCCGAAAACAACCCAGACAACTGCGTTAAGAATTGAAAACAGTTCCCTGCTTAATGTCAACACGCAGAACAACCTGAAAATGTCTGTTGGCGAAACCTTCCGCCTTCGTTCTTTCCGTGCAGGCTGGCAGATCATCAATACCGATACCGCCAACATCATGATTGAACCGGATTTCCATTACAACATCATTTCCGGTGCAGAACATATCAGAATGACACCCGTTGCGGATAAAACAACCGGTAATGCAGGAACTGGCGAAAACACTAACTGGATGGATATCGAAGCGCTCAGCGAAGGCACTGTAATTTTGGAAGTATCATATGATGCAATTCAGATCAGCGGCGATACAAGCTATCCCGGTCTTTTTGGAGCATGCGGTGAGGATGGAAAGAGCGTTGTTGTAATCAACATTGGATCTGATAAAGAAAATACTCTCGAAATCACTCCTGTTCATGGAACCCATAAAGTCGAAGTATGGGATGCGGAATTTGACCGCTTGTATTTCTTCGGAGAAACCGCAGACTTTAATTTCACATCTAATATGGGCGGAACAGTTGAACTTTCCACCGACCTTGGCAATAGCTGGAAAACCGTAAGCCAGAATGGTGATGGTGTTTATGAAGCCAAAGGACTGGTTCACGGCAGCAACATTCTCCGCGTAACCGAAAACGGAAACGTGCAGTACCAGGTTGTAAGAGCTTCCAGACTCGGCGTAACAATTGTAAATATGACAAGACCCGGCGACGAGACAATTGTTGTTGGTGATACTATCCGTGTTCTTTTCAGCAATATCTATACAACTGTTCCTAAAATGTCCGGTATTTATAACCCCGGATTCGGTAAAGGACATGCGGTAACTTACACTATTCCGGAAGGCGTAACGGCAAAAGCTTCCGGTTCCCAGTATGGCTTTGCGGCAGACAATATGATTGAAATTGTATTTTCCGAAGCAGGTACATTCAATTTCGAAGATGGATATATCCACGTCACTGTTTTGGGCGATAAACTTGGCGGTCACAGAAAACTGACCGATTCAGGACGCGGTGTAAACTTCAATGCAGGAGGTTCCGATTCAAACAGATGCATTGTTCCCGACATTAGCTTTGAAGTCATCGAAATGCCTGTTGTTAACGTAACCGTAAAATCCGATCCCGAAGGCGCTTCGATTGAAGTTACCGATAAATCCGGAAACGTAATGGAAGCAAACGAAGACGGAACTTATTCCCTTGAATACGGCACCTATAATTACAGCGCAAACATGGAAGGCTACGTTCCCGAAAAAGGTAAATTCACCGTTGGCGAAGGCGAAGATTCCACCGGCGAAAAAACCGTTGTTATCACAATGCGCGCAGTCGGCGGAGCAATTTGGGACGGTTCCACCAAAACCGAACCCGCAAAAGATGAAAACGGCGTTTATCTTATCGAAACCGGCGCAGAACTTGCCTGGTTCGCTTCCAATCATGGAAACGCAAGCGCAAAGCTCATGGCGGATATCTCCCTTGGCGGCTACAGCGTGACCATTTCTTCCTATACCGGAACCTTTGACGGAAACGGACATTACATCACCGACTTTTTCGGCAGCAAATCTCTGTTCCAGCAGCCTTTCTCCGGAGCAGTCATCAAAAACCTCGGCGTTTCCGGAACAATTAAGGGAGACACCGGCTGGCACAATCCCCAGGGCGGCATCGTTTCCCGTTTGTACGGCAGCAACTATGACATTAGAATCGAAAACTGCGTTTCCCGCGTTAACGTAACCGGCGAAGGTCCTGTCGGCGGTATCGTAGGTATGGCGGAATCCGGAAGCTTTGACAGTATGCCGAGAATCAAAAACTGCTATAACACCGGAACGGTTACAAGCACCAACGGAATTGGCTATCCCGGCGGTATCGGCGGTATTTATGAAGGCAACCCCATTCAGTATGTCGAAAACAGCTATAACATCGGCGACGTTGCCGGTTCCAAAGGCTACGGCATCGAAAAAACCGGACGCGGAACAAACAGAAACAACTACACCCTTCTCGGTTCCGCGGCCAACGCAGGCGGCACCGCCCTTACTTCCGACGCCATGAAAGATATCGCATCCAGCCTCGGCGACGCATTTATGGATAACCCCACCAATTATAACGACGGTTACCCGATCCTTAAATGGGAAGAACCCAGAGCAAGAGCGGTTCTTCAGGAAGAATGCATTGCGGAACTTATAGCATACGAAGACGGTGAATTCTTCACCGAAATCGCCCTTGAAAAACTTGAAAAAGCGATTGAAGACGGCAAAAAAGCAATTATGGAAGCCGGTTCCTTTGCGGAAGTTGAAGAAGCCCTTGAAAACGCAAAAGCCGCAATCGATGCAATCGATCCTTTTGAAGGAACGGATGCGCTTCCCGGCGATGTAAACGGCGATGGTTCTGTAAACGTATTCGACCTTATCAAACTTAGAGAATATCTTCTTGACAGCAGCGCTGATGTAAGCATTGAAAACGCAGACCTGAATTATGACGGTAAAGTTAATATATTCGATCTTATTGCGCTTCGCAACAGACTTTTGGGTTAATAATTAAAGGAAACATAAAATGAATGGAATAAAAAAAACAATTGTAAAGTTTGGTGCAGTTCTGATCGCATTTACTTTGATGTTTGCAATGTTCCCGGTTTCTGCTTTTGCGGCAGATGCGGAAGAAGAAACCAATTCAGTCGAAATTTATCTTTCGGTATCGCATGATGCAAGTTTTTTTAAAACTCCGGAAGATGAGGTAATTGCTTTCAAAAAAATTACCGTTCCATATTTTGATCTTGCACTCTATGGTTTGCAGCAATATTACTTCAGTTCTGAAACTTATGGAAAAGACGAAGATTATGAAGGAGAAGGCAAGCCGGAAAGCGATATTGAGCCCGGAACGGCAGAAGGCGCATACGGAAAAGTAACAATGCTCCATGCTTTCATTTATGCAACCGAAATTTTCTATTGCGGAATCGATCCCGAAGATGCGGGAAAAGGTTACCTCAAGGAACAGGAATTGGTTGGTTCAAACGTATTCAGCCCCGAAGGTTCAACAGGTTCCATGTATATCAGAATGTTCTGGGGAATGGACGAAAACTTCAACTATTACCACAACTATAAATATCCCCTTGCTTCCGAAGGCTGGGGATCCACTGCGGATCAGATTTTGCTCCATGACGGTGATATTGTTACATTGGGCCATTTCTCCAACTGGAGTTTCCATCAGGACCCAAAAAGCGTTTTTAATTTCATCAAAGCCGGAGAAAAAACCGTTGTTGCGGAAGTTGAACAGAACAAAACCATTGATCTTACGGTTTATCTTGCAGGAAAGGGCGGTAACTATACTACCGCCCATACCCCGCGAACCGAAAGACCCGGAGTCTATTATATTCCTTTGGATGATCTGGACGACGGCATTGTAACCCGTTGGTATTACCTTGGAGATGCGGACGAAAACGGAAACATTGCTTTTGAAGCATGGATGGAACCGGGCGAATATCTTGTTTGCGTAAGCGGACAGTATGGTGAAGAACTTACCAATGCAATCGTATCAACTCCGGGCGGAATAATTCTTAATATAAAGGAATCCGCCATTTCCGGAGATGTGAACAATGACGGAGCGGTAAATATTTTCGATCTTATCGGACTTCGCGAATATCTGCTTAAAGGCGATACCGAAATCAACGGAGCAAATGCGGATTTGAATTCCGACGGAACAACAAATATTTTTGATTTGATCGAGCTTCGTAAAATGTTAATTGCATCATAAAAGATGTTTGTTGAAAAATTGCAGAAAAAAGAAGGTGATAGTGGTTTTCGCACCGAAAAATTAAAAAGCGGAAAACCATTAAAGTTGATTGATTCCAATTAAAAAAACGAAAGGAATAAAGCAAAAATGAAACAAA
Organism: Oscillospiraceae bacterium; assembly: GCA_017473745.1. Taxonomy (GTDB): domain Bacteria; phylum Bacillota; class Clostridia; order Oscillospirales; family Ruminococcaceae; genus UMGS1668. The sequence goes on from JAFUJP010000037.1 coordinate 9,433, forward strand.
CAAAAAGAATTATGGCATTTCTTATGGCATTGCTCTTGACAGTAACAATGCTCCCTGTTTCCGTATTTGCGGCAGAAAACCCCACATTTACTGTTTCTTCCGCATCCGGAAAAGCCGGCGATGAGGTTACCCTCAGCGTTGATATTTCCAACAACCCCGGCTTCTTTGCAGCACAATGGACTGTATCCTATGACGAAACCCGCCTTGAAAAAGTGGAATATGTCATGGAAGAAATTGACGGCGTTATGCTTTCCAACAAAAACAACAACTTCCTTTGGGAAAACACTGCTTTTGAAGATATCCAGTATAACGGAAAAGTTCTTGATCTTAAATTCAAAGTCAAAGAAGATGCTCCTGCCGGCGATGCAGAAGTAACAATTACCAATCTTTTTGCCGGTAAATCCAACAGCGCAGAAGTTAAATTTGATGTTGTTGCCGGTAAAGTTACCGTTGCAGAAAAACTCGAAACTCTTATCCCCTTTACCAAAGCAAACCATACCGATTCCGGTGCTCCCATCCATGATAAATATTCCGGTATCGTAGGTCTTAAAGTTGAAGGAATCAAAGTTGCAGACTGGACTGAATGGCAGCAGGGATTCAACTATCAGAATCAGGGTATCACGATTTTTGTCGATGCTGCCTCCAAAGACGATACCGCAACCCTCAGCCTTATCCTTAAAGAAGGCCAGGCCGGAAGCGGTTCCATTATTGATGCTCCTGCAACCGTTAAACTTAACAACGGCGCAGGCAGCTTTACTGCTTCTTATATGAAAATCGGCACAGGCGGTCTTGCACCGATGCTTCATATTCCGATTACTTTCAAACTTGCTTGCACCGAGCACGATTGGGCTGACGCAACCTGCTCTGCACCCAAAACCTGCACCATTTGCGGCGCAACCGAAGGCGAACCCGATCCCGAAGCTCATAATTACGTTGACGGTGTATGCGAATACTGCGGCGATGTAAAAGAACCCGAAACCTATGAAGTAAAGGTTTTTGGCTCCGTTAATGATTGGTTCTTTGTTTCCGAAGGCAAAAGCGAAAGCGGCAATGAAATTATCGGAGAAAAACTTGAAGCCGTTCCGGTAGAAGAAAACGGAGATTATGGCTTTGTTGTTACTGTTCCCAACGATGTAACCCGTCTTTGCTATTTTGAGGGAAGCCTTGCACAGGGTTTCAATGTATCTCCGGAAAACAACGTAGTAAAAATTGATTATGTTGAATTAACTGTAAAAACCCCCGACGGAAAAGGATGCGAAAATGCTGAAGTTTCCATTGTTGACGAAGAAGGATATAACGTCCTTGCTTATGATTATGAATGGAACGGAATGTATTCCATCTATGGAGTAGAGGGTGTTAAATACATTATCACCGTAACAGCACCCGGTTATAAAACCGCTGTTGTTGAAAAGGTATTCGAGTATAAAAACGGTTATCAGACCTTTGATATTGTCCTCGAATGCAACCACAATTGGGTAGATGCAACCTGCGAAGCACCCAAAACCTGCACCATTTGCGGCGCAACCGAAGGCGAAGCACTTGGACATAATTGGGGCGCAGTTTCCTATAAATGGGAAGAAGAAAACGGAGCACTTTCCTGCACCGCAACCCGCGTTTGCCAAAACGATGCAGCTCATACTGAATCCGCAGAAGCAACCGTAACTTCCGAAGTTGAAAAAGAACCCACCTGCACCGAATCCGGTATCACCAAATATACCGCAACTTTCGACGTTGATTGGGCAGAAACTCAGACCAACTCCAAAGCAGATACCGAAGCACTCGGTCACGATTATGAAGCAGTTGTAACCGAACTCACCTGCACCGAAGGCGGCTATACCACCTATACCTGCTCCGCCTGCGGCGATTCCTACGTTGCTGACGAAGTTCCCGCACTTGGTCACGATTGGGAAGTTTCCTATGAATGGGCAGAAGACGGTTCCGCTTGCACCGCAACCCGCACCTGCAAAAACGACCAGAATCATACCGAAACTGCAACTGCAACCGAAATCAAATCCGAAGTTGCAAAACCTGCAACCTGCTCCGCAATGGGCGATACCAGATACGAGGCAATCTTTGCTGAAGATTGGGCACATGATTATAAAGCAATCACCGATATCCCCGTTGATGAAGATGCTCACGAATGGGGCGAATGGGTAACCACCAAAGAACCTACCTATTCCGAAACCGGTCTTAAAGAACGCGAATGCGAACTTTGCGACGAAAAAGAAGAACAGGTTATTCCTAAGAAAAACAGACCTTCTTCCGGAAACGGTTCTTCCAACAAACCTAACCCCGGCGTAACCGAAATTGTTCCCGGTAAGGGCGAAGAAAAGAACCCCAACACCGGCGCACCGGTATTTGACCTTACCGCAGCAGGAATTGTTGTTCTTATGGCAACCGCTGCTGTTCTTGAAATCAAACGCAGAAAATAAAAGTTTGTAAAAAGAGAACAGAATCCAATTAAACAAAGCCTGCCGGCACATTCTGTGCCGGCAGGCTGAACCTGCGTTTATTTGGCTTTCTTCAGGGGCAAAGAATTTGCTTTTGAAGAAAACAAAATAAATAATTTTTTGTTTTTCAGGAGGATAAAAATGAAAAGTTTTATAAAAAAAGGTCTTCTTATTTTTATTTCGGTTTTGATGATTACCGGGTTTTTTCCGTTAACGGCATTTGCAGAAGAAACCGAACCTGAAGAGGAAAAAACAATTTTCATAGAGCTTGAACCAGTGGGAACCGAGGAAAAAAAGAAAGGAAAAATCAAGCTCAACGATACCGTTAAGTTTGATAACGAAAAAGACACTCCGGAAACTTTCTTTGTAAAAAAACCTGCGGGCGGAAATTTTTATGTCGGAGTAATTTCTGCTTTTGAATTTGATGAGATGGATGTAATAGTTGACGGATTCCTCAAAGCGGAACTTATTGATTTCGATCCGGAAAAATATCAGTCCATCGGCGAAACATATCGCGTTTTTAATGCAAACACCGGAATCACCGCAGAAGGCTTTGAAGAGCTTGAATACGAAGAAGCAAAGGAAGAAGCGGAAAAACTCAATAATGAAAACAGGGTAACCTTTTACAAAGTTGCCTGCAACCAGTTTGTTTACGTTGCAAAAATAAACGTGCCGAAAAACTACGGCGTTTCTTTTGAATCCGGAACATACCATCTTGAAGCAATGAAAGACGGAATTAAATATGCAAGCGTAACAAATAAAATCGTTTCGGACGTTTCCATTTTCGAGTATGAATATATAAAATGGGCAGCAATGTATAAAGAAAGCTTTGCGGAGGTTTTGTCTGAAAACGCAAGAGGATATTCGGATTATCTTTCGTATAAATACGGCTATGGCAATCCGGAATATAACCCTCCGCTTGAAGAACTTCCGACAGTTGTTTCCACAACCGGTTTCCGAGCCATTGCCGGAAAAGAACTTGTTCTTAACTGCGGGGATGGTGTTAAAATCACAATTCCCGAAATAAATGCTTCTCAGCGCGGAGTGAATTTTATATATAAAAACACCGTCGGCGAAATCGACGAGGAAAAGAAAACCACCAACTATGCCCTCACATTCTATGGCGAACAGCCTATCGAAAGCGATTTTGAGATTGAATGGAAGCTTGGAGTAAATGCCTTTGAACTTCGTGAAAGCTTTAAAATCAAAGTCGAGGAAGAGGACATCATTACCTATTACATAACTAAAGACGGCAAATATTTTGATGAACTTACCATCGATTATATGACCGATGATATGGATACCGATATCATTCTTACCTTTGACAACGAGGCGGGTTCGGTTCTTGGAACATACCGCATTACGACAAAAAAACCTGCGGATGCTCCGAAGGAAACCGAAGACGAAGAAGTGAACCCGAACACCGGAGCACCGGTTGTTTTTGCAAAAGTTCCGTTTTACGGAATGAAAAGCAGATTTATTGCGGATTTAATCAGATGATAGACAGAAAACCAGCCTGACGGAGCAAAATGCCGTTGGGCTTTGCCTGCATAAAGAAACAATTTTTGAGAGGAACGGGATAATGGAAAAATTATTATATAACAAAAAATTACAAGGAGGGCTTTGCCTGTTTCTTGTTCTGGCAATTATAATAGGAATTTTGTTCCCGGGTTCGGAGCTTAAAACGGCAAGTCCGAAAAACCCTCTCGGAGATGATTTCTATGGAATAAATGCCTTGCTTATGGGCGAAGAGGAAGAGGGCAAAACCGGAAATCTGAGCACGGAAAAGGAAGAGGAACTCACAGAAGATGAAAGCGAATCTTCCGAAGGAAATCCGGAAAATACAGGCGAAGGTGAAGGGGAATCAACGGAAACAAAGCCCAATGACCAAATGCCAAATGAGGAAAAATCGGAGGAAACCGAAGACGAACAGCAAAGTACCGGTGACGGAGATGAAGGTCAGGAAGACGGAAATATCGGTGAAGAAGGCGGAGAACTTTCTGAACTTGATATAGCAATGGTAATGAGCTGGTATAAATACGGAACAGATGAAAAAACAATCGTCTGCGGCCCTTCCGATGCAGTTTCCAAAACCATCAACACCGCCCAGCTTATTGATAACGAACTTAAATATAAATTTTTTACCGCAGGTGAAGACGCAAATAAAATCGATATTTACGGTGTAAGCGTAAAAGAAGGTGACGGAACATACAGAGAAATCTCCGAAAACGGAAAGATTACCATTGAACTTCCGGACGCCAACTCCGAAAGAGATTATACCTTTGTTGTTGATGCGGTATATAAAACAAAGGACGAAGAGGGAAAAAATGTTGAGCAGGATGTTGCTTTTACATATGTTCTTCATTGCGGATATTCAATGGATCTTGAAATGGAACTCCATTGGGAAAAAGCCGGCGGGTCTCAAAGTGTAATCACATGTTCGGCAAATAATTCCGCCGCAAGAACAATAAACAGCAGCGACCTTACCGATAACACACTCAATTATACGCCAAGCCTTATCGGCGCATTGGCAGAAGATGCGGAAATAATAGAAGCTGAATATACAACCGCTTCAGGACAAAAAGGAAGCCTTAATAAAAACGGAGGTTCCCTTGTTCTTCGCTGTGCAAACGGTTCAGACAGAGAAACCTATTACCTCACTTTTGAAGTTATGAGCGGAGAAAACCCCCAGACGATTTTTTATCATTTTACCATTGTTTATGTGAACACAATGGACATTCAGCTTTCTTTCACCTGGCTTGAAAAAGGAACAACACCGCGGCTTTTGGTATGCCAGCCGGATTCAAGTGTTTCCACAAAAGTAAAGAATAATCAGCTTTCAGCCGGTACGGTCAAATATGAGATGGAACTTACCGGAAAAGATGCGGAAAACGCAAAAATCCTTAATATTTCCTATACTTCCGATGCCTCCGGAGGCGGAAAACTTTCAGAAAGCGGAGCAATTCCGGTAAATCTTCCTGAAGGATACAGTTCCAATACATATAAGGTTCAGGTTCTTGCGATAGTCGGCGGAAAACAGGTTAGCTTTGAAATTTATCTGCATTTTTCTTCCGACGTAACCCTTGAAATGCAGTACAGCGTTATTGAAAACGGCGGAAACTCCGGAAGAGTTGTAACATGCGAAAATGGAAAGACAAAAAATGCGGAAGCAATTTATGATGACCAGCTTGAAAACGGAATTTTGAACTATTCAATGTCTGTCGGTGGAGAAGATGCTTCCGACATTGCAATAAAATCCGTAACATGCTATCAGTCAGGAAACGGAAGAACGGTTGCGCTTGGAAGCACAGACAGCATTGTGCTTCTTTTGGAAAACGGAAAAACCGGTGAAAATACTTTCATTGTCACAGCAGGAGATTCTGCCGGAGCGGAATATAGTTTTAAAATCAGTATTCCGTATAAGCACAGGGGAGAAAATACAATAAAAATTTCCACCAACATGATAGACGGACAGGTTGTTACAAACGAAACCGAAACAAACCTCAGTGTAAACGCCTGGAGCGAAGATGCGGAAGGAAATGTTGTAGATACGATTCCTGCAAACGGAACAGACACAAAACTTATCGTTACATTTGACGGTGAACAGCTAAGCTATGTCAGCTCTTCCGGTTCCGCTTCGGAATATAAATTTATCCCGAAAAACCCGGAAAAAGGCGATACAAACACACATGTTCTCCATATCTATGCTGAAGATGCCTTTGGCAACTACGGAGAACTTATTCTTAACCTTAAAGGACAACGAAACCAGGCAGGACAGAAGAAGGGAACTGCAACAATTTACATAGACCTTTCTGTTCTCGGACTCGGTGTTGTTGAATCCATTTCTTACGAAGTTCTTGCGGACGAGCCGGTTTCTTATGTGGTAGCAAAAGCTGTTCTCGGAATGGATACGGGAGATACATTCGGATCAGTGGAAAATTCTCTTGGATGGTTGGGAAGATATTCAGGAACACTTGATACCGGATTCTATCTTTCAAGCCTTACACCTGGTCTTTCGGCAAATGCTCTTGACGGAAGCAGCTGGAATCAATACGGTTCCACAGAAGCGGAAATTCTTCAGTCTATTGATGATATATTCGGAAGGGGAACAGGTCTTGCAACCCTTTGGAGATGTATTTACCGTAACGGACTTAATAAGAGTGCAGGTTCCGACGGTACTTTCGGTGAATTCGATTTCTCAAGCGGTTCAGGTTGGGTGTTCTCCATTGACGGAAGTTATTACCCCGGACAGTCTATGTCGGACTATAAACTTGAAGACGGAGATGTGTTGACTCTTCGATATACCCTTGCCTATGGCTGGGATATCGGCGGCGGAACTACGGGATACGGAAACACCGCGGGCTATTGCGTAACAGCAATAAACGGAAGCTTCACCATAAATCACCAGATGGAAGAAGTTACGGGAGAAAACGGAGCAGTGACCTATGTCTGCAAATGCTGCGGACTTGAGGAAGGCTGTTCCCATGAAAATGCGGTCCCTATGGATATGGGTGACGGAACCCATATCACATATTGCGACGACTGCGGAACATTCATGGGTGACTATGAAGACCATATCTGGGAAGATAACGGTGAAAACCATACCTGCAGCGTTTGCGGAGCGGAAGAATCCCATAACTGGAAAGAAATCGAGGGAAGCAATACCGCAACCTGTACCGAAGGCGGAATGGTTTCCGTTTCCTGCGTTTATTGCGGAACAACTGCAGAAGAGGAAAGCGGTCCCAACGGACACAGCCTTGACGAAAGATGGAATCATACCGCAGAAGAACATTATCAGAAATGCTCCGTTTGCGAAGAGATAATCGAAGAAAGCGTCGGCCAGCATGAATATAAGTACGACGAAGGCGATGATGACTGGTACTGTGAGATATGCGATGCCGGACATGATTGGGATTATTGCGGAAACGATGAACTTGAAATTCTTTACGCAACCTGTGAAGAAATAAAATATTACTGTTCTGAATGTGATATTGAAATGACAAGGGAAGGGTATTTCCCGGATTATCACGAATTTGAGGACGGATACTGTATTTATTGCGGAGAAGAAGACCCGGCATGGCTTCCGCCGGACGATGAAGACGAAGATGAATGAACTTCGCAATAAAAAGAAAACAAAACGGATATTATCGGAGGTATAAAAATGAATGCAAAATTAAATGAAGTAATTCAGGAAATTGAAAAAGTTGTTGTCGGTAAAACCGAAATTGTTGAAAAAGTGCTGATGGCAGTTCTTGCGGGTGGACATGTTCTTATGGAAGACGTTCCCGGAACAGGAAAAACCACCACAGCCATGACTTTTGCAAAAGTTCTCGGTCTTGATTCCAGAAGAGTTCAGTTTACTTCTGATACGGTTCCTTCCGATATCATCGGTTACAGTGTTTATGACAAACAGAGCAACGATTTTGTATATAAACCCGGCGCTGTAATGACTAACCTTCTTCTTGCAGATGAGATCAACCGTACTTCCAGCAAAACCCAGTCTGCACTCCTTGAAGCAATGGAGGAAAAAAGAGTTACCGTTGACGGAAAATCCTATGATCTTCCGAACCCGTTTATCGTACTTGCAACCCAGAACCCTGTTGGTTCTGCAGGAACCCAGATGCTCCCCAGCGCACAGCTTGACCGTTTCATGATCAAAATCAGCATGGGATATCCGGATTTTGAAAGCCAGGTAAACATTCTCCATGACAGACATACCGAAAACCCTCTTGATAAAATCCATGCAATCGTAAATATCGATGAACTTCAGCAGCTTATCCGCGAATCCAACGAAGTTGAAGTTGACAGATCCATCTATGAATACACTACCGAACTCACTCAGGCAACCCGTGAGCATCCGATGGTACAGCTTGGCGTAAGCCCCCGTGGTGCTCTTGCAGTTTGCAGAATGGCAAAAGCGCATGCGTTCCTTGAAGGAAGAAACTATATGATTCCGGAAGATATCGCGGCAGTTTTCGGCGATGTTTGCTGCCACAGAATCGTTCTTGGAACCAAAGCAAGAATGATGGAGGAAAAACCGGAAAACATTATCAAATCCGTTTTGGAATCCGTAAAAATGCCTGTTATTAAAAAATAACCGAAAGCGGGTACTTGTTTATGATTGCAATGAAATTATGCTGGCTGATACTTGAAGGAATATTTGTTTTGTTCTTTCTCTATTTCGGAAGCAGCACAGCTTTTGCATTGGCTTTGCTTTTGTTGCTGTTACCGCCGGTAAATACTTTGATAAATCTTTTTGTAAAAAAGAAAATCAAAGTTTCGCTTAATTCGGAACCGAACCTTCGAAAAGGCGAGAGCGGAGAAGTTGAAATTATTATAAAAAACAATTCCGTTTTTCCTGTTTTCCATATGGGCATAAAACTTCTTGCGGAAAATCAGCTTAATGGGCAAAAAAGTGAACATAATGTTTCAACCTGGCTTCCTTCAAAAGGTAAGCAGACGGAAACCATAAATACAGGAAGCGATTATTGCGGAAGAATAAAAGTTTCTGTAAAAAGAGCGAGGATTTATGACTGCTTCGGAATAATAGGAATCGGTTTTAAATGTAATGCAAAAGCTTACGTTACGGTTCAGCCGGATACTTTTGAAACCATTATAAATCTTTCTCCCAATTCCCGTGCGTTGGATGAAAGCGACATCTATTCACAGGAAAAAGCAGGCGATGACCTTACCGAAATTTATCAGATAAGAGAATATGTTCCCGGCGACAGCCCAAGGCAGGTTCACTGGAAACTGAGCAATAAATTCGGAAAGCTTATAGTAAAAGAACCTGCACTGCCCATTACAAGAAACGTTCTTGTTTTCTGGGAAAGAACCGGTGAATCGGGAAATCTTGATATAATCGATGCCCAGGCGGAGACAATCGTTTCTGTTTGTAAAAGTCTTCTTGATCAGTCCATACAGTTTACTATCGGCTGGAACGATACTGACAGAAATATCTGCATTCTTCACGAAGTTTCGGATATGGATAAATTTATCGGCGTTATTACAAGAATTATGAGAGCAACCGGAGCAAAAGAAGGTGTGAGCGGGGCGGGTCTTCTTGTTCAGACAAGACCGGAAGCTCTTTGTGCTCATATGATTTATATCGCCGAAGAACCGCAGAGCGAAGTAACAGCAATGCAGGGAGAGGGAAATGTTTCCATGCTGCTTTGCGGAAAAACACCGCTGGACGGTGCTTTGATGTTTGATTCGGAGCATTATGAACAGCAGTTATCTCAAATTGATTTATAAAGGAGGCGGATGCCTTGACCAAAGAAAATAAAAAAGGAATGTGGCTCCGCCGGAACGATGAAACGAAAGAAGCAAAAAACGGCTGGATTGTAACAGCGGTTTCTGCGCTTCTTTCCTGCGCGATGCTCATTCTTATTACAACCGGACTTTCCGGGTTCGGTGAAATTTACAGCATTTATCCGATACTCGCCGCAGGTGCGGTTTTGTGTATTGCCTATGCTGCTGCTTTTATATATAAAAAGCAGAACCTTTTTTACATGGGTTTGCTTTTTGTGCTTTTCCTGATGGTGCTCGTTTTCGGAGAACAGATAATTGCCGGTGCGGGTGTTTTCTGGAATCAGCTTGGAAACATATACGTTGAAAGAACCGGCATGATGCTTCCGGTTTTTGATGTTACCGAAGCAACCCGAACAGCACTTATGATATTCTCTGTTTTTGCCGGAAGCGTTGTTGCTTTGATAACCTGCTTTGTTGCGGAGAAAAAAGCTGTTGTTCTCTCGGTAGTAATTCCCGGAGTTTTGCTTTTGGGAATGTTCTGGCTTAAACAGACGGAAATGATCGTCTGGTTTATTCCGGCGATTATAATTTCCGTGCTGATTCTTCTTTGCGGAAATTGGGAGAAAAGAAAAATAAAACTTTCTGCTTTAATTGGCTGGGGAATGGTTGCCGTTGTTACGGCGATATTTGCAGCGGTATCCCTTAATGCGGGATTTATGGAAAATGCTCTTGATTACAGCGAAAACTATAAAGAAAACCAGCATAAAGAAAAATACGAAACGGATTATTCCACCTTGCCGGAAGGTGATTTTTCGGGATATAAAGCGGATTCAAAATCAGCGCATCCTGCGCTTATTGTAACAGCAGAAAAACCGGAAACGCTTTATTTAAGAGGTTTTACCGGTGCGGTTTTTGAAAACGGAAGATGGCAGGAAACAGATTATAAAACCCTTGCCGAAAACAAGGACCTTCTTTATTGGCTCAACGTAAATGAGTTCAGTCCTGCTGCGCAGTTTGAAGCGGCGGTTTTGGAAGAAGAGATTGAAAAGAACACCATTACAGTACAGAATATCGGCGCATGCAGTGGATATTATTACATTCCCTTCAATCTTTGCGACGGAAAACTTCTTGATGAAAACAATCTTTCAACAGACAGCATTAAAGCCGAAGGAGAAAGAGTTTATACATTCAATGTTGTTTCCGGCGGTGCTCAAAAGATAACCGCAACACTCGATGCTGTTAAACTATCCCGTGATGAAACGGTTCTTGATTACAGAAAAGCGGAAAGTGCGTACCGTAATTATGTAACTGAAAACTATATGGATGTTCCAAAAGAAGTTATGGAGATGCTCGGTGAGCATTGGAATAAAACTGCCGGAAGAAAAAATCCAAAGGAACTTGATTTTGAGCATGCTCAAATTTGCACACTTGAATTTCTGAAAAAATACTTCCCGGAAGAAGGAGAAAAACCGGAAATTGAACTTCCTCTTTCTGCTCTGGAAGATACAAGCTATCAGTATGCAACTGTTGCGGTAATGACTCTTCGCTATTTCGGAATTCCTGCAAGATATGCGGAAGGATATGTTGTTACGGAAGAAATGTTTGACCGTACTGAGGAAGGAAACTCGGTAAGGGTCGACAGCAAAAGTGCCCGTGCATGGGCGGAAGTTTATCAGGAAGGCCTTGGCTGGATTCCTATGGAACTCACCGAAGGAATGGGAGAGCTACTTGAAAATCCGGACAAGGAAAACTCCTCCCAGTCCACAGATGAAAATCCTAACCCCGAAGAAGGAAAGGAACTTGAGGACGAGCCGGAAGCTCCCACAGAAGAACCTTTGCCGGATGGCGGATATATGACAAAAATCAAAAAAGCATTTATGAGCAGCAGTATGGTAATGCTCATAGCGGCTTTGCTTCTTCTTATTGTAATTATAATCAGAAGGGAAATTATAATTAAGCATAAAGAAGAAAAATTTTCCGATTCTGATACAAGCAACGCAGCGGCATGGATTTACGGAGATACTGCGGTTCTTCTCGAACAGCTCGGATTAAGAAGGGGCAACGGTTCGATGTATTCTCTTGCGAAAGATATATCCGAAAAATTCGGTGAAGAATATACGGAAGATTTTAATGAAGTTACTCTGCTCAACTCCAAAGCGATGTTCAGCAGTGAAAAAATCACCGCAGAAGAAAGAGAAAAAACTTTGGAGTTCAGAACAAAGACCATTGAAAAAATCAAAGAAAACATAAAGAAACCAAAGCAAATCTGGATTAAATGGATCAGATGCTTTTATTAAGAGGAGGAACGGAAATGAAAAAAGATTTTGGAAAAAGACTTCTCAGTCTTATGCTTTCTGTTCTGATGGTCATCGGTATTATGCCGATGAGTGTCTTTGCGGCACAGGAAAATGCTTTCATTCTTGTTGCTGAAGCCGGCGGAAATCTTGTTGTTGCGCCGGAATATATTTACTACACCGAAGAACAGACCGTTCGTCAGGCCCTTATGGCAAGCCATCATGAGTTTGTTGGAATCGAAGATGACTGGATAACAGCGATCGACGGAGTTACCGGAAACTTCAAACGCAGTGATGAAGACGGCAATTACGAACTCAATAATCCCGCGTCTGAGGTGGAATATTATCGTTTCAGCGAAGAAGAGAATAGCCAGCCCAGCGAAGGACTTAAACAGCTTATGACAGCAATGGCGGACTATGCACTTAAACCTGCTGACGTCAAAGCTGCCGCAAAAGAAGAATATGATACCGCATATGCTTCTTTCGTTGGAATAGACAGTGCCTCTGCGGCGGTTCTTGCGGATAATATTAATGCCGCAGTAAAAGCATACGAGGATTCTCAGTCCGGAGGAGCTTTTGCGGTCACTTTTACCGACGGTGTAAATGTTCATGCGGGAGCAACAATAACTGCTGAAAATGCCTACGGAAAAATATGGAGCGATGAGGATGGAGACGGCATACTTAGTCTTCCCACAGGAGAATACTATTTTGTCCTTGAAAAGAACGGACTTCGCGCAGAAGGAAATATTTCTGTTTCCGGTGCAATGGAGATTGCTGCAGTTTTGCAGGAAGAGCTTTGGCTTGATCTTGATGCTTTCCGCCTTTCCGGAAGCTACGAGGCACAGAATACCGAAGACGGACAGTTCGTTGATGATGAATACGCTCTTGACGAATGGAACGGAAGAAATCTTACTGTTGCGGTAAACGATATTTTTGCCGGAACCGTCTATTCCTATGTGGAATACAATGAAGAAATTTTAAACGAAATTCCCACTCTTACCGCAATTTATAAATCAGCTCAAAACGGAGAAGAAAGGGAGCAGGAACTTCCTTTTGAATCCTTTACAAGCGGTGCGGTTGGCGTGCTCAAAAAAGGTGCGGAAGGAAATACCGTTATTTATCGTGTAAGCAGAACCGGAGACGACGGATTTGTTTATTCCCAGGATTACACCGTTACTTTTGAAAGGGTTCCAACTCTCAAATCAATTTCCGTTAAAGACCAGGATGGCGTTGACCAGGTCGCAACCGAAAAATTTGACGGAAACATAAATGAATATACCTACAAAGTTGTAAATGACGTTACAGCAGTAAAAATAAATGCAGTTCCGTTTTATGACAGCTATTCCGTTACTGTAAACGGAGCTGAAGCAACCGGTGAGGTAACATTGAATATTTCCACTGATGAGGAAACTGTTTTTGAGATAACTGTAAGCGCAAACGGATACAGCAATACCTATAAAATTACAATTCTTCCGGGCGAAGGCAAAAAATTTAACTTTATTACGGAAAACCAGGCCGTAACTCTTGAAGTTGTCAACAGCAACGGAGAAGTTATGCCCTATAAAAAGTTCAAAGAAGGAACAAACGGAAACCGCTATCAGTATGTTCTTGTTCCCGGCGAAACTTACAGCTATGTGGCAACGGAAGATACATATTACCATGTTGCGGATGAATTTAGGATTGAAGATGTCGCAAACAGCACAATAAATGTTTCGGTTCCCACCGAAGATTGGCTCACAGAACTTGCTTTCGGCATGAAAACAAGTTCAACAAGCAAAGATGAGCTTCCCCTGAACGGGGCATTTTCCGCATCAAACCATAAATATGAAGTGGAACTTGTGGATACTGAGCATATTCCGTATGTTTGGGCAACAAGCATAGCGGATAAAAACATAAAAATAAAAGCGATTTATAACCAGGTTTTTAGTTCTGCACTTTATCATGGAGTGGAGAATAATGTTGATTTAATCTCCGGATATACAAAAGGCGAAAAACTCAACAGATTCCTTATGGACGAAAACCCGATAGAAAACACGGTAACAATCCGTCTTGAAAAAGAAGTCAACGGGGTAAACCAGTATCAGGATTATACGGTTGAATTCAAAAGAAATCTTACCATTAAAGATATTTCGGCGAAATGTGACGGGATGACCGCAACTCTTGTTCAAAAGGATGAAAGCACAGGATTCAGTTCTGACGTAAAAGAATACAGCGTTACGGTTTCCATGGCTGCAAAAATTCTTGAACTTTCTTTTGCAACCTATAAAGATAAAAAGGCTTTCGGAGAAGAAGAGGTCGGCTACCGCGTAAAAGTCAACGGAAAAGATGTAACAGAAACCGGAACAGGAGAAGTTGAACTCAACGGAACGATAGAAACCGAGATAGTGCAAATTCTCGTTGAGAACGAAAAAGCTCCCGAAGGAACCACCGAATATAAGATCAGTGTTCTTAAATCTCCGCCGGTGGAAACAGCATTTATTGTTGCTCCGGAAACTGCGATGCTCGCAGTTTATGAAACCATGTCTGGAGAGCGTGTCTGGGCTGATGAGAACGGAAAATACCGGTTCTGCGAAGGCTACAGCTATAATTATGTTCTTACTGAATACGGCTATGTCGGAAAAGCAGGAATCCTTGAAGTAACAAGAGATGAAAATGAAACTCTTGTTATCAAAAATGGCGAAGAAAAATACGTTGTAACAGAAAGCGAGAACGGCGGAGAAGTTACAATTGAATGGAGCCTTGTCAAAGCGGAAGAGAATAACAAAATTGATAAAACCATTGAATCGGAATGGTCTGATTTCCGCGGAAACGAAAATAACAACGCTGTTGTGGATGCTCTGATTCCTACGAGCGCCGAAAACGGTACTCTTTATTGGGCAAATCAGATAGGTGAGGGAATAGATTCAGATGCGGTAGGAAGCCCGATTATTGTTGACGGAGATATTGTTACTTATGCCGGAGATGAGATCTACAGAGTTGACACTGTTTCCGGAGAAATAAAGGCTGTAGGAAAAATGGATCATAAATCTGCATTCTCCATCACTCCGCCTACATATGCGGAAGGCATGGTTTTTGTTGCACTTTCTGACGGTTCCGTACAGGCATTTAATGCAGAAACCCTTGAATCCCTCTGGCTCTTCAAAGATCCTCTCGGCGGACAGCCGAACTGCCCTATTAATGTAAAAAACGGCTACCTTTATACCGGTTTCTGGAACAGCGAAACCGGAGATGCAAACTTTGTATGTCTTACCATAACGGATGAAAATCCCAATGCTGAAAAAGAATATAAAAATGCTTCCTGGTATTATACAGCAAAAGGCGGCTTCTATTGGGCGGGAGCTTTTGTATCGGATGAATTTGTGATAATCGGAACCGATGACGGAACCAACAAATGCACAAGCCAGAGTTCAAACCTTCTTTTGTTTGATGCCAGAACCGGTGAAGAGTTTGACCGTTGGGAAAACCTTAACGGAGATATAAGAAGTACCGTTTCTTATGACAAACAGACGGATGCCTATTATTTCACTTCCAAAGGCGGAAGTTTCTATTCCGTAAAAGTAATTGAAACAGAAAACGGATGGAAATTTGATAACGGATGGAGTGTAAACCTCAATA
Source organism: Oscillospiraceae bacterium (assembly GCA_017473745.1). Lineage (GTDB taxonomy): Bacteria > Bacillota > Clostridia > Oscillospirales > Ruminococcaceae > UMGS1668. The sequence continues at coordinate 25,043 of JAFUJP010000037.1, forward strand.
ACGGTTCAGCAAGCACTCCCATGAGCACATGTTCTCCCGTAGTATATAACGGAAGAGCATATGTCGGTGTTTCCGGAGCGGGACAGTTTACTGCCTATTCCGGTCATAATATAACCGTTATCGATCTTGATAAAAAAGCGATTGCATACAGCGTTGAAACACAGGGATATCCCCAGACCAGCGGCCTTCTTACAACCGCGTATGAAGAAGAAAGCGGATATGTTTATATTTATTATTTCGATAACTACACCCCGGGAAAATTGCGTGTGTTGAGGGATAAAAAAGGCCAGACAGAAGCAGATTATCTTACTGCCGAAGGAACACGCAGCACGGCATATGCAATATTTACTCCCACGGGAAATCATGCACAGTATGCAATCTGCAGCCCTATCGTTGATGAATATGGCACGATTTATTTCAAAAATGACTCCGCGCATCTTATGGCTTTCGGAAGCATGATTGAAAAAATTGAGATTACCCAAAATCCGGATAAAATGACTTATGCGGAAGGTGAAACCTTTGATCCGAAAGGTATGGTTGTTACTGCAACCTATGCTAACGGAAAAACAAGGGACGTAACGGATTACATAAGCTTTAATGAAGATCCGCTTTCTGAATCCAATAAGATTGTTACCATATCGTTTAAACATGTTCTGTATCACAATGTGGAAAACGGAACAGCAATGACAAGCGGTATTAATACCTCTACACCTGTCACAACTATTGAAGTCGAAATTGACGGAGACGGAGAAGAAAACGAAGTAATAAAAGGTGATATAAACAGCGATGGAACGGTAAACGTTTTTGATCTGATCAAACTACGCCAATATTTGCTTGAAAGCAATACCGAAATCAATGAAGCAAACGCAGATATGAATTCTGACGGAAAAACAAATATTTTTGATCTGATTGCGCTTCGTCAAAAACTGCTCGAAAATGACTGAAAAATATTACCGTAAAATAACAACTGTTAAAAGGTGAAAATAATGATAAAAAGGATAATAAGTTTTCTGGTTGTATTTTTAATGAGTTTTAGTCTTTCTGCCTGTTCTGAAAATCAGGAAATACCGGATTCTCCGGAAAATAACGTACAGGAAGAATCTTCAGTTTCCGAAGAAAACGAACAGGATATTTCCGTGCTTCAAATGACCGCGGAGACTCTTCTCAAAATCGCAGGAGAGCCTGTTTACGGTTCTGTTGGCGGTGACTGGACTGCTTTCGGTCTTGCAAGAATGGATAAAGAATCCAATTCGGAATGGCTTGAAACATATTACGAGAAGCTTGAAAAATACGTTGCAGACTGCGGCGGTGTTCTGGACAGCAGAAAATATACCGAATATTCCAGAACCGTAATTGTTCTTACCGCAATCGGAAAAGACCCAACCAATGTCGGCGGATATAATCTTCTTGTTCCTCTCGCTGACTTTGAACAGACTATTTTCCAGGGAATGAATGGCCCTGCCTATGCGCTTCTTGCTCTTGACAGCGGAAATTACGAGATTCCCGAAAACACAGCAGGAACGACCCAGGCAACAAGAGAATTTTATATTGATTATATTCTCAGCAAGGAGTCTCCGAACGGAGGTTGGGGACTTGCCGGCGGTGAAGGCGAAATTGATATTACCGCAATGGTTCTCCAGGCTCTGGCAAAATATCGCGAAAGGGAAGACGTTTCTGCGGCCATTGACCGTGCTCTTATTTTCCTTTCCGAAAATCAGAACGATATGGGCGGTTACACTGCTTACGGAACCGACGGAAGTGAGTCAGTTTCCCAGGTTATTGTTGCTCTTTGTGAACTCGGTATTCCGATTAATGACGAGAGATTTGTAAAAAACGGAAGAACGTTGGAGGACAGGCTCCTTGACTTTATGGTTGAGGACGAAGGTTTCAGGCATATTCTTGAAGAAGAGCCGAATGTTATCGCAACAGAGCAGGCATTTTACGCATTGATTGCCCTTGACCGTGCTGAAAATGTAATGCCTTCTCTTTACAGTATTTTGGAACAAAATTAAAATTTTGGAAAAAGCCGGGTCGATGGTTGAAATCTGACCCGGCTGAAACACTAAATAGCAATATATTTTATTTATGAGATGCTTTTTAGCATGGAGGAAAAAATGAAAAGAATATTAAACTTTGTTTTGGTGCTCACGTTGATTTTTGCTCTTGCCGGTTGCGGAGCAGGCAATGCCGCAGCAAACGTAAAAGATGCCAACGGTGACGGAAAACTTACCTGCACAATTGCAGTCAGATGCGACACTCTCCTCGATAAAAAAGACAAACTTACCGCTGGAAAAGCAGAACTTGTTCCGGAAAACGGAGCGATTCTTGAAGAAAGAGAAGTTGAATTCAAGGCAGGAGAATCCGTTTTTGACGTTTTCAGAAAGATTTTGAGAGATGAAAAAATACATTTTGAATATGTCGATTCCCAAGCTTACAATTCTGTTTATATCGAAGGAATAGGAAACCTTTATGAATTCGACTGCGGGCCGCAGTCCGGCTGGGTTTATATGGTAAACGGAGTGCGTCCGGGTGTGGGATGTTCCGCATATACCCTTGCAGACGGAGATGAAATTCTGTTCGCATATACCTGCGAACTCGGTGAAGACGTCGAGGCTTTGATAAAAGATGAAAAATGAGAGTTTTTCGGGATTCCATCCGGTGGTAAACCTTGCGTTTTTTGTGGCTGTTCTCGGAACAACAATGTTTATAATGAATCCGGTTTATCTTTCGGTTTCGATAATAAGTTCCTGTGCTTATCTTGCGTATCTTAAAGGCGGAAAAGGCTTCGTTCAGCAGGCAGCTTACCTTATTCCGATTCTTTTTATGATGGCGATAATAAACCCCATATTCAACCACGAAGGTGTAACGGTTCTTTTTTATCTGCATAACGATAACCCGGTTACTTTGGAAGCGGCGCTTTTCGGACTTGCATCCGCAACTATGATGGGCGCTTCAATAGTATGGTTCAACTGCTGCAATACCGTGTTTACTTCCGATAAAATAATCTACCTTTTCGGAAGGATAATTCCGGCGATGTCCCTTTTGATTTCCATGACCCTTCGTTTTGTGCCGAGATTCATGAACTACCTGCAGAATGTCATGCGTGTCCAAAAAGGACTTCACCAGCCAAAAAATACAAAAGAAAAATTAAGACAGGCACTTTTTGCTTTTTCAGCAACCGTAAGCTGGGCAATGGAACAATCGATAATCTCTGCGGATTCAATGAAAAGCAGAGGATTCGGTTCTGCCGGAAGAACGGCATATTCAATATATATCTTTGAAAAAAGAGATGCGGCAACTTTGATTTGCCTGACACTGCTTGTGCTGGGAACAGTAATTCCGTGTGTTTTGGGATATACGGCATGGACTTATTACCCGAATTTTTCGGGAGAACTTTTTGGCATTGCGCAGTTTGCGGGCTATTTCTGTTACTGCGGAATGTGTCTTTTGCCGCTTATTATTGATTTGACGGAGGAAAGAAAATGGAACTCTTTAAGATCCAAAATTTGAGTTTTACATATCCGGAACAGGAAGAGCGTGTTCTTAATGATGTATCCATAACGCTTAATCAAGGTGATTTTGCGGTTCTTGCAGGTTCTTCCGGATGCGGAAAATCAACACTTTTAAGACAGCTTAAAACTGTTCTTGCACCTCATGGTGACCGAAAAGGTGAAATACTTTATAACGGAATTCCGATAGATAGTATCAATTCAAAGACCCAGGCGGCAAAAATCGGTTTTGTTCTCCAGGATCCGGACAGCCAGATAGTTACGGATAAAGTCTGGCACGAACTTGCTTTCGGTCTTGAAAGCCTTGGGGTGAACAATACCGAGATAAGAGGCCGCGTTGCGGAAATGGCAAGCTTCTTCGGAATCCAGACATGGTTCCATATGGAAGTTACCCAGCTTTCCGGCGGACAGAAACAGCTTCTTAACCTTGCTTCCATAATGGTTCTTCAGCCGGATATACTTATTCTTGATGAACCCACAAGCCAGCTTGACCCCATTGCGGCAACGGATTTTCTGGAAACCATCGGCAGAATAAACAGAGAACTCGGAACGACGATACTTATATGCGAACACCGTCTTGAAGATGTTATCCCAATGTCAAACAGACTTATTATTCTTGATAAAGGAAAACTGATCGCAGACGGTTCACCGGAAAAATCTTTTGATATTTTGAGAAACATTAAACACCCGATGCTCCATTCAATGCCGGCTCATATGAGAATATGGAGCGCCCTTGATTGGAAAACTCCATGTCCGCTTACCGCAAGCGACGGAAGAAATGCCCTTTCCGAATGGGCGGAAAACAACAAACTTCTCCCCGTGCCGGAAAGGAAAGGGAAGGAGCGTAAAGAAGAACCTCGTATCATGCTTGATGAGGTTTGGTTCCGCTATGAAAAAGAAAGCCCGGATATACTTAAAAGCGTTTCGCTGAAAGCATATTCAGGTGAGCTTCTTTGTATTCTCGGCGGAAACGGAACGGGAAAAAGTACAATGCTTTCGCTTTTAAGCGGACTTAGGAAACCTTACCGCGGAAAGACAAAAGGAATTGACGACGGAATAGCCGCTTTGCCGCAGAATCCGCAGATGCTTCTGGTAAAGAAAAATCTTCGGGAAGATTTGCTCTCAGTATTTCCGGATAAAAAGATTGAAGAGGTTGCAGATAAAATAAGCGAAATGGTAAGCCTTTGCCGCCTTGAAGGACTTCTGGACAGACATCCTTACGACCTTTCAGGAGGCGAACAGCAGCGCGCTGCCCTTGCAAAGGTACTTCTTCAAAATCCGAACGTTCTGCTTCTTGACGAGCCCACAAAAGGCGTTGACAACGATTTCAAGATAGTATTTGCGCAGATACTCAAGGAACTTACCGCAAGCGGAGTCTGCATTATAATGGTAAGCCATGATGTGGAATTCTGTGCTTCCTATGCAGACAGATGCGGACTTTTCTTTGACGGAAATATTGTAACAATAGATGCTCCCCAGCCTTTCTTTGCTGGAAAGAGCTTCTATACTACAACAACCAACAGAATGGCAAGGAATTTGCTCCCCAATGCGGTAACACCGGAAGATGTTATCATAAGCTGCGGAGGAAAAGTTGAGGAACAAAAACCTCCGAAGCGTTCCGGAAAAATCGATATAATGCCGCCGGAAGAAAGAAAACCGGAAAAACTTCCGCTATGGAGAAAAATAATCGGAATAGTTACCGGAGCATCGGCCATCGGTCTTTTGCTGTATGCAACCATTGCGTTGGATTTAAGCCAGCTTTACAGCGGCACAAATTTTATGAAAGATTACGGTTGGCTTTACGTTCTTATGTTTCTCCTCTTTGGAATTTTTGTGGCAGCTATAAGCCGCAAGGCTCCGCCAAGAGAGCAAAAACTTATGAAAGGCAAGCTCAGCAAAAGAACAAAGGCAACAATTCTGTTTTCGCTTATAGCGATTCCGCTTACTATTGCGGCGGGATTTATGATAGACGGCGGACGCCGATATATGATAATATCGTTTCTGATTATTTTTGAAACGATGCTTCCGTTCTTTCTTGTTTTCGAAGGAAGAAAACCGCAGGCAAGGGAGCTTATTATTCTTTCGGTTTTAAGCGCTCTTGCCATTGGCGGAAGAGCCGTATTCTTTGCTCTTCCGGGTTTTAAACCGGTTGCTTCCATGATTATCCTTACGGGAGTTGCTTTCGGCGCAGAAGCAGGATTTATGGTCGGAGCAATGACAATGTTCTGTTCAAATGTACTTTTTGGACAAGGCCCCTGGACGCCCTGGCAGATGTTTGCAATGGGAATAATAGGACTTCTTTCGGGAATTCTGTTCAGAAAAGGTTTTCTCAACCGCGACAGATTCAGCCTTGCGGTATTCGGTGCGCTTTGTACTCTGATAATCTACGGAGGAATAATGAACCCCGCTTCAATTCTGATGTATTATGAAAACCCCACATGGGAAATGATTCTTACCGCATACATAACCGGTGTTCCGGCGGATGCAATCCATGCCCTTGCAACCGTACTGTTTATCTGGTTCCTTTCGGAACCTATGCTCGAAAAACTTGACAGAGTAAAAGTAAAGTACGGACTTATAGAAAAGTAAAAAATTCCTCTTATATCGTTTCCACAAAAGAAAAGAAACCCCGAAAAATACGGGGTTTCTTTTCTTTTGAAATAATATATTGTTTTCCTTTTTTATTTTGCAAAAGGAAGAATTATACACACCTTCAAACAAATTTTTATTTAAGCGATTCAAAAGAAAACATTTTAAAGCTAAAAAGAACATATGTTCTTGACTTTGGGATTTTTGGATATATAATGAGATTGGGGAATAATAAAATCGGAAAGGACTGATGGCTTGTGGAGAGCGAGAAAACCTATCTTTGCATAGACCTCAAGTCCTTTTATGCCTCGGTGGAGTGCGTCGAGAGAGGATTGGATCCGCTGACCACGAATCTTGTTGTTGCGGATAAATCCAGAACGGAAAAGACTATCTGCCTTGCTGTTTCGCCTTCAATGAAGAAGTACGGTATCCCGGGCAGAGCAAGGCTTTTTGAGGTCATCCAGAAGGTCAAAGAGGTAAATGCTCAAAGGCGGAGGAAGACTCCCGGCAGAATGTTTGCAGGAAAGTCCTTTCATGCGAAAGAGTTAGAAAGGAATGCCCAGCTGGAACTTGACTACATCGTTGCACCGCCCAGAATGGCACTGTATATCGAATACAGCACCCGAATCTATAACGTCTATCTCAAGTATATAGCACCGGAAGATATCCACGTTTACTCCATAGACGAGGTTTTCATAGACCTGACTCCGTATCTTCCTCATTCCGTGCTCAACGCACATGAGTTTGCAATAATGATGATAAAAGATGTGCTCAAGACCACGGGAATAACCGCAACGGCAGGCATTGGTACCAACATGTACCTTGCAAAGGTGGCTATGGATATCGTCGCAAAGAAGATGCCTGCGGATAAAGATGGAGTAAGGATTGCTGAACTTGATGAAATGAGCTACCGACGTCAGCTCTGGGGCCACAGACCCCTTCCGGATTTCTGGAGAATCGGTCATGGCTATGCTCAAAAACTTGAAGCAAACGGAATGTACACCATGGGAGATATTGCCAGGTGCTCGGTTGGCTGGCCGGAGAGTTATCATAACGAAGAACTACTCTATAAACTCTTCGGAGTGAATGCGGAACTGCTCACAGACCACGCATGGGGCTGGGAGCCTTGCACCATAGAGGAGATAAAAGCATACCGTCCCGAAAATAACAGCATCAGCACCGGTCAGGTTTTGCAGCACCCATATGATTACGAGGGTACAAAACTCATCATAAAGGAGATGGCGGACCTGCTTGCGCTTGACCTGGTGGAGAAAGGACTTGTCACGGATCAGATCGTGCTCACGGTGGGATATGACATCGAAAACCTTGCCAAAGATAACAGCTATTCCGGTGAAATCAAGACCGACTATTACGGCAGAAAAGTTCCGAAGCATGCTCACAGTACCGCAAACATTCGCAGATACACTTCTTCGTCGAAACTGATAACCGATGCCGTGCTCAAACTCTTTGACGAGATAATTGACAGAAAGCTTCTGACGAGGAGAGTAAACATAACCGCCGGCAGAGTGGTTGCGGAAGGCGCACTTAAGGAAGAAAAGCCCTTCCAGCAGCTCAACTTCTTCGAGGATTTTGCGGCAAAGGAAGAAAAACTCGCAAAAGAGAAAGCCGCTTTTGAAAGAGAAAAGCGGCAGCAGAAAGCTATTGCGGAAATCAAAAAGCGTTACGGAAAGAATGCCATTCTCAAAGGAATGAACTTTGAGGAAGGCGGCATGACCATAGACAGAAACGGACAGATAGGCGGGCACAGGGCGTAAAAAAAGGAAGCTCTCGGCAATGCCAAGAGCTTCCTTCCGTTGGGGTATTAAAAGGTTTTTGTATTTATAAATTACTGACATACTGCACCGCAGTCGATTACAAGTTCTGCACCGGTGATGGTTCTTGCCTCATCCGAAGCAAGGAAAAGAATGGCGTTTGCAATATCTCTCGGTTCGCTTATGTAAGGATAAAGAGGACAGCTTGCTTTAAGGGCTTCATTGTTCTCAAGGTTATCGCCATAGAAAGCTCTGAGAGGAGGAGTCATAATTGCACCGGGATGAACAGTGTTGCATCTGATTCCTTTGGGTGCGAGCTGAATTGCGGTATGTTTAGTGAATGCACGCATAGCACCTTTGGAAGCACTATAAGCAACACATCCGCCGTCTGCGGCACCACCTACAAGCCCGCCGATGGAGTCAACGTTTACAATGGAACCGCCACCGACTTTTTCCATTTCAGGGGCAACATATTTCATACCGAGAACTGCGCCGAGAGAGTTTACGCTTTGAACTCTCATAAATTCTTCGGAAGTGATTGCAAGAACATTTTTATAAATAAAAATTGCCGCGTTGTTTACGAGAATATCAATTTTTCCGAAAGCAGCAACAGCTTTTTCAACAACGTTTTTCCATTCTTCTTCAGAAGAAACATCTGCTCTTAAAGCGAGTACATTTTCATAATCCGCAAAAGTTTCTTTAAGTTTTTCTTCCTGTACATCGAGGGCAACAACGCTGCAGCCTTCTTCAACAAATCTGTCAACAATACCCTTGCCAAGTCCCTGGGCGGCACCGGTAACGATTGCTACTTTTCCATCAAGTCTCATTGTCATATCTCCATTGTTTTATCTTGTAAAACAATGTTAAAACAAAAACATATATACAACAATGAACAAAACCTCCGAATATATCTAAAATTGAACATGAAGAAGGCTTTTGTATAATTAATATGATAAAAATTCTTTTGGGATAAGATCCTGTGACCACCGACAAACATCATCGGGAGAAGTTTTACAACCTTCGGAAACCCACTTTTTGAATTGATATACTTGTTGGAATGTAATAAGATCAAGTTTGAAAAGTTGTTCTTCCGAGAGTTCATTTTGTTTTGAATTATGGAGACAGTTCGTTTTATAGGCTAAATAGCTAAAGTCATAAAGGAACTCGCAGAAAGAATTTTGACCTTCGACAAAAGCAATATTGGAAAAATAGCTTTTGTTTTCATAGATGAAATTAAGTATCTCAGTTGTTATAGAGATATGATTTGTTCCATCAAATTTTGAAAGGATATTTTCGGTAACATATTCTTTGTAATATGTATTTACTACGTCGTATTTGTCGCTGAAATAGCGGTAAAACGTTCCGCGGGAAATTCCGGAAGTATCAAGGATATCCTGTACGGTAAGTTCATCAAATTTCTTTTTTTCGAGAAGTTGTTTTACTGTTACGATAAGCAGTTTTCGAGTGTTCAAAATATCACGCCCTTCTGCTATTAGAATAACCTTTTGAACATAAAAAATCAACATTTAAAGACAATAATAAAATAACCGGGAGGCTTTACTATGTTAGCAAAGAGGTTCCTGGGGATGATTTTTGGGGATAATAAAGAATACGAAAAGGAGAAGAAAAAGTACGAAGGCTTGCCAAAAGGCTGTTGGCACTGCAAACTTCTCGGTATGTGCCGAAGGCCGAAAGAGGAAGGCTGGAAGTGTTACCGCGGGTGTCTGATTATGAATGCCTGCAAGGGAAGAAGGGATTCGTGTGGATAACGGCAGGGAATTCCATAAATACGAGGACGTAATCAACCGGCAGCACCCTACATCGAAGATACACCCGAGAATGTCGAGAACAAACCGAGCGGCGCAGTTTGCTCCTTTTGCGGCTCTTACCGGCTATGAAGAATCCATCGAGGAAACCGCAAGGCTTACTGACCGAAAAATTGAACTGAGCGAAGATGAAATAGAGGAAATCAACGCCAAATTGAATTCCATTCAGGAGCACATAAAAGAACGTCCGGAAGTTACCATAACCTACTTTCAGCCTGATGAGAGAAAAGAAGGTGGGGAATATATTACTGTGACTGGGAGGGTAAGGTGGATTGATGAGGTTAATGGGGTTGTGGTGTTTGAAGAAGAAACATCATTAAAAATAATGTCAATAGTTGAGGTAAAAGAAGAAGGTTCTGCTTAATTTGCGGAACCTTCTTTGTAAATTGAAATCATTTCATTAAAGACATTTTCTCTAAAATATTTTTCACTTGGCATTTGAATGCTTTGGTATATAGAATCAAGGGTTATAACATCAATCTTTTTATTAAACGCTTTTTCTAACTCGCAATATACTTCTGCAAGCTGGAACAAACTTTTTATTTCTGTTTCAGCACGGTCAATTATAAGGTCAATATCACTCGTATCGGTTGCTTCATTTCGTGCATAAGATCCGAAAAGATAAATGGTTTTAATATTAAAATTTTGTGCGATGGGGGAAACAATTTGTTTTATTTCATCGAGGGTATATATCATAAAAACTCCTGATTATTGTGTAGAAAGAGATTCATCTTTTGGTGGTATGGTAAAACTAAATTCAACAAGGTTTTCGTAATTTGTTATCTCAAAACTACCGCGAGAAATGATATCGTTTCCGATAACAACATCAACTTTCTTCTCCGTCAAATCAGCTTTCATAAAGGAAACGTCAATAAAAGTAATTTCATCGGATAAAGAAACGCTTACGGAAAAGAATTCTTTTTCAATAACAATATCTTTAGAAACGAACTTTTCTTTGCTCTTTTGAAGAGGATTTATCAAATTGATTGTTTCAGCAGAAATCAAACTTTGAGGAGAAGATGGATCCCAAAGCGCTTTGGCAGTAGTCATGCTACTTTTTCCGCCAACAGCTATGTATGATTCCAAAGGCTTATTCAGTTGACTGTAATGTGTAACAACAAAACTCATACATAACTCCTTCTACTTTTTATTACTTATATTTTATACTTCGTAATATACAAAGTCAAATGTATGATGCAAAAACGGACATGACGAGAAAAATGTGCGGATACGGATGTGATATTCATGGAAAAATGTGTGATAATAGTGTTGAAGTGGCCGGAATTTTGTGGTATGATGTGTTTGTAATAAAAGCGAGGTGTTTCTTATGTCAAGACTTACAAGAAAAATAGATTCTTTTTTAATTGACTGGAAAAACAATTCGGAAAGACGACCTCTTATCGTAAAAGGTGCTCGTCAGATTGGTAAAACTGATGCAATTAGTCATTTTGCAAAAAATAATTATAAATCTGTTGTTGAAATCAATTTTGTGTTGCAAAAACAGTATAAAGATATTTTTGATGATGGATTTGAAGTTGATACGATTATAAAAAATATTTCTCTTAAGAATCCTGATTTCGAGTTTCCGGCAGGAGAAACGCTTATTTTTTTTGATGAAATTCAAGATTGTATTAATTGTGCAACAAGTCTTAAATCATTTAAAATTGACGGCAGATTTGATGTAATTTGTTCCGGCTCATTGATGGGTATTAACTACAATGAGATTGAATCTAATAGTGTTGGATACAAGGAAGACTATGAAATGTATTCACTCGATTTTGAAGAATATCTTTGGGCCAAAGGCTATAAAGCGGAACAAATTGAGGAGCTTTATCAAAAGTTGAGAACAAAAACTGCGCTTTCAACTGTGGAATATGATGTTATGCTCGAAAATTTTAGAGAGTATATGGTACTTGGTGGTATGCCTGAAGTTGTGTTTTCATTTATAACCCAAAAGAATTATAGTGGAACTCTTAAACTACAGAAACAATTGCTTCTTGACTACGAAGAAGATATTACTAAGTATGCTCATGGTCTCGATAAAGGCAGAATACTTGATATCTACAGAAAAATACCCGTTTTCCTTGGTAAGGATAATAAGAAATTCCAAATCTCAAAGGTAAGATCCGGCGCACGAAGCAGGGATTATGTGGGAACAGTTGACTGGCTCAATAATGCGGGTATTATAAATGTGTGCTATTGCATGTCTTCTCCAGAATTACCGCTGAAAGGAAATTATAATCCGGATAATTATAAAATTTATTATCGCGATACAGGGTTACTTGTTGCTTCGCTCGATGAGGAGGCGCAACAGGATCTTCGTAATAATAAAAATTTCAACACATATAAAGGTGCTTTATATGAAAATATGGTTGCTGATATGTTGGTAAAACAGGGATATAATCTTTATTTTTACCGCAATGATAAAGGCACCATTGAAATGGACTTTTTTGTTCGCGATGCAGATTCACTTATTCCTGTTGAGGTTAAAGCAAATAATGCATCAACACCTTCACTGAACTCGCTTATAGAAAAAGATGATTATGGTGATATTAAATATGGAATCAAACTTGCAAACAAAAACATTGGTTTTAATGGCAAATTTTATACAATCCCATATTTTCTTACCTTTATGTTAAAAAGATTTCTTAGAGATAACTTTTTAGATTAAATAATATAAACATACCCCCGTCTTTGATTATGTAAAGATGGGGGTATGTTTATATAAAAATGATTATTTGATTTATTTTTCTTTTAAGTAATTATCAACAGATAATTTTTTTTCACAGAAAGTATCAATTGCAAAACATGCTCCAAGGCGAAAACCAGCAATAAAATTGTTAAGATTCGTTTCTCCGTTTACAATGCCTGCTGCATCAACGAATTCTAAAAATTTTTTCTTATATTCATCAGGTAATGATTTTAGTAAATAATCCTCATTTTCACTCATTATGTAAAGTTCTTTTTTTATATTACGGTTATCTTTACACAGGTTTTCACGAGGATCAATGTTATTATAATATAATTCTTCGATAAAGTTAGTCATTAGCGCACCTCGTCAATTTGTTATTCTGCGATATGAACGGCTTTTCCATGTTTTATTATTTCATCCAATGTAACGGGTTCGTAGTCCCAAAGCATACACCCAACGTTATAAATCTCATTTCTACAACCGATATCATTTAAATGGCTAGCTAAGATAATTTCATAATCGGATTCTAAAGAGCAATGCGAATGTGCATGTAAATGAATTGCTTTATTCCGATGTCCGTTATACATAGGAATAAAATAATGAGAGAGAATACAACGTCTTACAGTTCCATCTTCCAATGTAACGCAAATATCGTCATAGTCTTTTACATCTGCAAGAGCTTCTTTAACCTTTGAATTAATAAGAAATCCATCATGATTTCCCTTAATAAGGATTATTCGACCGTTAAGGCTTTTTATTATTTTATGCGCATCATTGTTTCTAGTTTTCCAAATCATATCACCAAGAACATAGACCAAATCATCTTTACCAACTTTTGCATTCCATCTTTTGATTAGTTCCGCATCCATATCTTCAACAGATTTGAATGGCCTATCATCAAAAGCTATAACATTTTCATGTCCGAAATGCAAATCTCCTGTAAAAAATACTTTTCCCATATTATCCATTCCTTCCTAAAAACTCATCTTCAATTACAAGAATATTAACCCTACCGGAATAAGTAGTACAACCATCAATAGCGATAATACCTTTGTCGTAATATGGAGAAAAATCTGCACCTTCTCCAAACTCGTAATAATCATTGCCTTTCAAATCACCGGCAGGTCGATGGTATCTTGCTTTACCCCAAGTGGTGTGAAAGTGACCACATACAATAGTTTTATTTTCTTCGATAATTCCTTCATGTGCAAGCTGCATACCGTTATGCCATCTCGCTTCTGCCCAACCTTTTTCGTCTGCATTTCTCCATTCGGGATTATATTTATAAGTTCTGTATCTTGCCCAATGTGGATAATCTTCAAAACAACTTACAGCAATCCAGCCATGAACAAAAATGAATTTTTCTGTTTCAAAATAGTTAAACATTTTGTTGAATAGAGGAGAAACCCTATCATAAGCTGAATCAAATTCACACAAATCATTTGAAAGCTGCCAAATAGTTTTGTCAGTACCATTGTGTATATCATGGCGTTCCGAAAAACCTCTGTTTAGTGCATCCATTAGCATGTCCTCATGATTGCCTTTAATCAGAATAGTTCGTTCCGAATTTAAGAGAAAATCTAGCATTTCAGAATTACCATCACCACGGTCAAAGTTATCTCCGCAAGAAATAAGCCAGTGTTCCGGATTGTTTTTATCATAACCAGCTTCATCAAGAGCTTTTGTAAATTCATCATAAAACCCATGAACATCGCTAAATACAAAAAACTTTGGCATAAAAAATACACCTCCTTATGCCGAGATTAGCATAAGGAAGTGTAAATGGCAAATGTGCGAATTTTAATATTCCGGAACTCCATACCCAAATATTTCATAATACCCTACACTGTAACTTATCCTCCTGCAGGTGTCATCGGAGTTTCCTTCAATGGTATAAATAGTTCCATTCTCAACCTTCTCAACTATACCAACATGATTCGGCCTACCGTCCTGACCGGTGATATCCTCGTCCCAATCGAAGAAAATTATCATACCAGGAACAGGCTCAACCGAACCATCTGCCCATTGTCCACGGGACTGAAACCAGTTTACACCGACAGCACAACTTGCGAACTTCGGTATGATTCCATTTTCGATGTAACCGCATTCGTTTGCACACCAGCTGACAAAGCAAGCGCACCAGTCAACTCGTTCGCTGAATCCATACCATGACCAGTAAGGTTCACCGCCCACATTACCAATCTGAGATTGAGCAACCGCAACCATCATATCGTCGCTCTGTCCTGCAATTCCATATAGAACCATAGCCCACAGCTCGTCGTTTTCTTCCGAAAGTAAAGCGTCGAGCTGTTCTTTTTGCTTGCGGTCAAAGTTATATTCCTCTTCCATTTCATCAGCAGTCTTGTGGCTTACCGCGATGAAAAGATATGTCCTTGTTTCTGTGGCTTCTGTTTCGACGATATTTCCGTTCCCATCATCGGATTCAACTATAACCGTTTCTGTTATTTCTTCTGTACGGAAAGATATCTCATTCATTTCCCAGAATATCTCCCGGAGAATTTCTTTTTTCTCATCGGTTATAGTTGCAACTTCCTGTCCGTTTACAGGATCGGTCGTAGTCTTTACCGCATATACTGCGAGAACTTCTCTCCATACCGCACGGGAACCGGACATTTCAAGAACATCATAAGGATTTTCAAGCTTAATCTTTTCAATCTCTGCGAGATACTCGTCATTGATTTCTCTAATAACCTCCTGCATAGTTTCTCCTCCGGTGTCTTCGTTAGAAAGGAAAATACCGAATGAAGAACCAACCAAAAGTCCTATAAGCATAATAATTACAATAATTATAACAGCAACCCAACCTCCTGCAGCAATAGCCGCAACAAGTGCTTTTGTGGCTGCTATTATTCCTTTAACCATTGATTTACCTGCAACGAAAACAGCCCTTCCTGCAGTATAAATTGCATTTACGGTTTTCTTTGTTCCTTGAATAATAGTCTGCGGTGCTTTAACTACTGTATGGGACGCTGTGGCCGCCGTTTTTGCCGTTTTGACGGTTGCTTTTGAAGTTTGCTCCGCAGTTTTAATCGTTGTTTTACCGCCTTTCACGGCTGTTTTGCTGGCACTTGCAAAGTTTGATTTTGTCTTGATTCCGTTCTTTGTGATATTCGCAGAAGCCTCTGCGGATTCCTTTGTTCTGATGGTATTACCAATGGATTCAGCTGTACGTTGTTCGCAAACTTTTTCGGTTCTCTTTTTTGCTTGCTTAACAGCATATTCTCTCGCTTGTTCTTGTGGAGTGGATTTATAAGAATCATATTGTCTTTTATGAGAAGGACCGCCAGTATATTGTCGGTCCTCTTTCGTTTCCGAGCCATAAGAAGCAGAATGAGCACGAGGATAATCCCCGTGCTCAAAATGTTCTTTTGCTTTTATAATATTTTCTTTTGTAGTTTCAAAACCTTTTCTTCCGTGCTCGCCGAACTGATAAGCAACTTCATATCCAATTGCTTCGGAAGTTTCCGTCACTTTATCAGAAGCATATTCCTCCGGAGAATTCTCTTCTGTGTAATAGCTATGCTCAGCGCTTTGCTTGGTTCGGATATATGAATCTTTCATTCTGTCCGAAAGATTGGCCGATTTATCAAGAACTTTTATTGAATTACCAACAACGGATTCTTTTGTTTTAATATCATTCATTCATACCACTTTCCATAGGAAGATTATCAATAAGTTTCGCCACAACTACGATTCTGCCATCGGTCTGGCTATATTCACAGGTGGAGAGAGTGAGAAGTCTGTCGCCGTATTCTGCATTTACACCGGTATCATAAAGCTGGAGAGATTTGCAGGTTTCAATATATTTATTGAAATCTGCTTCATCCTCCGCATTTACAAACTGGAAGTATTTGAATCCGGCATCGTTATATGCAACGGTTTTGAATACCGCAACGACTTCAAATCTTCCATAATCAAGAAGAGTATCAAACTGAATATATTTGTGCTCTTTGTAGAACTCTTCGTCTTCATATTTACAGAGGTCTGCGAACATAGAACCGTTATTCATGTTGTGTCCATAAACAACGATGTTGTCACAGTTGTCGATAAG
>JAFUJP010000038.1 GCA_017473745.1 Oscillospiraceae bacterium
GTGGTGCTCCTTTCTCTCGGCTCCCCTGAAAGGGGAGCTGTCTGCGAAGCAGACTGAGGGGTATTTCCGCTTCAATTTTGTTTGCGTAATATGATTTATAAAACCCTTCCGCCGCGGCATACGCCATGCGGCACCTCCCCTGTTAGGGGAGGCAATAAAAAATTATTTATTGATAAGAAGGGTTTCAACGATTTCAGCCGCGGAAGCAAGGGCTTCGTCGATCATTTCGGGATTTGCGCCGCCCATTGCGCTGTCGGGTCTGCCGCCGCCGGAACCGCCGGCCATTGCAGCGATTTCCTTGACAATTTTGCCTGCGTGTGCGCCCTCTTTAAGAGCATTGATGCCGCATACTACGAGAACGCTTACTTTGTCGTCGTTGACGGAAGCAAGAAGCGCGATGGCATCCTGTGCGGTGAATTTGATATGGTCGCCCATGATGCGAAGGCTTGCGGGAGCAATGCCTTCGAGCTTGGTGCAGATGAATTTGAGTCCGCAGATCTCTTTTGCGGAGGAGATAAGGCTTTCAACTCTCATCTTTGCGAGTTTGTTGTTGAGTTCTTCGATCTCTTTGTCTTTTGCTTTGAGGTCAGCCATAACAGCGGCGGATTTCTGTGCAACTTCGCCGACTCCGTTTACCTTGAGGTTGGAAGCGGTTTCCGCAAGGGTGCCGTTCATCTGGTCGATGTAATCAAGAACGCCGGTGCCGGTAACGGCTTCGATACGTCTTACGCCCGCTGCAACGGAAGATTCGCTGATGATTTTGAAAAGGCCGATTTTGCTGGTATTGGTGACGTGGGTGCCGCCGCAGAACTCGATGGAGCGTCCGGAAACGTTGACTACGCGAACGGTGTCGCCGTATTTTTCGCCGAAGAGAGCCATTGCGCCCATTTTCTTTGCTTCTTCAATGGGCATTTCGTTGATGTCGACGTCGAGAGAAGCGAGGACCATTTCGTTAACAACTCTTTCGGTTTCTGCAATTTCCTCGGAGGTCATTGCGGAGAAGTGGCTGAAGTCGAAACGGCAGCGGTTTTCGTCAACATAGGAACCTGCCTGATGTACGTGATCGCCGAGAACCTCGCGAAGAGCTTTCTGGAGAAGGTGGCAGGCGGTATGGTTACGCTGGGTCGCGTTGCGGATGGATTCGGTAAGTCTTGCGCGGACGCTGGAACCGGTTCTGATGTGGCCGGAACCCATAACGCCGATGTGCATATACTGACCGGTGGGAGATTTTTTGCAGTCGGTTACGTTGAAGATGGAGGGACCGGAAGTGATGGTACCTCTGTCGCCGACCTGACCGCCCATTTCTGCATAGAAGGGGGTGGAATCAAGGATGATAACAGCTTCGTCGCCTTCGTCAAGCTCGGAAACAAGCTCGCCGTCCTTGAGGATAGCAAGAACTTCGGATGCGGAATCCATTCTGTTATAGCCGACGAATTTGGTTTTTACGTCGCCGAGTGCCGCAAGGCTGTCTTCAACCCAGGAAACGCCGTTTGCGGAAGCTCTTGCATCGCGGGCGCGTTTTTTCTGGTCGTTCATAAGAACGGTGAAGCCTTCAACGTCAACGGTGAAGTTTTTGTCCTCAAGGATATCCTGAGTAAGGTCGAGCGGGAAGCCGTAGGTATCGTAAAGTTTGAAGGCGACGTCGCCGGGAAGAACGGTTTCACCCGCTTCTTCAAGTTTTGCAACGTATTCGTTGAGAAGCTCGAAGCCCTGGTCGATGGTGCGGCAGAAACGCTCCTCTTCGGAAAGGATAACTTTCTTGATATAGTCTGCGTGCTCTGCAAGTTCGGGGTATGCAACGCGGTTTTCTTCGATAACGGTGTCGACTACTTTGTAGATGAAGGGTTCGTTGATGCCGAGGAGTCTGCCATGACGGGCTGCTCTTCTGAGAAGGCGTTTGAGAACGTATCCGCGGCCTTCGTTTGCGGGCATAACGCCGTCGCTGATGATGAAGGTGGTGGAGCGGACGTGGTCGGTGATAACACGAAGAGAAACGTCTTTAACGGGGTCATCGTGATATTTTACGCCGGCAATTTCGCCGATTTTTTTCATGATATTCTGAACGGTGTCAACCTCGAAAAGGTTATCAACGCCCTGCATTACGCAGGCAAGTCTTTCAAGACCCATACCGGTGTCGATGTTCGGGTGTTCCATTCTCTCATAGTTGCCTTCGCCGTCGGAATCGAACTGGCTGAATACGAGGTTCCATACTTCGATGAAACGGTCGCAGTCACAGCCGACGGTGCAGTCCTCTTTGCCGCAGCCGTGCTCAACGCCGCGGTCAAAATAAATTTCGGAGCAGGGTCCGCAGGGGCCGGAACCGATTTCCCAGAAGTTGTCCTCTTTTCCGAAACGGAAAATGCGGTCTTCGGAAAGTCCGATCACGTTGTGCCAGATGTCATAAGCCTCGTCGTCATCCTGATAAACGGTAACATAGAGCTTGTCTTTCGGAAGCTTGATAACTTCGGTGAAGTATTCCCATGCCCACGGAATAACTTCTTTTTTGAAGTAGTTGCCGAAGCTGAAGTTGCCGAGCATCTCGAAATAGGTGCCATGGCGGTCGTCCTTACCGACGTTGTCGATATCGGGGGTGCGGATGCACTTCTGGCAGGTGGTTACACGGTGGCAGGGGGGTTCTTCCTGGCCGAGGAACCATTTTTTCATCGGTGCCATACCGGAGTTGATGAGAAGAAGGCTCTTGTCATCTTTGGGGAGAAGGGGGAAGCTCGGAAGTCTTTTGTGACCCTTGCTTTCAAAAAAGCTGAGGAAGCTTTCGCGGATGTCATTTACGCCCATCCATTCCATTGGTATATCATTCCTTTCAATTAGATACAAATCAAGGCGCCCCTGAAAGGGGAGCCGGCACGGCGAAGCCGTGACTGAGGGGGTTAAAAGCCTTCCCCTTGAGGGGAAGGTGGATTTTTTGACCGAAGGTCAAAAAAAGACGGATGAGGTGTTGCTGCGGAGAAAAATAATTTTGAAATGACGGATGCTTAAGCATCCTGCACCTCATCAGCCGCCTTCGGCGACAGCTTCTCCTCAAGGAGAAGCCTTTAAATTAAAAAAGCCTCCATCCCTGCCATAAAATGACGTTGGGACGAAGACATCTCCGTGGTACCACCCAAATTGCCGCAAATGCGGCCGCTTTGAAAAACCTTTGTAACGCAAGGCAAACGCCAAAATCTCTTTTGGAAGCTCCGGGGCGGCTTCCGAAATCGTTTGCAAACCTTTCTTTCAGCGGGCGAAAGGCTCTCTGTCATTGCGCGTTTTTCGGTTATTCCCATCAAAGCCATGTGGCAATATTAAATTACAACAGATTAATTATATATATATAAAACTTTTTTGTCAAGCCAAATTTAAAGCCTTAATCATTACCGTGGCGGCGAATATTATCCGCCCGAAAAAAGGGAACCCATAAACCGCAGGGAACATCGGGGACGACGTTCCCTGCATTCAATCGCAATAAAAAAACCGCGCCCAAAAGGACGCGGAATTTTATGTATGCTGAAAAATTATTCTTCAACGGGTGCTTCTTCTTCGGAAGCTTCTTCTTTAGCGGGTGCTTCAACAAGAGCTTTCATGGAGAAGGAAACGCGGTGTTTATCGAAATCGATATCGGTTACTTTTACGTCAACTTCCTGGCCGACGGAAAGAACGTCTTCGGGTTTCGCAACGCGCTCGTGAGAGATTTGGGAAATATGGATAAGACCGTCAATGCCGGGGATAAGGTTTGCAAATGCACCGAAAGTGGTAAGGCTTACGATTTTTGCTTTTGCAACGGTTCCGACAGGATAATCTCTCTTAAGGATTTCCCAAGGATTGTCTTCTTCTTTTTTGTAGCCAAGGCTGATTTTCTTTGCCTCTTTATCAACGTCTTTTACGAATACTTCGAGGGTATCACCGACTTTGACAACGTCAGAGGGTTTGGAAACGCGGAGCCAGGAAAGTTCGGAAACGTGAACCATGCCGTCAACGCCGCCGAGGTCAACGAATGCGCCGTAGGAAGTAAGGGATTTGACTTTGCCCTCATAAACCTGGCCAACCTCGATGTTTTCCCAGAATGCGGCCTGTTTTGCTTTTCTTTCTTCAGCAAGAACGCTTCTGATGGAACCGATTGCACGTTTGCGCTGTGCCTGAACTTCAAGAACGCGGAATCTTACGTTCTGTTTAAGAAGACCTTCAAGGGCTTCGTTTCTGGAGGCAGTTGCCTGGGAAGCAGGGATGAATACGCGAACACCATCAGTTACAACGATAACGCCGCCTTTGACGACCTCGACAACAGTTCCTTCCAAAATTTCGTCAGTTCCGGCTGCTTCTTCAACAACCTGGAAGTTTTTCTCTGCATCGACTTTCTTTTTGGAAAGGGTCATGGTGCCGTCGGCATCATTTACGTGCAGAACTTTGAGGGTGATTTCGTCGCCTACTTTGACGATATCTGCAGGCTTTACGCTGGGATCTTCGGAAAGTTCTTCGGAAGAAACGAATCCGGTATGTTTGCTGCCAACGCTGACAACGATTTCGGTATCTTTGACTACCATAACGGTTGCCTGAACTTTTTCACCGTTTCTTACGTATTTGGATTCTTCGTTCTCGAAAGACTGTTCCAGCATTTCCTCAAAGCTGATTTCTTTGTTTTCACTCATGGTTTGTAGTACCTCCTTAATTATGCCGTATGGGGTTGATGCACCGGCAGTGACGCCTATGACTTCGCAATTTTTCCAATCATTCGGCTTTAGTTCTGATGGATACTCAATCAAAACAGTCGGACAGTTGGCCGCACAGGTCTCCCATAACCTTGCGGTGTTGGAACTTTTCCTTCCGCCGACGACAATCATCCCGTCGCATCGGCGCGAAAGAGCGTCCGCCTCGCTTTGTTTAGTACAGGCATCATTACATATTGTATCAAAAATTAATAAATTTGTATATACCTTTTTTGCAAATTTTTCGCATTTTTCCCATTCCGCGCGCAAAAAAGTCGTTTGCGAGACAAGCGTGATACATTTTGCACAAAGATTTTTCTCTTTTTTGGAAAGTTCTTCCAATTCTTCGAGATTTCTCACCACACGGACATCACCTTTTGCATGGCCCATGATGCCCTGAACCTCGGCGTGATGGGGATTTCCGGTGATTATAACGGTATCTCTGGCGGCGGTGCGCTCGGCAACAATGCGGTGTATCCTTGACACAAAGGGGCAGGTGGCATCCGCATAGGGAATACGCTTTTGTTCAAGCTCTTCCACAACCGAAAGGGGAACCCCATGTGAACGGAGAATCAGCGTTGCCCCTTCGGGAACTTCCGAAACGCTTTCGATGGGATAAACCCCCTTTGCCCGAAGGCTGTCAACAACGGTGGGGTTATGGATTATCTCGCCAAGGGTTACGGCGGGTATGCCTTTTTCGGCAAAATCTTCCGCAATGCCGACGGCGCGTTTTACCCCGAAGCAGAACCCGGCGGAATCCGCAACGATTATTTCTCTTTTCAAGCTTGGCGCTCCTTTGCAAGTGAGATTATTCTTTCAACGGTTTCTTCAAAGCTCAGTTCGGAGTTATCGAGAAGTATGCCGTCATCCGCAAGCCGAAGCGGGCGGAAATCCCTGTTGGAATCGTTGTAATCCCTTTGCATAACATCCGCAAGAACGTCATCGAAATTTGCTTCGATGCCTTTTTCTGCAAGCTGTTTAACTCTTCTTTCCGCCCGGACTTCCGGCTTTGCGGTAAGGAAGATTTTAAGTTCCGCATCGGGAAGAACGACGGTTCCGATATCGCGGCCATCCATAATTACGCTGTTTTTTTCGGCTATATCCCTTTGCATATCGAAAAGGAAATCGCGAACCGCAGGAATTGCCGAAACGGCGGAAGCCGCCGCGGAAACGGATTCCGTGCGGATTTTGTCGGAAACATCATCGCCGTTGAGGAAGATATGCTGTTCTCTTTCGATATGGCGCATTTCGATGCGGATTTCAGCGAGAAGCGGAACGACTTCCTCGATTGAAGCGGGATTTTTGCCTTTTCTTATGACATAAAGCCCGATTCCGCGGTAAAGGGCGCCGGTGTCAACGTATATAAAATCAAGTTCTTTTGCGACGGCCTTTGCGGCGGCGCTTTTTCCCGCGCCGGCAGGTCCGTCAATAGCAATTTTCATAAGAATTCTCCTTGAATTGTAAATAGCCTTCCCTATTAGGGGAGGTGGCAAAACCGAAAGGTTTTGGCGGAAGGGTGGAAAATTGAAACGGTAAGATTTACAAAGAATCCCAAGGTCTTTCGCTTTTAGCGAAAGCCGGACCCCTTCAGGCAAGGGGCATTTAAATCGCCGTTCCGGCGGCATAGCCGGTGGCAAATGCAATCTGAAGATTGTATCCGCCGGTTTCGGCATCAAGATCGAGCACCTCACCGGCAAAATAAAGGCCGGGACAAAGTTTCGATTCCATGGTTTTGGGGTCGATTTCTTTCACCGAAACGCCGCCCGCGGTTATGACCGCACCCTCGATATCGCCGAGGGCGACCGGTTTTATCGGGAAAGCTTTTATGGCGTTTATAAGGTCAAGGCGCTGTGCCTTGGTGATTTGGTGAACCTTCGTTTCGGGGGCGATGCCGCTTCTTTCAACGACGTAGGGGATAAAGCTTCTGGGAAGAAGCTCATCCAGCGCATTGATAAAATCGCGGTTTTTCTTTTCGGAAAAATCACGCAAAATGCGAAGGTCAAGTTCCTCGGCGGAAAGGCCGGGCTTGAGATCAAGCTCAAGACGATAATCTTCGGGCGCCGTGCTCATAAAGGAACTTGCGCTGAGCACCAGCGGGCCGGAAATGCCGTCGTGTGTGATAAGCATCTCGCCGAGTTCTTCATAGACGGGCTTTTTCTTTTTGGCATTATAAAGCCGTAAAACGACGTTTTTAAGCGAAAGCCCGGCGGCCTCCGAAAGATTTTCAGCGGTGTGGATCCCGACGAGAGAGGCTCTTGTGGGGACTATTGTATGGCCCGCCTGCCTTGCAAGTTCATAGCCGTCGCCGCTGGAACCGGTTGCGGAATAACTGAGCCCGCCGGTGGAAACGAGCACCTTTTGAGCACGGAAAAGTTCACCTTCATCGGTGAGCACGCCCATGAGCACGCCGTCCTCGAAAGCGAGCCTTGCGGCTCTTTTCTGAACGATTTCAACGTTTTTATTTTTAATAAAAAGCTGAAGAGCATCCGCGATATCGAGGGCTCTGTCCGAAACGGGGAAGACCCTTCTTCCGCGTTCGGTTTTAAGAGGTACCCCGAGCTTTTCAAAAAGTTCCATGGTGTGTTTCGGCGCGAAACGGCTCAATGCGCTGTAAAGAAAGCGCGGATTGCTTCGCACATGGCGGAAAAATTCTTCCGGTTCGCAGTTATTGGTCAGATTGCAGCGGCCTTTTCCAGTGACGAGAATCTTTCTTGCGGGGCGGCGGTTGCGTTCAAGAATAAGCACGCTTTTGCCGTTCTGGGCGGCATAGCCCGCCGCAACGCAGCCCGCGGCGCCGCCGCCGACGATTATAACATCATAAATTTTCATTTTCGTCGCTCTTTTCGTAAACTTCGTATTCGGACCAGATGCGTTCGAGCTGATTGAAGGTTGCCGAAATTTCGGTTCTTCTGCGTATGCCTATGGCAACGATGAGCGCGTTGATAAGCGAAAGGGGCGCAACGAGAGAATCCGCGAAAGAGGCCATATCGCTTCTTGCAAGAAGGATCCTGTCGCTGTGTTCGATTATGGGCGCGCTGTGGCTGTCGGTGAGTGCAATAACGGTTGCGCCTTTATCGTGGGCATATTTTGCCGCCTTGATGGTTCTTTTGCTGTATCTCGGGAAGGTGATGGCAATAAAAACGTCACCTTCGCCGATATTCATTATCTGCTCGAAAACCTCGCTTGTGCTCGAGGTTGCAACGTTGCGCACGTTATCGAAAATTTTGTAGAAATAAAAGCTGATAAAACTTGCGAGAGAAGCGGAACTTCTTACGCCGAGTATGTAGATATGCCTTGCGGAAACAATGGTATCGGCGACCTTGTTGAATTCCTCGCTGGAAGTATCCTCGAGGGTTCGGCGGATTTTTTCGATATCCATATTGAGCACCTTTGTAAGCACGTCGGAATTGCTCATGCGGTCGCTGGTGATTTCGATGCGCTGAACGGTGGTAAGGCGGTTTCTTATCATTTCCTGAAGGGCGTGCTGAAGTTCCGGATAGCCGTCATAACCGAGTTCCGAAGCAAAGCGTACAACGGTGGATTCCGAAACGCCGACCGCTTCACCAAGCTTTGCGGCGGTCATGAAAGCGGCTTTATCATAATGCGAAAGAATGAAATTACCTATGCGTTTCTGTCCCTTTGAAAAGCTATGCATATTTTCGGATATTTTGTGCAGAAAATCTTTGTTCATGTTAAACATCCCCTAAAATAAATTTGTGATTCCAAAATTCATTTTAACAGGTATTCCTGCAAAAATCAATATTTTTGGGCCTGAAAACGACGATTTTACAATATTTTTGCAAGTGCTTTTTGAATTTGACATATTTTGCTGCAAAAATTCATTTTAAAAAGCGGCGCAGATTATTGTTCAGCGCTGCATTATTGAAAACGTCGCAGGGGCGGACCTGTGTGTCCGCCCGCCAAAAAGGATTCCCGAAGGGCAGCCTTCCCGGAGGGCATATAACCAAGAACGCGGAGCGCTTGCCTCCCCTAACA
>JAFUJP010000039.1 GCA_017473745.1 Oscillospiraceae bacterium
CGGCTCGCCATTCCATTGTAGGAAACGCTCCCGACCGTTCCGTAAACAAAGATTACGGCGGGAGCGAGCTCCCGCCCTACACTAAATTGACAAATCTTGCACACTCGCTGCGTTATTAAAAACGTCGTAGGGGCGAACCTGTGTGTTCGCCCGTAACCCAAGAACGCGGAGCGCACATCAAAATTTGACAGGGTTTTCGGCGGGAGCGGGTGCCCTGAGCACGAAGTGCGAGGTAATCCCTTCAGGGACCCCCGCCCTACACTGAAAATGCGATAATCTGCAAACCATAGGGAACGGTCTCGATTGTTTTAAAAAGGAAAAAGGACGGCTTTTGCCGTCCCTTTATGTAAATAAAAAACCGAAACCGGTTGTTTTTTGTTCTATAATTTCATCATCAAAACTTATAAAATATATTTTGCCGTTATGTCCCGCAGCGATGTTGTGGCCGTCAATCCCTGCGCAGAGTTTGTGCGGCTCACCTAAGGCGATATACTCGACATAAACGTAATTATTGACAACAAGTTCATGATTTTGCTTTTTCTTTCGGTAAAGAATTCTATAGCCGAATTTTTCCGCTTCGAGAATAGTGCTGTAATCTTCGTCTTCCTCCGCATGGCGCAACACAGAGCTTTCTTCGGTTGTATCCGGAGTGTTTTCTATTATATTTTCTTCTTTTTCTTTTTTCTCCGGAAGCTCCTTTCCGTTATGATTTTTGCGGTATTCATTACTTATATGTTCAAAAAGTTCGCCGGTATTTACTCCGATAAGAACGTTTACTTTCTTTTCTCCAAAATAGAGAATAAGTTCATCCAGATCAGGACCTTGCCGGGTGGCGTTTTTTACAAATTCATATTCGGTAACGTCCCTGTAAAAATATTTTTCTTTAATAAAGGGGAACGAAAGAGTTTCGAAATAATCCTCTTCATAGCGAACATAAGAAAGCAGCGGAATAAAGACAAGCATTGGAAAAGCGGCGGCACAAAAATAAAATGACTTTATATCCCCGCCTACCGGAACAAGCAACACAATAAAGAGCAATAATGAACACACGCCAATTCCGAAAACAAGAAGGGTTTTATGATATACAATTCTTTTACCTTTTGTATAAATCATGAATTTTATTCCTATAAGGATAGAAATCATCTCTGCGATGGCAATTATGATTTGTGCGGCAAGGCTCAAAAAATCACTTCTTTCTCGATATTCAAAAAACGGCGGGAGCAAGCTCCCGCCCTACGAGAAAACACAAAAATTATTCTTCAACAACCTCTGCTTCGGGTGCATTCTTGCGGACGGATTCGATGCCGTTTTCGCAGGAAGCCTTTGCGGAATAACCTTCGGAGGAGAGAATAATTTCGCCGTTGCGTGCTTTAAGGCGGAAGCGGAATTCGCCGGCTTTATCGGTGTAAATCTCAAATTTGGGGTTAGTTGCCTCAACAACGGGGTCAGCGGTCTGATCCTCAACATTTGCGGCGGCTGCGTTTTTGCGGACGGATTCAATTCCGTTAAGGCAGGCGTCTTTTCCGGAATAAACTTCGGAAACGCCGATTATCTGGCCGTTGGAAGCAAGAAGATTGAATTTAACGCCGCTGGCGGTTTCTTTAACTGCAAATTTTCCCATAATATTTTCTCCTTTCGTGATAAAACAAGGTTTTTATTTGATTTTATATTAGCACCTTTCACATTGCTTTTCAACAGAAAAACAAAATGAGCACGGAATATTTTTCCGTGCTCAAATTTTTATCCGAGGATTTTTGCGGCCTCAGCAAGTTCATCTCTGATGGCGATGCGCTGGGGACAGGCTTTTTCGCATTTGCCGCATTTTATGCAGTTTTCGGGGCCGCGTTCGCCGAATTCGCCTATCCAAACGTGTTCTTTTCCAAAGCGTTTTATCTCGTTCATGGTGCTGAAAATCGAAGGAATAGCTATGTTTTTGGGGCAAACCTCTGTGCAGTATTTGCAGGCGGTGCAGGGAATGGTTTCAACGCTGTCGAGAATTTCTCTGACTTTATCCACCGCGGCAAATTCCTCTTCGGAAAGGGGCTCGAAATCCTTCATGAATGCGATGTTTTCCTCAAGCTGTTCAAGGCTGCTCATGCCGGAAAGCACCATAAAGATCCCGTCGAAAGAAGCGGCATAACGAATGGCATAGTTTGCACAGCTTTTGCCGGTGGATTCGAGTATCTCTTTTGCTTCCGCCGGAAGATCAACAAGGGCGCCGCCGCGAACCGGTTCCATAACTATTGCGGGCTTTCCGAACTTGCGGCAAACCTCGAGGCATTTTCCGGATTGGTTTTCGGCATCGTCATAATCCGCATAGTTGAACTGTATCTGAACGAATTCGACCATGGGCTTTTCGGTAAGAATTTTTTCAAGATATTCGGCGGTATCGTGGAAGGATAAACCGAGATGCTTTATTTTACCCTCGGCTTTAAGCTCTGCGCCGATTTCATAAGCGCGGCAGTCGCAGTATTTGGGATAGCTGTTTCTGCTTTGGGAATGCATGAGAAAATAATCGAAATATTCAACGCCGCAAGCTTCAAGCTCTTTTTCAAAAAGCGGGCGTATTTCTTCTTCGGTTTTGAAAAAGCTGCTGCTGAGTTTATCCGCAAGAACGAAGCTTTCTCTCGGATAGCGTTCCACAAGGCATTCCCTTATGGCAAGCTCGCTTTTTCCGCCGATATAAGGATGGGCGGTATCAAAATATGTAAAGCCTTCTTCCATAAAACGGTCAACCATTTTTTTGACCTGTTCGATATCGACCTCGCCGCCGAGCATCGGAAGGCGCATAAGTCCAAAACCAAAATTTTTCATTTTTTCAGCCCTCGCTTTTTTATAATGTAATAATAATATAACTTTTATGCCGTAAGGTCAAGAGATAGGTATTATTGTTTAGCGTTGCATTATTGAAAACGTCGCAGGAGCGGACCTATGTGTCCGCCCGCAAAAAAGGATTCCCGGAGGGCAGGCTTCTCCTTGAGGAGAAGCTCCGCCGAAGGCGGTGATGAGGTGTTTGTCCGCTAATTTCCTTGTTTGCATAGAAACACCTCATCCGTCATCGCGAAGCGATGACACCTTCCCCTCAAGGGGAAGGCTTTAAAACGCTCCGCGAAA
>JAFUJP010000040.1 GCA_017473745.1 Oscillospiraceae bacterium
CGGCTCGCCATTCCACTGTAGGGAACGGTCTCGACCGTTCCGTTTCGCGGAGCGTTTGCCTCCCCTATCAAGGGAGGTGTCACCGCAGGTGACGGAAGGGTGGAAACCCTGTTCCGCCTACCGTTATCGTCTAATCGAATGTAGGGAACGGTCTTGACCATTCCGTAAACAAAGATTACGGCGGGAGCGAGCTCCCGCCCTACATTGAAATGGCGACAACCTGCAAACCGCAGGGAACTTTTGGATGTTACGTAAAAAAGAACGCTTAGCCCCCTTTGGCAAAGGGGACTTTAAACGCACAAATAACAGTTTATATTATATATAAAATAGTATAATTTAAATTTTAATATTGACTTTTTTGGAAAATGGCTTTATAATCTACTGTTGCAAGGCAATTTTGAAAGGAGGGAAATCAGAGATGAAAAGAACCTATCAGCCCAAAAAACTCCACAGACAGAAAGTACACGGCTTCCGCGCAAGAATGGCTACCAAATCCGGCCGCAAAGTTCTTGCTGCAAGAAGAGCAAGAGGCAGAAAACACCTCAGCTACTAATTGATCGGCGGTTAATAACCGATGAAGACACTTTCACTTAAAAGAAACAACGATTTTTTGCGCCTTTACAGAAGGGGAAAAAGCGCCGCGGATGCTCATGTTATCTGCTATGTTGCCCCGAACCGCCTTGGCAAAGTTCGCCTTGGCCTTACCACAAGCAAAAAAATCGGAAATGCCGTTGCGAGAAACCGCGCACGGCGGGTTTTGAGAGCTGCTTTCAGGGAAGTTCTTCCGCAGATAAGCGGCGGATATGACATAGTCCTTGTTGCGCGAACCAAAACAACATTTACCAAGTCTACCGCTCTGACCCCTATCCTGACCGCCCAATTACGGAAATTGGGCGCCTTACAGAGCACAAAAGAAGTATGAAAAAGCTGTTTCTGTTACTCATAAGATTTTATCAGAAGGCGATTTCTCCTTATAAAAGGCCTTGTTGCCGGTATTATCCCACCTGTTCTTCATACGCATATACGGCCATTGACCGATTTGGTGCGGTGAGGGGCGGGTTACTTGGCTTTATAAGGATTTTGCGCTGTCACCCTTTTCATAAGGGCGGATATGATCCCGTGCCGGAAAAATGGGATTTATTTTACTACCAAAAAAAGAATAAAGAAAAGCAGAAGCAGCCTCTCCAGGACCAGGAGGAAGGTAACTAAATGCAATTTATTATGACAATATTCGGCTGGCCGCTCGGCTTTGTTATGCTGGGCTGCTATATGTTAACCGGAAACAACTATGCGCTTGCCATTGCCCTTTTTACCGTTGTTACCAAGCTTGCGCTTCTTCCTCTTTCTATCAAACAGCAGAAAGAGCAGGCCAAAATGGCCATTTTCCAGCCGAAACTTCAGAACATCCAGAAAAAATACGGCAACAACAAAGAAAGATACAACGAAGAGATCCAGAAGCTTTATACCGAAGAGGGATACAACCCTATGAGCGGCTGTCTTCCTTCTCTTATCCAGTTCCCGATACTTTTCGGTGTTATCGACGTTGTTTATAAACCTATCTATCACATCCTCAGAGTCAGCAATTCCGTAATAGATGAAATGGTCGCCATTGCGGAAGCAGCAGGCCACGTTTTTGAAAGAGGTTCTTATTATACCCAGATAAACCTTTTGAGCATTGTTAAAGAGAACCCCGAAATTTTCTCTTCCATTGATTCCGAAATAGTCGGCAAGATCCTTGATTTTGATATGAATCTTTTCGGACTTGATATGGGAGTAGTTCCCGAATTCACCCTTATGTATGAAGGCGGTTTTAACTGGTATCTTCTCATCCCGATTCTTTGCGGTGTTTTCCAGCTTATCCAGACCATCTTCATGCAGAAATCCAACCCCAGCAACCAGCAAGCCGGCGGCATGAATATAATGCTTTATATGATGCCCCTTATGTCTGTTTATATCGGCTTTATCGTTCCTGCGGCGGCAGGTTTCTATTGGACCCTTTCTGCCGTTGCACAGCTTATCCAGGCGGTTTTCTTCCATTTCTTCTATAATCCGAAGAAAATGGCAGCGGCTATGGAAGCCGAAATGGAAGCTGAAAAAGAAGCAAAACGTCAGAAACGTATTGAGGCAAGAGAAAAACTTAAAGAGCTTCAGAGAGAGAAGAATGAAAAATACGCAAAAAGCGAAGATCCTTCTCAGAAAGAACTCAACAGAAAGAAACTTGCCGAAGCAAGAAAACGCGATGCCGAAAAATACGGCGAAAAATACGTTGACGTTACCGACGAAGACCTTAAATAAACAGGAGGCTTAAAATGGAAAGAGAGTTTTTAGCCACCGGAAAAACGGTGGAAGAAGCGATTGAAGCCGCCTATGAAAAGGCCGGCGTTGACCGCGAATATGTTACTGTTGAAATTATCGAGCGCCCGAAGAAGAAATTCTTTGGACTTAAAACTATTCCTGCAACCGCAAAGGCAACCATCGACGAAGATTATTGGAACAAAATGTTTGCTGTAAAAGAGAAAAAGGCGGAAGCTCCCAGAAAGAAAAAAGAATTCAAAGAGCATAAAGCCGAAAAGGCTGAAAAGCCCCAGCAGGAACAGCCTAAAGAGAAAAAACAGGAAAAACCCAAAAAAGAAAACAAACCCCAGCAGCAGAAAAAACAGGAACCCAAAAAAGAACAGAAACCCGTTGAAGTAAAAACCGAGGAAGCTCCCAAAGAGGAAGCAAAGGCTCTTGCTCCAGAGGTTCTTGACGTTAAAGGTTCCGCTGCGGCACAGTATATCAAAGAAGTGCTCGTTGCACTCGGATATCCGGATGCGGAAGTAAATTATACCCAGAAAGACGGTATGATAGTTCTTCAGCTTTCCGGCGAGGATATGGGCGCAGTTGTCGGCAGAAGAGGGGACAACCTTGATGCAATGCAGTATCTTGCTTCTCTTGTTGCGAACAAGAGCGAAGGCAGCTATGTAAGAGTTGTTCTTGATATTGACGATTATCGCAGCAAACGCGAAGCAAGCCTTCGTGCATACGCAAGAAAAACTGCTTCGAACGTTGTTAAAAACGGCCGTTCCATCACCCTTGAACCGATGAACCCCTATGAACGCAGAATCGTTCATTCCACTGTTCAGACCGTTTCGGGAGCGACTTCCAAATCCATCGGAAGCGAACCCAACAGAAGAGTTGTTATCAGCCCCATCGACGGCGGCAAATTCCGCGGCGATAAAAAATTCCGCGATAACAAAGGCGACAGAAGAGGCGGAAGAGGCAATCGCGCTCCCAGAGAGAGCCAGAAAGTGATCGTTCCTGCTTCAAACGAGCCGCCCAAGAACGACGTTTCTTCTCTTTCTCTTTACGGAAGAATAGATCTTGACTAATTGCCTCCCTTGTTAAAGGGAGGGGGACCGTTGCCGTATGGCACGGTGGAGGGATTCTTTTTAGAATAATTGAAAATTTGCAAGGGAATCCCCCAGTCACCTTCGGTGACAGCCCCCTTTGACAAGGGGGCCTTAAAAGGAATTTAATAAAAAGTATAGCCGGCACTTGATTTTAGTGCCGGCTCTTTTTATAATATATGATAGGATAGAAGGCTTCTTCTTGAGGAGAAGCCGGATTTCGCCGCAAGGCGAAAGACTGATGAGGTATAGCTGCATTGCGTAGCAGCGGAGTAAGTTAAATAAAACACCTCATCCGTCACCTTCGGTGACACCTTCCCCTCAAGGGGAAGGCTTTAAAAAGGAGGAAAAACTATGAGCACCATTGCCGCCATTTCAACGCCGCTTTCTGCTTCCGGATTGGGAGTTATCCGAATTTCGGGCGAGGAAGCAGTTTCCATCGGCGAAAAAATGTTCCGACCCTTCAAAGGCGGAAAGGAACTTCATACTCTTGCGGGATATTCCTGCGCTTACGGCAGGGTTTTTGATGCCGAAGGGGATATTGACGAGGCGGTTGCGACGGTTTTTCTTGCACCGAAAAGCTATACCGGCGAAAATACCGTTGAATTTTCATGTCACGGAAGCCCGGCTCTTCTTAAAAGGGTTCTTCGGGCGGCGCTTGATGCGGGTGCGGGACTTGCAGGCCCGGGTGAATTCACCAAAAGGGCGCTTCTCAACGGAAAAATGACCCTTACTCAGGCGGAAGCTGTTATGGATATGATTTCGGCAAAATCCGCCAGCGCAGGAAAGGCCGCACTTGTTGTGCGCGACGGCGCGCTTTATAAGAAAATACGTTCCGTAACGGAAAAGCTTACGGAGCTTGAAACACATCTTGCCGCATGGAGCGACTATCCGGAAGAGGACGTTGAGGAACTTTCGGAGGAGCATCTTGAAGCGGTGCTCAAAGAGAGCGACGCGGTGCTCAAAAGGCTGATGGAAACTTATGATATAGGAAAGGTCATCCGCGAAGGGGCAACGACCGTTATCGCCGGCAAGCCCAACGTGGGCAAATCGACCCTTATGAACCTTCTTTCGGGCAGGGACAGAAGCATTGTTACCGAGATTGCCGGCACCACCCGCGACGTTGTTGAGGAATCGGTGCTCGTGGGGGATATTCCCATACGCCTGCTTGATACTGCCGGACTTCGCGATACGGAGGATGCCGTTGAAAAAATAGGCGTTGACATGGCGAACACCGAAATCGAGCGCTGTGACGTTGTGATCGCGGTTTTTGATTCCAGCAGACCTTTTGACGATACGGATTTTGAGCTTATCGAAAAGCTGAAAAGCCGCCCGGCTGTGGCTGTTATAAACAAATCCGACCTTGAAACGCTGGCTGATATTGAAGCCGTTAAAAATGGATTTGAACATGTGGTTGTTATTTCAGCGGCGAATGGCGACGGGGAGGAAGAATTCCGAAGGGCACTTTCAATGGTGCTCAAAACGGCCGACCTTGACCCGGCAGAGCCGGTTATGGCAAACGAGCGACAGCTTGACTGTGTTCGCAGGGGCAAAAAGGCCATTGGCGAAGCCCTTGACGCGGTGGCTTTCGGCATGACACTTGATGCTGTCGGAATCTGCATCGAAACGGCGCTTGACGCCCTTTATGAACTCACCGGCGAAAAAGCCAGCGACGCAGTTATCGAAAAGGTATTCGAGAGATTCTGCGTGGGGAAATGATTGTTTGAATTGGTGTTGTAGGGGCGCACCTGCGTGTGCGCCCGTTTTCGGGCGGTCACATAGGACCGCCCCTACGACGTTTTTAATAAAATGTTGATATTTTATAAAAGAGGTTAATTTTATGGAAGAATATTTTGCAGGAAAATATGACGTTGCGGTAATCGGTGCCGGTCACGCAGGGGTCGAGGCCGCATTGGCCGCCGCCAGACTTGGTGTAAAGACCTGTATCTTTACACTTAACCTTGATAAAATTGCGAATATGCCCTGCAACCCTTCCATCGGCGGCACTGCAAAAGGGCATCTTGTTCGTGAAATAGACGCCCTTGGCGGAGAAATGGGCAAGGCCGCGGATAAGATGATGATACAAAGCCGTATGCTCAACCTCGGAAAAGGGCCGGCGGTGCACAGCCTTCGTGCTCAGGAGGACAGGGCTTATTATCATCTTCTTATGAAAAAGACCCTTGAACATCAGGAAAACCTTGATATAAAACAGGCGGAAATTGTCGAAATCCGCCCGGACGGAAAAGGCGGCGTGCTCGGGGTTATGACCCACCTGGGCGCTTTTTATGAAGTGAGCAACGTTATCATCTGCACCGGCACCTATCTTAAAGGAATCATCTACGTCGGCGACAGAAAATGGGAGAGCGGCCCGGATGCAAGCCAGCCGGCGAAGCCGCTTTCGGATTCCCTTGAAAAACTGGGCATCAAGCTTCGCAGATTCAAGACCGGAACTCCCGCACGCGTGCTCAGAAGCAGCATTGATTACGACAAGCTCGAAATCCAGCACGGCGATGAGCATATCGTGCCTTTCAGCTTTGAAACGGAAGGTGAACTTACCAATAAAGTTGACTGCTGGATAGGCTATACCAACGAGGATACCCACGAGGTTATCCGTAAAAATATAGACCGTTCGCCCCTTTATTCGGGAAAAATCGAGGGAATAGGCCCCCGCTACTGCCCGAGCATTGAAGATAAAGTTATGCGCTTTCCGGATAAGATCCGCCACCAGTTTTTTGTGGAGCCAATGGGTCTTGATACCGAGGAAATGTATCTTTCGGGACTTTCGAGCAGTCTTCCGGAGGACGTTCAGGTTGCAATTTACCGTTCTATCAAGGGACTTGAGCACGTGAGCATTATGAGAAATGCTTACGCCATCGAATATGACTGCTGCGACAGCCTTGACCTCCGCCCGACCCTTGAATTTATGCAGGTTAAAGGTCTTTTCGGCGCAGGGCAGTTCAACGGAACTTCCGGTTATGAGGAAGCGGCGGCCCAGGGCTTGCTTGCGGGCATCAATGCCGCAAGGCGCGTGCTCGGAAAAGAGGAGATAGTGCTTGAAAGAAGCAATTCCTATATCGGCACGCTTATTGACGACCTTTGCACAAAGGGTGTTCTTGACCCTTACCGCATGATGACCAGCCGAAGCGAATACCGCCTTGTGCTCCGACAGGACAACGCGGATATGCGCCTTACCCCATTGGGTCACGAAATCGGGCTTATCAGCGAAGAGAGATGGCAGAAATTCCTTGAAAAACGCGCTTTGCGCGATGCGGAACTTGAAAGAGCAAAAACCGCGGGCATCAGAATGTCGCCGGAACTTGATGCCATGCTCATAGAGAAGGGAACGGCACCGCTTAACGAGGGTACGAGAGCATCCGAGCTGCTCAAACGCCCGCAGATAACATACGCAGACCTTGCGCCCTTTGATCCGGAACGCCCGGAACTTCCCGAGGACGTCATCGAACAGGTGGAAATTGAGATAAAATACGAGGGCTATATAAAGAAACAGCTTGCGCAGGTTGAACAGATGCACCGCCTTGAGGAAAAGAAGATACCCGAGGATATTGATTATAAAGCAATCCACGGGCTTCGCCTTGAGGCAATCGAAAAACTCAACCGCGTAAGGCCTATGAACATCGGTCAGGCAAGCAGAATTTCCGGCGTTTCGCCGGCGGACGTTTCGGTTTTGCTCATCTACATACAGAAATGAGGTGCCGCATGGTAACTGAAATATTGAAAAGCTATATCCCCGAGCACGCAGATGCTCTTTCGGAAGAACAGTATGCTCAGCTTGAGCGTTATGCCGGGCTTTTGGTGGAATGGAACGAGAAAATGAACCTTACCGCCATAACCGACCCGGAGGGAATTGCGGTGAAGCACTTTCTTGACTGTCTTGCTTATCTAAAAAGGGCGGATATTCCCGAGGGCGCAAGGGTTGCTGACGTGGGAACCGGCGCAGGGTTCCCCGGGGTGGTGCTCAAAATTGCAAGGCCCGACATAAAGCTGGTGCTCATAGATTCCTTGCAGAAGAGGCTCAACTTCCTTGATGCTGTTCTTAATGAGATCGGAGTAAAGGCAACCCTTGTTCATGCAAGGGCAGAGGACGCAGGGCACGATAAAAACCTTCGGGAAAGCTTTGACGTTGTTACCGCAAGGGCGGTGGCAAATCTTTCGGTGCTTTCAGAATACTGCCTTCCGCTTGTGAAGGTGGGCGGAGTTTTTGCGCCCATGAAAACCGCAGAAGTTGCGGAAGAACTTGAAGCGGCGAAACCCGCCGCAAAAATCCTTGGCGGAAAGATCCGCGGGGCGGAAGTTTATGAACTTCCCGTTGCGGGGGGAAGAAGCGTTGTTTTTATTGAGAAAACCGAGGCAACGTCTGCGAAATACCCCAGACAGAGAGTTAAAATAAGCGAAAAGCCGCTGAAATAAACAAAAAAGATCCCTTGTCAAAAGGGGCCGGATTTTTTAATAGCCTGCGATTAAAAAAGGCCGGGGGATTCCTCTATAAAATACCGTTATTCTATACAGAATCCCTCCACCGCTTCGCGGTCTCCTTTTCTTTAACGAGGGAGGCTTTAAAAGGAGATGAATTTATGCCGCGTACCGAAGCGGTCGAACTTACGGTTATGTGCATGGTTTTTGACCATGAGGGGAATATTCTTGCTCAGGACAGGAAAAACAAAAACTGGCCGGGGCTGAATTTTCCCGGCGGGCACGTTGAACCGGATGAATCATTTGTTTCTGCTGCCATTCGCGAGGTGAAAGAGGAAACGGGGCTTGATATAGAAAAGCCCGTTCTTTGCGGAACGAAGCAGTTCAAAATAAGGGGTACGGGAGAAAGATTTATCTGTCTTTTTTATAAAACAGATAAATTCAGCGGAGAGCTTTGTTCTTCGGATGAGGGAGAAGTTTTTTGGATAAAACGCACCGACCTTGAAAAATATGAACTTGCGGACGGTTTCGGCGATATGGTGAAGGTTTTTGAAAGGGACGATCTTTCTGAAATTTATTACGGAAGAAAAGACGGAGAACTTTTTTGTGAGATGAAATAAAATAAACCTCTTCTCAGTCAGCTTTGCTGACAGCTCTTTTTCTTAGGAGTTTATTACAAGGAGAGGTATTAAAAAAAGCCGCCATTGGGGAGCACTTGGTAAAGAAGTGCTCCTTTTTTATTATCTTTTTTCAGTCGGTGCAATGATAACCGAGGCGAAAAGGCAACGGTTTTCAATATACCGCAACGGCTCGGCTGTGTCGGCTCGCCGTTCCACTGTAGGGAACGGTATTTATCTGACACCCCAAATCTTTGATTTGGCTGGTGGAAGATATGCTTTAGCCGACCGTTCCGTAAACAAAGATTACGGCGGGGGCAGGTGCCCTGAGCACGAAGTACGAAGTAATCCCTTCAGGGACCCCCGCCCTACACTAAATTGATAAATCTTGTATGCTCGTTGCGCTATTAAAAACGTCGTAGGGGCGAACCTGTGTGTTCGCCCGTAACCCAAGAACGCGGAGCGTTTATCGTAATTGGACAGGGTTTGCGGCGGGGGCGGGTGCCCTGAGCACGAAGTGCGAAGTAATCCCTTTAGGGACCCCCGCCCTACACTGAAAATGCAATAATCTGCAAACCGTAGGGAACGGTCTTGACCGTTCCGTAACCCAAGAACGCGGAGCGCTTTAAAGCCTTCCCCTCGGGGAAGGTGGCTTTCGCAGAAGGCGAAAGACGGATGA
>JAFUJP010000041.1 GCA_017473745.1 Oscillospiraceae bacterium
AGATTATCGCATTTTCAATGTACGGCGGGTGCTCGCCCCCGCCGTAAACCCTGTCAAATTTTGATATGCGCTCCGCGTTCCTGGTTTACCCTCATCCGTCTTTCGCCTTCGGCATGCCACCTTCCCCGATGGGAAGGCCTTGAAGCGCTCCGCGTTCTTGGTTATCCCTCATCCGTCTTTTCGGCAATAAATTGCCGAAAATCCACCTTCCCCTCTGGGAAGGCTGCCCTCCGGGAATCCTTTTTTACGGGCGGACACATAGGTCCGCCCCTACGACGTTTTCAATAATGCAATGCTAAACAATAATTCACCTTACATCTTCACCGCTGTAACAACTCTGTCGCGGCCTTCGTAATCCTGCATTACCGCGGCATTGTGATAGCCGCTTTCGGCAAGGATGTTTTTCACCTCTTCGCCCTGGGTATCGCCGATTTCAAAAGCAATGACCCCGCCCGAAGCCAGATTTCCGAACCAGTTTTTTGCAATGGCGCGGTAAAAATCAAGTCCGTCCGTTCCGCCGAAAAGTGCGGTTTCGGGCTCGAACGTCACTTCTTTCTGCAGTTCAAGCATCTCGCTTCCGGTAACATAGGGCGGATTTGACACGATGCAGTCGAATTCGCCGAACGGCACCAGAGCGTCCCCTCTGACCGTTTTAACGCAGTTCCCGTGGAGAGCATTGTTTCTCGAAAGATATTCAAAAGCTCCTTCGTAAAGCTCTACGGCGGTAACATCGGCACCCGGAAGCCCTTTTGCAAGAGTGATGGCAATACAGCCGGAACCGGAGCAAAGGTCAACGATCCTCGGCGGCACTGAACGGGAATAATGTTTGAGCACGAAGTCGCAAAGAAGTTCCGTTTCGGGTCTTGGGATGAGCACGCCTTCGCCCACGAAAAATTTTCTTCCGTAAAAATCCCAGTTCCCGATGATATATTGAAGCGGATATCCGCCTGCTCTTTTTTCCGCGGCGGAAAGAAAAGCCTCTTCCTGCCCGGGGCTGAGCATCATATCCGGCGCGAGCACCTCCGCCCTTTTCGGAAGGCCGAGAAGGTCTTCAAGCATCACAGATGCTTCAAGGGCAGGGGAATCCACCCCTGCCTCCTCGAAAAATTTTACTGTTTTTTCAAAAATCTCTTTAACCGTCATCAATATGCCGCATCCTCCGGATTTTCGGGCAAAACGGGCGTAACGGCGGCAATGGCAACCTCGATCATGCTGTCATCCGGCTCCTGAGTGGTAAAGTTCTGGAACCAAAGGCCCGGGGCGGAAATAATTTTTGTGAACCAGTTATCATGTCTTCCCGCGAACTTGATGATCTCATAGGAAATTCCGACGGTGATGGGGAGCATCAGCACTTTGAGCACCACGCGTATAAGAACGTTATCCCATGTGATGACCGAAGAAACAAGGATGCTCACGATGAGCACGATGAGCATAAAGCTGGTTCCGCACCTGGGGTGAAAGCGTTTTTGTTTTCTTACGTTTTCAACGGTAAGTTCGAGCCCCTGCTCATAGCAGAAAATGGTTTTGTGCTCGGCACCATGATACATAAAGGTTCTGTGGATATCTTCCATTTTTGAAACGCCGATTATGTAAATAAAGAAAAGGGCAATTTTTATAACACCTTCGATGGCCGAAAGGGCAACCTTGCTTTCAATATATTTGCCCGCAAAGCCGCCGACAACCGCCGGAAGCCCGAAGAAAAGCCCTATGGCAAGAGCCGCCGCGATAACGGTGACAATTGTGCTGAAAATCGTTCCGGCTGCTTTGCCGAAAACCTTGTTGAGCCAAAGTTCAAATTTATCCGGTTCTTCCTCCTGCCCCGAAATTTCGGCGGATCTCATAAGGCAGTTATAACCCTGAATAAGGGTATCGATAAAATTGAAGGTTCCGCGAATGAAGGGCACTTTTCTGATGCCAGTAGGCTGTTTTGTATCCCATGTGGAAATATCTATTCCGCCGTCGGGTTTTCTTACGGCCATGGCACTTTTGAACGGGCCTTTCATCATAATGCCCTCAAGAAGCGCCTGTCCTCCGACGGAAGTTTTTATTGCGCAAGCCTGTTTTTCGTTCTTTTCCATAATTTCTCCTTTTTGTTATTTATCTATGGGAAGGCGGATGGTGACGGTCGTTCCGTCGCCCTCGATGCTTTCGAGAAGTATCTCGCCGCCGTGCATTCTTACTATTTCATCAACA
This sequence comes from Oscillospiraceae bacterium, assembly GCA_017473745.1. Classification (GTDB taxonomy): domain Bacteria; phylum Bacillota; class Clostridia; order Oscillospirales; family Ruminococcaceae; genus UMGS1668. The sequence goes on from JAFUJP010000041.1 coordinate 2,194, forward strand.
ACCGCAAGGCCGATGCCGCTTCCGCGGCGGGTCGCGTTGCCTTTAAAGAATTTCGTCTTTACTTTTTCAAGCTGATCGGCGGGGATGCCGATGCCCGTATCTTTTACAATTATATCGACAAAGCCGTTTTTTGCTTTGGCAACGGAAATGGTTATTGAATCTCCCTCGTCGCTGTATTTTATGGCGTTGTCTATGATGTTTACAAAAACCTGGCGAAGGCGGTTTTTATCGCCCATAACGGGGATAATATCGTCGCTTTCTTCATAAATAAGGTCTTTCTTTTCGCGGATAGCGCGCTGTTCAAAAGTCAAAACCGCTTCCGAAAGTTCCGCGATTATATCAAGCTTCATTGGCTGGAGCACCATTCTTCCGCTTTGAAGGCGTGAAAAGTCGAGAAGCTCTTCAACCATAACCGAAAGGCGCTCGGTTTCGCCGATAATAACTCCCATGCCCCTTTCAAGGGTTGCATTATCTATGGAGTTATCCTTTGAAGAATCTTCGAGCATTTCGGCCCAGCCCTTTATTGCCGTAAGAGGGGTTCTTAATTCGTGCGAAACGGAAGATATGAAATCATTTTTCATTCTTTCGGTTGCGCCCAATTCATCCGCCATATAGTTTATGGTTTCGCAAAGTTCGCCGATTTCATCGTCGGTCTTTTTTTCAAGGCGGGCATGGAAATCGCCTTCGGCGATCTTTTTCGCCGCGTCGCCTATCTGGCCAACGGGGATAACGATGGAGTTAATGAAATAGGAACCCGAAACAAGCACGAAAAACACGATTGCAATGCAGATAAGGCTTGTTCCGATAATTGCAATGGTTATCTGGTTATCCACGTTTTCAAGGGAAGTTACAAGCCTGAACGAAGCAAAATCCGCAGTGCTTCCTTCCGGGATCACCGTTACGGACATAACGTTTTCACCGTTGAGTTCGCCTATATATTCCGCGGTTTTATCAACGGAATTGAACGCTTCTGCGTGATCCGGCGTCATGGATTCGTTTTCGGGCAAAAAACCGCTCGAGGTCAGAACAACTTCGCCGCCGCTGTTTATTGCCATAAGTTCCATTATGTTGCGCTTTTCAAAAGAGGTCACAAGGGTGCGGAAATATGCTTCATAATCGCCCGTACCCTCGGAATTATATTTTGAAAGCAAACCGGAAATCGTTTCCGCCTGTGAATAAACGACCCTTTCAACGCTTCCGTAAAAATAATCTTTTACGGAAAAGGCTATGACCACTTCAAGGGCTATGAGTATCACAAGAATGACGCCGAGGCTGTTGAAAAGCCAGCGTTTGGTTATTTTTTTTACTGCCATCCGGCGTCCTCCTCTCTCCAAAGGCTCCCCGAAAAGGGAAGTTGAATTTTGCCGAAGGCAAAAGACTGATGGGTTTTTAAGTATTTTAACCCTTCCGTCAAAGCCTTCGTTTTTTGCCTCCTCCGTCAGGGGAGGTTTAAAATATTACGCCATCCACTTATAGCCGAAGCCCCAGACCGTCTGAAGGTGCGCAGGGTTCGAGGGTTCTTCTTCGATTTTCATACGAAGGCGGCGGATATTTACGTCAACGATCTTGTCATCGCCGTTATAGCTTTCGCCCCAGATGCGGATAAGAATATTTTTTCTTTCAAGGGCGGTGCCCTCGTTGCTCATAAAAAGTTCCATAAGCTGGAACTCGACCTGGGTAAGGTCTATCGGAGTTCCGTTTTTTGTAAGGGTTCGGCTTAAAATATTAAGAGTGAAAGGTCCGGAAACAAGCTGGTCGTTATGGGTGTTTTCGGGCGTTGCCGAAATCCTTCTGCAAATGGCATCGACCCTTGCGGTAAGTTCGCTTGGAGAGAAAGGCTTGGTCACATAGTCATCCGCGCCGAGCATAAGGCCGTTTACCTTATCCATTTCCTGCGATTTTGCGGAAAGCATGATGATGCCGACCGTGCTGTTTTGTTTTCTGATGCGCTGGCAAACGGCAAATCCGTCTATCCCCGGCATCATAATATCGAGAAGAACAACGCTGAAATCATTTGGCGCGGCTTCAAAATATTTTATTGCATCTTCGCCGCAGGAGGCATCCACAACTTCATAGCCCGCTCTGCGAAGGGTAATAACCTCGAATTCGCGGATAGCGTCCTCGTCTTCACAAACAAGAATCTTTTTCATTTTTCATTCCTCCCTCGGTTTATATAAAGATAAAGCTTTTTTCATAATCTTCAGGCGCGATATAAAATTCGCTTTCCGGCGCGGCAGAGGCCTTTATATAATAATATTTCGTTTCGTCCTCCGCGCCGAGGGTATAATCCTCGTATTTATCCTGATAATCGTTTTTGAGCACGGCAAAAATCCTTAAAATTTCCTCGCCGGTTTCGATATTGCTGAAAACAAGTTCATTGCCGGAAGAATCAATGGTTATATCAACTTTTTCATTCCAGCTTTCGGGAACAGCAAAAAGATAGCCCGCTTCTGTATTCGCGGCGCCGTTCCATACTGCGGAAGAAACCTCTCCGTCATACTGCATATACTGGATGAAGAAAACTTCTTCGGTTTTCCCCTGAGCAGAATCATTGCGCACTTCGACAGGCATTTCTGTGACCCCGTCTCCGTTGGTATCCATGCAGTAAACTTTCGTGTTGCGAAGGAATATTCCTCTTTTGCCGTAATCGCCGCCCACTATTACGATAACGCTTGAATCCTGGGGTTCTTCTTCGATTTCATCGCTGTATTCAACGAAATCGGCGATATAGTATTTATTCGCCGTGCCTTCTTCAAGGGTAATTATTTCGGTGAGATAAACCACCCCGTCATAAACAGAAATGGAAGAATCCATAAAATAGGCACCGAGCCCGTTATGGAGCCTGCCTTCGTTTACAGAAAAGATATTGGTATATTCGGTTGTGATATCATCGGAAGCAACGATTTTTCCGCCGCTGCTGTGAACAACGTTAAGCACGTTTCTGCCGGCAAGGTTGCTTCCGAAAACTATAACCTCGCTGTAACCGTCGCCGTTGATATCGGCGATATCCATTTCATCACAGGCGGTTCTGTAAAGGGTTATAAGCCTTTCGCCGCCATAGCGATAAATTGCGGCTTCCTGTTCCCATTTAACGATAAGAACCTTTCCGCGGCTGTCCATTTCGGCGAAATCTATCGTTTCGATATCGCCGTAAAAACCTGCGGCCTCATAAACAGAAACCCAGCCCTCTCCCTCTTTTTTCAGGACGTTTATTCTTGTGCTTTCATCAAAAAGGGAATAGAAAGCAAGGGCCTCTTCTTCCCCGTCGTCATCAAGATCCTCAAAAATAAAAGCGGAGTTCATATCTCCGTTGGCGGGATATTTCAGGGAATAGCTTTCACCGATAACTTCAGTTAGCGCGGCGTTGAGTTTTTCCTGCTCTTCGGTGAAAACCGGGGGTTTCATCAAAGCCTCGGTATCCGTTTCAAAAACAGTACAGCCGGAAAAAGCCATGCAAAACGCCGTTATTGCAAGCGCAAAAAAAGTTTTTTTCAAAGCGGATACCCTCCCTTTTAATCAGTCTATAAATATCTATAATATAATATAATACAAATCGGCTTTCGTTGTCAATCAATTAGGTGTAAACATTGTGTGAAATTGAAAAGATAAATTATTGTTTATATGCATTTAAAGGCCCCCTTGCCTAAAGGGGGCTGGCACGCCGATAGGCGTGACTGGGGGATTCTTTTTATGATTACGCTCCGCGTTCTTGGTTGTCCCTCATCCGTCTTTTCGGCAATAAATTGCCGAAAATCCACCTTCCCCTCTGGGAAGCCTGCCTCCGGGAATCCTTTTTGGCGGGCGCACACATAGGTGCGCCCCTACGACGTGTTATTAAATAATCCCTCATCCACCGTGCCTACGGCAACGGTCCCCCTTCCCCTCTGGGAAGGCATATAAACAATAATTTAAGTCTGCAAACAAAAAAAAGCGCCGCTTTTGCGGCGCCTTTGCTATTTAAATCAATACTCATCGTCAAGGCGTTTTCTTCCAATAAGGAAAAGTGCAACCGCCGCGCCGATAAGAACAACAAGAAGAACGATTATGATCCATACCCAGAAAGGAATTCCGCCCTCGTTATTATCGGAAGGATTCACGTCATCACCGATAACAACGATTTCATCCGGCTCGGAAGAGGATTCGGATTCCGGTTCAGAGGAAGGAGCTTCGGGTTCAGAAGAAGGTTCCGGCTCGGAAGAGGGTTCCGGCACGGAAGAAGTGGTCTCATCCGGCTGGGAAGAACTTTCGGGTTCGGAAGAAGTGCTTTCCGGCTCGGAAGAAGAGCTCGAGCTGGATTCTTCCGGTTCGGAAGAGGAACTCGAACTGGATTCAACGGGCTTTTCTTCAACAGTAACGTCGAAGGAAGCGGTAAACTCTTTATCGTTCTGAGTATATTTTACGGTAACGGTTTGAGTTCCGACGGTATCAAGGGTGGTAACGTCGGTGGTAAATCCGGTTGTGATATCTTCGGCGCTTCCGTTGCCCTTATGGAGGCGAACAGTCATGCCGGCAGTATCAAGTTTTTCGCCGACGGTATATGTAAGTTTATCGGGTTTCTGATAAATCTCAATTTTGGTAACGTCATTAGGGCCGGCATAATTAAAAGAAACACGGAAGGAATCCTCAAAAGTCATGAGGTTTCCCTGCTGGTCGCCGGGGGCTTTCAAAAACACTTTAACATTCTGTGCTTCATCAGAGGTAAAAACTGCAGGTTCAACCCAAACGAGATCCGTAACATCCATCTCTTCGGGTTTGTAGACGTTTTCTTCCGGGTAAAATTTATATACTACCGCGGTTACCTTCATTCCGGTAAGATCGACGGTGTCACCAAGATAATAAACGAGTTTATTCGGCCATTTTTCAACATTGATTGAAACCGCAAAAGCAAAAGGTGCTTCCTCGCCGACTGTTACGGTATAGTCGACCTTACTGACAACGGTTCCGTCTTCTTTTTTGTAATTTACGGTGAAATTATAGGTTCCCGCTTTGGTAGGGGTTCCCGAAAGAGTCATTTTAAAAACATAATCGCCGTAAGAGTTTTTATAAGACCATGTTCCCGAAAGTTTAAGTCCTTCCGGAATATTACCGCTTTTACTGAAGGTTTTTGCGCCGATAACGGTGTCGATAACGCTTTCAAATTTCTGTCCAACGTATGCGCCTTTTATGGTTTCTGCAGCAAAGGCCTGTACCGGAAGAAGCAGCACAACCATAAGAACAGCAAGAAAAACGCTGAATATTCTTTTTTTCATTTGGTATCCTCCTTAGGTTTTGAAAGGCATAATTTAATACCATACTATTTTACGACAAATCACAGAATACTTCAAGGGATTTTTACCAAATAAAAGGGATTTATATGGCCGATTTGGAATATTTAAGGTAAATTTTTTGTTAACAAGCAAAACAAATGGCAATTTTGGAAATATATTACTTTTCTTCGGTGGCAAAAGTTTTTGCGGAAATTCCGGCAAATAAAAAAGCCCCCTTAAAAGAGGGCTTTCAAAGCTTGTTATTCCCCAAGCAGCGGGGTTTTGAATGATTCCTTAACGGTTATTTCGCCTTCTTCGGCAGAAACGGAAATGCCTGCCAGCTTTTTGTCGGCGTTATCAACTATGAGTTCACAAACCTTATCCTCAATATCCTTGCGGATAACGCGGACAAGGTCGCGGGCGCCGCCTTTGTTGCCGTGGGATTTTTTTGCAATGGCTTTAAGCGCAGCATCGTCATAAGAAAGATCTATGCCTTTTTCTTTAAGGGGCTGGCGCAGTTCATCAAGACGGAGAGCCGCAATGCGCTCGTAATCTTCGGCAGAAAGGTCGTGGAAAACCACTATTTCATCCACTCTTCCGATGAATTCCGGGCGGAGGAACTGGGCAAGAGCCTTGTAAACCTTATCTTTTTCAAGGTCATAGGAATCCCTTCCGAAGCCGAGAGCTTTTTCCTTGTTCTCACTTCCTGCGTTGGAGGTCATAACTATTACCGTATTGGCAAAAGAAACTGTTCTTCCGTGGGCATCGGCGATTTTTCCCTCGTCAAGAATCTGAAGAAGGATGTTCATAACGTCCGGATGGGCTTTTTCGATTTCATCGAAAAGGATTACGGAATAGGGCTTTCTGCGTACTTTTTCGGTAAGCTGGCCGGCCTCATCATAACCGACATAGCCGGGAGGAGAACCGACTATTCTGGATACGGCGAATTTTTCCATAAATTCAGACATATCAAGGCGGATAAGCGGATCTTCCGTCTGGAAAAGTTCGTTTGCAAGAACTTTTACAAGCTCGGTTTTGCCGACGCCGGTGGGGCCGACAAAAATGAAGGATGCCGGTCTTCTGCGGGCAGAAATCTGCACTCTCGAGCGTTTCACCGCCGCCGCAACAAGCTTGCAGGCTTCGTCCTGGCCCACAACGTGCTGTTTAAGAGTGGCTTCGAGTTCGCCGAGTTTTCTGAGGTCGCTTTCCTGCACTTTGCTCGCAGGGATACCCGTCCAAAGCTCGATTACAGTCGCAAGATCTTTCGGGGCAACTTCCGCTGCAAGAGCTATGGGTTCAAGGCGGTCGTGTTCCATTTCAAGCTGAAGCGCTTCTGCCTTTGCGGTGGCAAGGGCTTCATAGTCAATGGTTTCTTCCTGCTGAAGGGCTTCGATTTTTTCCTGAACGGCACGGAGCTTCTGACCGCTTATTTCATATTCCGCAAGCTCTTTGTTGGCAAGAGCGGCGCAGGAACAGGCTTCATCCAGAAGGTCGATGGCCTTATCCGGAAGGAAACGATCGGTGATGTATCTTTCGGAAAGGCGAACACAGCTTTCTATAAGCTCATCGCTTATTTTAACGTGATGGAATTTTTCATAGTTCGGTGCAACGCCCTTGAGTATCTCGATGCTGTCTTTGATCGAAGGTTCTTCAACGGTAACGGGCTGGAAGCGGCGCTCGAGCGCGGCATCCTTTTCGATATGCTTGCGGTATTCGTTGAAAGTGGTTGCGCCGATTACCTGAAGCTCCCCGCGGGAAAGTGCGGGTTTAAGAATATTCGCGGCGTTCATACTGCCTTCGGCATCGCCTGTTCCGACGAGGTTATGTATCTCGTCGATGAAAAGGATTATA
>JAFUJP010000004.1 GCA_017473745.1 Oscillospiraceae bacterium
CTATTGATAATTTCTCTTCCACGCTTCTTATTTCATATTTCCTTGCCATTTTTATCACCCCTCTCATCTATCTTAACATAAAAAATGATGGCAGACACTTTTCGTGTCTACCATCATTTTAGCACTTCAACCAAAAGGTATGCCGCTTTTGCGTTGATGATTATTTTCTTAATGCTTTGTAAATCTGGATCAGAATCGTCGGCGCTATGGCAAGGCAAGCTATGGTTCCGACCTGTTCGATGGTAAGCGCAGCAACGCTGAACATTCCGCTCAAACCGGGGATAAAGAGCACTGCCGCAAGAAGCAGAACCCCAAGGAAAAACGCACCGATGAGAACGGGATTTTCTTTGATTCCGTAATTCCAGAACGGCTTTTCTCCCCTGCTGTTAAATCCATGGAAAAGCCTTGCGAGAGTAAGGGTCGCAAATGCCATTGTTGAAGCCGTTGCCGCATCAATCCCAAGGCCGATGTGATATGCAATCATGGTTGCCACCGCTATAAGCGCGCCCTGAACAAAAATTTTAAGCGCAAAAGGTTTATCGAGAATGGATTTTGAAGGGTCACGCGGCTTCTGATTAAGAAGACCATCCTGAGCGGGTTCCATACCGATTGCAATGGCCGGAAGTGAATCCGTAAGAAGGTTTATAAAAAGCAGGTGAACGGCCGCAAAAGGCGCCGCAAGACCCATTATCGCCGCATAGAGCACCGAAAGGATCCCCGCCATGTTGCCCGAAAGAAGAAATCCGATGGAGTTTTTGATGTTGGTATAAACCGCTCTTCCGTTAACAACGGCTTTGACTATGGTCGCAAAGTTATCATCAGCAAGAATAATAGAAGCGGCATCTTTGCTCACTTCCGTTCCGGTGATACCCATTGCGATGCCGATATCCGCTTTTTTAAGAGCAGGTGCATCGTTAACTCCGTCACCGGTCATTGCCGCAATGGCTCCGCGGCGCTGCCATGCATTGACTATTCTTATTTTGTGTTCCGGCGCAACCCTTGCATATACGGAAACTTTAGGCAGAATCTCGTCAAGTTCGGCATCGGTCATCTTTTCAAGTTCGACTCCGTTGAGCGCCATATCGCCCTCTTCAAAAATGCCTATCTGTTTTGCTATGGCGGCGGCGGTTATTCTATGGTCGCCGGTTATCATAACTGTTTTTATTCCGGCTTTCTTTGCATCGGCAACCGCAAGTTTGGATTCCTCTCTCGGCGGATCCATCATTGCAGCAAGGCCTACGAAAGTTATTTCATCTTCATGGCTGAAATCAAGATTTTCCGGCACCTCATCGAAGGTTCTGTATCCAAAAGCGAGAACACGAAGCCCTTCGTTTGAAAATTCAAAATTCTGTTTTTCCACAGCTCTTTTCTCTTCGTCGCTAAAGGTCTTTTCTTCTCCGTCTGCAAAAACCTTATCCGAGCGGCTGAGCATAACGTCAAGGGCACCTTTCACCATGAGCATGGGTTTATCTTCAAACGTGTAAAGGGTGCTCATAAGTTTTCTGTCGGAATCAAAAGCAAGTTCGCCGATTCTCGGGTGAATTTTTCTGTATTCGCTTTCGTTCACCCCAAGCTCATCGCCGATCATTACCAAAGCAACCTCGGTCGGGTCGCCTATGGGTGCGCCGGTTTCTTCATCAGTTGTGGCGTCGCTGTTGAGAAGTGCAATTTTAAGAAGTTTTCTGCTCGCCTCATCAGAAATGTCAATATCTTCGGCATCGACCGTTTTGCCGTTGACGTAAAGTTTCTGAACGGTCATTCGGTTCTGGGTAAGAGTTCCGGTTTTATCGGAACAGATTACCGAAACGCATCCAAGGCTTTCAACCGCTTTAAGATCCTTGATGATCGCGTTCTGCTTTGCCATTTTCTGCGTTCCGATAGCAAGCACTATGGTTACTATTGAACTCAGAGCTTCCGGAATAGCCGCAACTGCAAGGGCAATGGCAAACATCATGGCATCGAGGGTTTCCATTCCGCTTCTGAAAACAGAAAGAGCAAAAACAACTATGCAAATGCCAATGATTGCGATCGCCAGCTTTTGCGAAAACTTATCAAGGCTTGCCTGAAGAGGAGTTTTGCGCTGTTTTGTGGCATTCATAAGCCCCGCTATTTTGCCTATTTCGGTATTCATACCTGTTCCGGTAACGAGTACGTTTGCCCGTCCATAGGTAACGAGAGAACCGGAAAAGACCATGTTTTTTCTGTCGCCGAGGGCGACTTCTTCCCCTTCGATAACTTCCTCTGTTTTCTCGACGTTAAGCGACTCGCCGGTAAGTGCGGATTCATCAACTTTAAGAGTATAATTTTCAATGATTCGCCCGTCAGCCGTAACAAGGTCGCCCGCTTCAAGAAGTATTATATCACCGGGAACGATATCTTCCGAAGGGATTTCGGCCTTTATTCCGTCGCGCAGAACTTTTGTGACCGGCGCAGACATGGCTTTAAGGCTTTCGAGGGATTTTTCTGCCTTTGCATACTGAACCGTTCCCAGAACTGCGTTAAGAATAAGCACGGCGAAAATAACTATGGTGCTTTCTCTGTCGCCCGAAATAAAAGATATAGCCGCCGCGACGCAAAGAATAATTACAAGAAGATCCTTGAATTGTTCAAGAAAAACAGTAAAAAGACTTTTCTTCTTCCCTTCGGAAAGGCGGTTTTTTCCATAGGTTTCGGTTCTGTTTTTTGCTTCGGCCGAAGAAAGTCCGTTTTCCGAAGCACAAAAGCTTTTCAAAAGCTGTTCTTTTCTTTCGGACCAAATCCGTTCATAAGCTTCCAAATGTTTTCTCTCCTTTTAATAAAATCTGTTTTCATACCTTACAGCGGAAGCAGTAATAAAAAAAGACTTTTCAAACAGCCAAAGCTGTCTGAAAAGTCTTGTCACCCGTTAAGGCACACATCACCAGACGCAATTAAGCGACGGTTGTTGATGATGCGTTTTAAAACTACTCCCTTTTCATATAGGAATATTGTACGATATATTATATCATATTCAAAAATTATTTGTCAATTCAATAATATTTTATTTTTCAAATAATTATATTCCACCGCACTTAAAACTTTGCAATTAAAAAACTCCCTTCGGCGCAAAGCGCTGAAGGGAGTTTTTTGATTTCTGATTATTTTTTCTTTCCGCCGGCCATTTTTGCGTTTCTGAACGCGCCGATTATCATAACAACGGAACCCGCGATGGTAATACCTGCGGCGATAACGCCCCATTCATTGCCTTCATAAGTTGTAAGCTGGAGCATAAAAGTGATCGCAACAATAAGAGCGCAAAGCGATCTTACGATGATACCCCTTGCTTTGCTGGGATGGTTACGGTGGTTGATACCGTCAACCGCAGCAAGAAACGCGATGGCAACCATAAGGCAGGTTACAAGCGCATAACCGAAAATATCGCTGAACTGAACAGCACCAAGGTAGGTACCTACAACGAATACCCATGAGAAAAACGCGTTGATGCAGCCCGCTATTATAAGAAGAATCGCACCGTAGAAAATCATTTTTCCGCCGGGAAGTCTTGGGTCGAAAAGTGGTTTTTTTGCTTTCTTTTTCATGATTTTTGCCTTTCTTTATTTAGCGGCAACTGCTTTTTTTGCCGCTTCGATTACGTCTTTTTCGGTCATGCCGAATTTTTCGGAAAGAACGTCGAGCTTGCCGACTTCGCCGAAAACATCTTTTACGCCGACGGGAACAATAGGTGCCGGGCAATTCTGTGCGGCAACTTCTGCAACGGCAGAGAAAAGTCCGCCGATAACGTTGTGGTTTTCGGCAACAACGGCGCATCTGGTCTTTTTGAGGGATTCAATAACCGCTTCCGCATCAATGGGTTTGATGGTATGGATATTGATTACCTCCGCATCAATGCCCTCTGCTTTAAGCTTTTCGGCAGCATCAACAGATGTTTTTACCATAATGCCGGAAGCAAAAATGGTTACGTCTTTTCCCTCTTTGATTTTGTCGGCTTTGAAAAGGTCGAACTTATAATCTTTTCCGAAAACATCCGGGCAGTCTTTTCTGAACATACGGATATAAACCGGGCCGTTGTAATCTACAATCTGAGGAAGGGCCTGGATCATCTGCTCATTGTCAACAGGCTCAAAAATGACCATAGTGGGAATAGAACGAAGAACGCCGATATCTTCCATGCTCATATGGGTTCCGCCGTTAAGCTGTGCAGAAATACCGGGGTCGGAACCAACGATTTTTACGTTCTGTTTTGCGTATGCAATGGAAATTGCGATCTGGTCGCAGATTCTTCTTGTTGCAAAAGGAGTGAAAGAAGAAATAAAAGGAATAAATCCATAGGAAGAAAGTCCGGCGGCAACGGAAGCCATGTTCTGTTCCGCTATACCGACATCAAAAGCTCTTTCGGGGAATTCTTTGCGAAGGTTTGCGGTGCCGTTGCAGTTTGCAAGGTCGGCATCAAGAACGCAGATACGTTCATCCTTTCTCATAAGCTCGGCGATGGTGCTTCCGAAAGCATCTCTCATCATCATATCAGAATCCGCCTCCCTTTCACTGAAGTTCCGCAAGCGCGGCTTCAACGTTTTCTTTGTTCATGCTCATGCTGTGGCATTTATATCCCGCGGCCTCGACAAAACTGATGCCCTTGCCCTTTACGGTATCGAGAATAATCATGGAGGGCTGGCCTTTTTTTGCTTTGGCTCTGTCGATGGCGGCAGAAATCGCTTCACAGTCGTGACCGTCAACTTCCTGTGTGTACCAACCGAAAGCTTTCCATTTGGATTTAAGGTTGCCGAGGGAGTTTATATCCTCGACGTTGCCGTCAAGCTGCATTCCGTTATAATCGGTGAAAGCGATAAGGTTATCGACCTTTTTGCTTGCTGCAAGCATAGCAGCTTCCCAAATCTGGCCTTCCTGGGATTCGCCGTCGCCTATGATTGCATAAACGGTGGCACCGTCTTTTTTGATTTTTGAACCGATGGCAATACCCACCGCACAGGAAAAGCCCTGTCCGAGGGAACCGGCAGTCATATCAACGCCGGGAGTCTTGTTCATATCACAGTGGCTCGGAAGATTGGTTCCGAATTTATTAAGAGTATAGAGCCATTCTTTCGGGAAAAATCCTTTGAGCGCTAAGGTCGCATAAACAACCGGGCCTGCGTGGCCTTTTGAAACGACAAGTCTGTCCCTGCCTTCCATTTTGGGGTTTGCGGGGTCAACGTTCATCTTGTCAAAATAGAGAACCTTCATGAGTTCGGCAATGGACATGGAACCGCCGATGTGGCCGCTTCCTATACTGCCGATACATTCAACTGTCATTCTGCGTATTTCTTTGCAGATTTCATCCATTTTTCATTCACTCCTTCCAGTTTTGCACAACTAGACGAATCTATTATAGCACAAAAATTTTTATATGCGACATATTTTTTTATAAATATTAAAAATTTTAAAATTTATGACAAATTTGCCCCGCTTTTTTTGCAACAAAGCGGGGCAAATCCTTCAAAAAAATCAAAGTTTGTTTTCTTCAACCCATTTTTTAGCCATTTCGACGGCGTCCTCAAGAGTTTTTTCGCTGCCTTTTTCGCCATTTCTTATGGGATGAGTTTCATAAAGCGGAACAATTATTCTGTTTTTATTCTTTTTCTTTTTCATCAGGTATCCTTTCTTTTGTTTTTCACCGTATAAAAGCCCGAAAACTTCCGTATAATCCATTCCGGAGGTGTTTTTATGCTGAAAAAATATATTCCCTACATTTTTTCCGTTGCTCTTGCCCTCGGAATCGGCGGACTTTCGGCCTTTCTTACAAAAGAAAGTATGCCCGTTTATTCCGGTATAAACCGCCCGCCGCTTTCTCCTTCGCCGGAAGTCTTTCCGATAGTATGGAGCATTTTATTCGTGCTCATGGGAATAGCAGCGGCTGTTATCTGGTGCTCAAACGGAAAACAGCTCGATTCCGCCCTGCTCTTTTACGGTGCACAGCTTGTAATGAACTTTTGCTGGTCACTTATATTTTTCAATTTCCGGGCATATCTTGCCGCATTTTTATGGCTTATCGTTTTGCTCGTGCTCATTGGCATAACCGCCATTAAGTTTTACCGCATCAACAAAATCGCAGGCTGGCTTATGCTGCCTTATTTCGCCTGGGTTTGCTTTGCGGGATATCTCAATTACGCCATCTGGCAGTTAAACCCCTGATCAGAACATGGCAGTTTTTTCAAGTTCGCGCTTTAATTTAACGATTATTTTCTTTTCCAGGCGCGAAATATAGGATTGGCTGATGCCTATCATATCCGCAACTTCTTTTTGTGTGTGCTCCTTTTCGCCGCAAAGGCCGAATCGGAGCACCATTATTTTATGTTCCCTTTCGCCGAGTCTTTCAACCGCTTCGTTGAGCACGGCTTTTTCTGCATCCTGCTCAATCCCCCGATTAACACAGTCGCTTTCAGTTCCGAGAACATCCGAAAGCAAAAGCTCGTTTCCGTCCCAATCCACGTTAAGCGGTTCATCTATCGAAACTTCGTTTTTCTGTGGCTGTGTTTTTCGTATAAACATAAGTATCTCATTTTCAATGCACCTCGAAGCATAGGTCGCAAGCTTTATTCCCTTGCACGGCGCGAAGGTGTTGACCGCTTTGATAAGCCCAATGGTGCCTATGGAAATCAAATCTTCGATACCTATTCCCGTTGATTCAAATTTTCGTGCAATATACACCACAAGCCTAAGATTATGCTCTATAAGCATATTCTTTGCATCGCTGCTTCCCTTTTCGAGCAAGGCAAAAGCTTTTTCTTCCTCTTCTTTTGAAAGCGGCGGCGGAAGATTATCCGGGCCGTTTATGTAAAACATTTCTTTGCCGAAATGCTTCAGCAAAAAGCCAAGAAACCGCATTTTCATCCTGCAAATCAAATTCATCACATTACACCTCCGAAAAGACTTTGTTTTTTTCTTTCAAAATAAGATTTTTGCCTATAATAAGAGTTTTTTCAGGCACATTTGAAGATAAACCGATCATTATGTCTTCTGCTTCAAATTCGCCATTTTCATTTTTTATCAGAACTTTTGAGGGGCGGAACACCGGCATGAGCACGGAACCCGAAACCGTTTTGCACGGAACAAGGCGAAATCCATATTCCGTGCTCAAACCGCCTTTTTCCATTGCGGAAAACATTCTTTTCGGCAGAATTTCCTTCAGCGAATCTGCCGATGCAACCGCGACCGGCGTTCCGCTGAAAGGTTCCGAAAGTGAGTTCCCCGTATCTGTAAAACCTTTGAGCACGATGGATTTTTCTCCGTAAAATATTCTTGCCATTGAGCATCCTTCCGGCTCTCCGTGCCGGAAAAGCCGGCGCAGAACTTCCGTAACAAGAAAGGCCGCCGTTCCCGAAAGGACTATTCCCATGGCTGAAAATTCAAAATAGACTATTCCGCCTTTCACAAAAAACGAATCTGCCCGAACCGCTGTATTTATGAGCATCATGAAACCCGAAAAAATAAATCCGCATATGTAAAAAATCATAAGAAGCCGAAAAAAATCTTTAGGTTTTCTTCTTCCGAATACCGCAAGCACCATAAGCATCGAAGCCATAAGCTTCGTCAAAGCAAAAAATGCTCCAGGCACATCGAAAAGAATAATCAGAGAATAAACGGCGCCTATGGCCGCCCCAAAAAGCCCGCGCATCCTTGCAAACTGTGCGCCCGCAAGGCGCGCCGTTCCGAAAAGAACCAGATAATCCACCGCAAGGTTTATGACTAAAAGAATATCCACATATATTACCGTCAAAAGCATTCCCCCTTCGGCTTAAAAAATTATAGAACTTTCGGGATGTTTTTTCGGTCGAAACATATACCTTTTGAAATTTATGTGATACAATATTATTATCTTTTTTCGGGAGGAATCCGTATGAGCATTTATATAAGAGAATTTTTAAAACCCGACGCCAAAGATGCCGCCGCTATCTGGAACCGGGTCGTTGATGACGGAGTTGCTTTTCCGCAGCTGGATACCCTTTCGACAAGAGAGGCTTGTAAATTTTTTGAAAAGCAGGATTTTACCGGCGTTGCTTTTGATACAGATACGGGAGAAATGGTCGGGCTTTATATCCTCCACCCCAATAATATCGGAAGATGCGGCCATATTGCCAACGCAAGCTATGCGGTAAAATCCGATTGCCGCGGAAGACATATAGGAGAGAAAATCGTTGAACATTCTCTTAAAAAAGCAGCCGAGCTTGGTTTTAAAATTATGCAGTTCAACGCCGTTGTTGCAGCAAACAAACCGGCGCTTCATCTTTATGAAAAGCTCGGTTTCGTAAGGCTCGGAACCGTTCCCGGCGGTTTTTTGATGAAAGACGGCCATTATGAGGATATCGTTCTTTTTTACCACACACTTTGATATTCCGCCCGCTTTTGCGGGCTTTTTCTTTTGATTTTTCATACTATGAAATATCAAGTTTCGGGAGGTGCTTTTATGAAAATCAAAAGAATAAACTATTACTGTGATGAAATCTGCGGAAAAGAAGGGCTTGATTATATAGGCGAATTCAGCCCCCACAGGCTTTCTGTTATTCGCTATGAAGAGGATTCGGAAGAAATATTTGATGCGGATGAAGAAAAAACAATCCTCAAGCCGTGATGAACCCGTGATAAAGCATACCATTAAATTGCACAAAAGCCCGGCCGTTAAAAGGTCGGGCTTTATCATTTAATCCAAATCGGCATTTTTTCAAAAAAATTACGTTTTGCACAAAGGTTTTCCACCATATTTATGCAATAAGACATGTTAATTGGTGAACAGGCATAAAAATAAATATGAATTTTTATGAAATTTTTACTAATTTGTATTGAAAAAAATATATTTATATATTAAAATATGGAATGGACATTTATAAATTATGTTCTATTGAAAGAGGGGTACTAATGTCAAATAGATTATTTCAGGGTATAATACACCAGATGCACGACAGTATCGGTCGTACTGTCGGCGTTGTTGATGACTGCGCTTCCGTCGTTGCATGCAGCGACCTTGCGCGCACCGGCGAAAGAAACGATTTTCTCGTTTCGGATTACGGTTCCGCCGATGAATGTCATATCCGCGACGGTTTTACATATAAAACCTTCGGCAATGATGAAAAACCCGAATACGCAGTTTTTGTTGCAGGAACAGACGAGCTTGCGGCGCAGTTCTGTTCCCTTATGGCTGTTTCCCTTGCGGGGATCAAACAGTATTATGATGAAAAATACGACCGCGCAAATTTCATCAAAAACGTAATTCTCGATAACATTCTTCCCGGCGATATTTATATCAAAGCAAGGGAGCTTCGCTTCCCCACCGATGTTTCGAGGGTCGTTCTCTTTATCCGCGTTCTTACCAACAACGATATTTCCGTTTTTGATATCGTTCAGAACCTTTTCCCGGATAAATCCAAGGATTTCGTTTTCAGCGTAAGCGAATCCGACGTTGTTCTCGTTAAAGAGATCCGTCCGGGTATCGAAAGCGCCGATCTTGAAAAACTTGCGCGCTCCATTGTCGATACCCTCGGCAGTGAATTTTTCACCAGAGTAAACGTCGGTATCGGCACCACCGCCACCGGAATCAAGGACCTTGCAAAGAGTTTTAAAGAGGCTCAGGTTGCCCTTGAAGTCGGCAAAGTTTTTGATACCGATAAATCCATCGTAAGCTATGATAATCTTGGTATCGCAAGGCTTATTTATCAGCTTCCGACCACACTTTGCGAAATGTTCCTTAAAGAAGTTTTCAAACGCGGATCCATCGAAAGCCTCGATCAGGAAACTCTTTTCACCATCCAGAAATTCTTTGAAAACAATCTTAACGTTTCCGAAACCAGCCGCAAGCTTTTTGTTCACAGAAACACCCTTGTTTACCGCCTTGAAAAAATCAAAAAGCTTACCGGCCTTGACCTTCGCGAATTTGACCACGCCATCGTTTTCAAAGTTGCCCTTATGGTCAAAAAATATCTTTCCGCAAATCCTGTTAAATATTAAAACAATAACCGTTTACAGTGAGGTATAACATTGATAGAATTTCAGAATGTTACCAAAAAATACCCCAACGGCACCGTTGCCCTTGATGACGTAAGCCTTCGCATCAACGACGGAGAATTCGTTTTTATCGTCGGTTCTTCCGGCGCAGGAAAATCCACTCTTATCAAGCTTATGCTTCGTGAGGAAACCGCCAATTCGGGCGTCGTTAAAGTCAACGGCAAAAACCTCGGCAAGATGGCAAGATATAAAATCCCGAAATTCCGCCGTTCCATCGGCATCGTTTTTCAGGATTTCCGCCTTATTCCGAATATGACCGCTTACGACAACGTCGCTTTTGCTCTTCGCGTGACCAACGCCCGCCAAAAGGATATCAAAAAGAAGGTTCCCTATATGCTGAACCTTGTGGGGCTTTCGGGTAAAATGAAATGCAAGCCCGATGAGCTTTCGGGCGGTGAACAGCAGCGTGTGGCTCTTGCCCGCGCTCTGGTCAATTCCCCTACCCTTATCATCGCGGACGAGCCCACCGGCAACATAGACCCGGAGCTTTCTTACGAAATTGTTGACCTTCTTAATGAGATAAACAAGCTTGGCGTAACCATAGTTATGGTAACCCATGAACACGATCTTGTTGAGCGGTTCAGCCACCGTGTCATCACCATTGATAAGGGCGCCGTTATCCGCGATACCGAAGAAATGGAGGCGAGCTTATGCTGAACAGTTTCTTCTATCTTGTAAAACAGGGCTTCAAAAACCTTTGGAACAACCGTCTTATGTCCCTTGCTTCCATCGGCGTTCTTGTTTCCTGCATGCTTCTTATCGGCGCCGCGCTGCTTCTTTCCATAAACGTATCAAGCGTCGTTGACGCGGTCGAAGACCAAAGCGAAGCTATCGTCTATCTTGATGATGACATAAGTGATGCCGCAATTGAGGAAGTTCGTGACGGAATAATCGCCACCGAAAAAGTTGCAACCATCGAGTTTATCTCCAAAGAGGAAGCTCTCCGTTCCATGATGGAATCCCTCGGCGATGACGGAATTCTTTTTGATGCCTATGCGGAAGAGAACAACCTTCCGGATTCTTTCAGGGTGACCTTCCATGATGTTTCCGGTCTCAGCGAAACCGTTGCATATATCGAAGGGCTTGAAGGGGTATATTCCGTTTCCGCCCTTACCGAAGTTGCAGACGTTATCACCGGCGTTAAAAACATGGCTTACGTCGGCGGAACAATCATCATCGGGCTTCTTATTGCCGTTTCTCTTATGATTATAGGCAATACCATCAAGATCACCGTTTTCAGCAGAAGACGCGAAGTCAATATAATGAAATACGTCGGCGCAACCAACGGATTCATTCGTCTTCCCTTTATAGTCGAGGGCATCAGCCTTGGCGTTATTTCCGGTGCTCTTTCTTACGGAATCATCTATTACGCCTATGATTACCTTGTCAAATGGGTATCTTCCCAATCCGCAACTTGGTTCAGCCAGATAATTTCCGACCTTGTTCCTTTTTCCGCCGTTTCCCAATATCTTCTTATCGGATTCATCGGCGGCGGCGCATTTATCGGTCTTTTCGGCTGTGTTGCATTTATCGGCAAGCACCTTAAAGTATGATTCAAAGGAGGCTTTATTATGAAAAATAAAAGCTTGAAACGCTTTCTCCTTTCGGCAATTTGCTGTTTTATAAGCGTTATCATGATCGTTCTGGCTTCCCCCGTGGTTTTTGCTGATGAAACCGACGGAACCGAAAGTTCTTCCGAAGAAAGCGAAAATCCCACCGACGAAGAATACCGCGAAGCTATTTCCGACCTTCAGGATGAACAGGTTAAAATCCAGGAGGAAATGGACGCTTATAAAAGCGAAATCAACTCCATAAAAGACGAAAAGAAAAAACAGCAGGCTCTTGTCAATTCCATTGATGCCGAGATTGATTTTATCCAGAAATCCATTGATGTAACGCGCGAGACCATTGCTGTTACCGAGCAGTATATTGCGGATAAAATCGCCGAAATCGAAGCAAAAGAGGCCGATATCGAATATACTCTTGATCTTTTCCGCCAAAGAATGCGCGCCATTTATATGACCGGCGGATATTCCGATTCCACCAACTCCCTTCTTATGCTTATCACTTCCAGCAGCATTTCGGAATTCCTTACAAGAAGCGAATACCTTACAAGGATCGCCGCCCATGATGAAGAAATGCTTATCGAGCTTCGTGACGAACTTGTAAAGCTCGAGGATGAAAAAGCTGTTCTCGAAGGCGAAAAAGCCGCCCTCGAAACAGAAAAAGCCGAACTTGAAGCACAGGAAGCCGAGCTTGAGAAAAAACTCAATGAAGCAAAAAGCTCCATTCAGGATCTTTCTGCTATGCAAAAAGAATATGAAGCAAACTATGAAGAACTTTCTGCTTTGCAGAAACAGATCCAGGCAGAGCTTCTTGATATTTATAAAAACCTCAACACCTCAAACGAAGCCTATGTAGGCGGCGAAATGATGTGGCCGGTTCCCGGATATTCCAAAATTTCGAGCTATTACGGCTGGCGTTTCAATAACACCGACTTCCACACCGGCGTTGATATCACCGGCGCGGGCGTTCACGGTGCACCCGTTGTTGCCGCGAATACCGGCACCGTTGTTCATACAAAGGTAATCCCCTATAATGGCTATAAATACGGATACGGCACTTATATAATCGTTGACCATGGCGGCGGCATTACCACTCTTTACGCCCATTTAAGCGCCATCGACGTCAAAGTCGGCGATATAGTCGTTATGGGCCAGCAAATCGGCCGGGTCGGCAATACCGGCTGGAGCACCGGCGCCCATCTTCATTTTGAGGTTCGTGTTGACGGAACAGCAGTCAACCCCATTGGTTATATAACCTAATCATATAATTAAGGAGAGATCTATGGGTAAAAAAATCAGCTTAGGCACTTCCATCACCCTTATTCTCATAGCGGTTGCCATCACCTTTACCCTTACAATGGTACTTTCTCTTAACTATTTCAACGAGAAAGTAAGCAGTATAACCGAGCGAGAGAATATGTATGCAAAATTCACCGAAATCGACAGCCTTGTTCGCCTTAATCACGATGGAACCATCGATGAATCCGCCCTTATGGATGCCGTTGCAAAAGGTTATCTTTCGGGAATAAATGACCCCTATGCCAAATATATGTCCCCCGAAGAATATGCCGCATATCTTAATTCTCTTGGCACCACCGTTGCGGGTGTCGGCGTTGCTGTCACTATGGACAGCGACGGATATATGCTTGTAAATAAGGTTTATGACGGTTCCACCGCCGCTTCTGCCGGAATTCTTGCGGGCGACCTTATTGTCAAGGTTGATGATATTAACCTTACCGCAGAAACCTTTGCCGAAGCGGAAGCCCTTCTTATCGGCGATGCCGGAACGAAAGTTACCCTTACCGTTCGCCGCAACAGCGAAGATAACGAAATGGAAATCACAAGGCGCGTTATTAACCCAACAACGGTTCTTACAACCACCTTTGAAAATTATCATTATATCCGCATTGATTCTTTTGCGGAAGGCACTCCCGACCAGTTCAGCAAAGCCGTTGAAACCGCTATATCGGAAGGGGCCGCCGCTCTTATCATTGATGTACGTTCCGTAAACGGCGGGCTTGTTTCCGCAGCGGCAGATATGATCGATAAATTTGCCGGTTCCGGCGATATCCTTTACGTTGAATATAACGGCGGAAATTCAAAGGTTCTTTACACCTCCAACTCCCGCGATACGGTTATTCCCGTTGTTGTTCTTGTTAACGAAAACACCGCCGGTGCCGCGGAATTTTTTGCCGCAAGCCTTCGTGATTTTGATATCGCAAAAATAGTCGGAACACAGACCCTCGGTATGGGTTCCCTTCAGGAAATATATAAGCTTGATGACGGTTCTGCGATCCAGCTTACCATCGGCAAATATTATCTTGCGAATTCCGGAACTTCGTGGGAAGGAACGGGCATTATCCCCGACCACGTTGTTACTATTGATTATGTTCCGGATTTCACCGACGTCACTTTCCTTGATCCCTCTATGGACTTCCAGCTTGCAAAGGCCATCGAGGTTGCCGCATCCTCTGTTGCTGCCCAGGCTTCTGCTGACAGCGAAAGTTCCGAAGAAACAAGTTCAGAGAGCTGATGCGACATAATTTTTCTTGACATTATGCTTTTATGCGCATATAATTGTAATATTGTGGTCCATTTTAGGAGGGTATTTTATCATGGATAAAAAAGTTGTTGTAACCGCAAGCGGACTTAAGGCTCTTGAAGAAGAGCTTGAAATGCTTAAAACCGTCCGCAGAAAAGAAGTTTCCGAAAAGATTCGTGTTGCCCGTTCCTACGGCGACCTTTCCGAAAACAGCGAATATGATGAAGCCAAAAACGAACAGGCCATCGTTGAAGCAAGAATCGCCGACCTCGAAGTAATGCTTAAAAACGTTGTTGTTCTTGATGAAAGCGAAATCGTAACCGATACCGTTTCTCTCGGTTCCTCCGTTAAGCTTTATGATGAAGAATTTGAAGAAGAACTTGAATACACCATCGTCGGTTCCACCGAAGCAGATATCGACCTTGGAAAAATTTCCGACGAATCCCCTGTCGGCAAAGCCCTTCTCGGCAAAAAAGTCGGCGAAGTTGCGGAGGCCGTTCTTCCTTCCGGTGATATCGCAAAATTCAAAGTTCTCAGCATCGGCTGATAATTTAGCACACACAAAAAACGGGCGCCGCAAAACGCGGCGCCCGTTTTTTGTGTCTTTTAATATAGAATCAACTTATTCCAAACCATCGAAAACCGTAATTATTCAAAAACAGAATAAAATATATTATCTTTCCTATTGACAGCATCATTAGACTATTGTAAAATATAATCAAAGTTAGACGCCTGTAAAATTATTGAAAGGAGTTTTCGTGTTATGAAGAAAATAGTTTCTTTGGTTCTTGTATTGCTGCTCGTATTTTTATTTTCCTCCTGTAACAAAGAAGCACCGGGCGAAAACTCTTCCCTCCCTTCTGGAAGCGAAAGCTCCGTCGATGAGTCTTCCGAAACAGACGATTCCGAATTTCTTAAACAAACCGACACCGTTACATGGTCTGTTGAAATTCCGGAATGTTTTTCTGAATACCGTGAAGGTGTTGTCCGATACAGCAATATTGACCCTGAAAGCAGCTTAGCGCGGGCTGCTGTGGAATTTGCCATGAAATATCTTGAGAAAACTTTTTCCGAAAATCCTGAAATTGAAAGTTATGAGATCACCTCTGTTGAAATTGATATCTCCCAAACAAATTGGTACATAAATGAATATTATTACA
>JAFUJP010000042.1 GCA_017473745.1 Oscillospiraceae bacterium
AACACCCCGCATCGGCGGGGTGTTGTTTTTTTATGTTCTCATGCGATGAGAACGCGCGCCCGCGCGATAAAGGGGCCCCTGAAAATCCCAACAGGATTTTTGGGGATAAGGAGAGTCAGCCGAGCGGCTGAGGAATACCGCGAAAGCGGTGTTCCGAAAAAAGCAAGGCTTGACTCGACGCCGCGCTGGGGACGCCATAAAACAACACCCCGCATCGGCGGGGTGTTGTTTTTTTTGTTTTTATGCGATGAGAACGCACAAAAAGCACCCATCGGCGATGGGTGTTTTCTGTTATCTGTAATCGAACGTGTGTATCCAGTCGGCTTTGAGGTAATAAATGAGAAAAACAACGCAGCTTAAAAGCCATGTGATCGGATACGCCCAGTAAACCGTGTTTATAACCGGGAAGTACTGCACCGCAACGGTTATATAGGTAACGCGGATAAGGCACCAGCATATAAGCATAGTGTACATGGGCATTTTTGCTCTGCCCGCTCCGCGCATAACCGCCGAAACGGAATGTGCAAAGGCAAGCGCAAAAAAGAAAATGGATTCCGTTCGCATCTGGTTAACGCCGATTTCAACAACCGCAGGGTCATTGTTAAAAAGCGGGATTACCCATGGACAGATGAACCACAGGATTATACCGAGGACCTCTGCGGAAAGCATCGAACCGAGTATTCCGAATCGGGAACCTTTAAGTGCCCTTTCGTGATTTCCGGCGCCAAGGTTCTGGCCGATAAAAGTCGTTATGGACATGGAAAAAGCCATGATCGGAAGAAAAATAAACCCTTCCACTTTCGCATAGGAACCACAGCCGGCCATGGCGTCATCCCCGAAAGCGTTTATGTTCGATTGCACCACTACGTTCGCAATGGATATAATGGAGTTCTGAACGCCGGAAGGAATTCCCTGATGGAGAATTTCTTTAAGAAGAGGGAAATCAAAGCGTATCTCTTTGATATGAAGCTGATAATAGCCTTCGCTTTTAAGAAGCTTGCGAAAGCCGAGAACTGCGCTTATCATCTGGCTTATAACCGTTGCAACCGCCGCGCCCGCAACGCCCCAGTTAAAAACAGCAACAAAAAGAAGGTCGAGAACAACGTTTGTGATCGAAGCGGTTATAAGAAAACGCAGGGGGCTTTTGGAATCGCCCACCGCCTGCAAAATTCCGGCACAGACGTTATAGGTCAGCGAAAAGAAACTTCCGAAAAAATAAATCTGAAAATAGGTCGTCGAAAGCGGAAGAACGTTTTCGGGCGTATTCATAAGAACAAGCATCTTCGGCGCAAGCCAAAGCCCGAGGACAGAAAGGGCAAGCCCGCAGCAAAGGGCAAAAGCCACCGCCGTATGAATAGCTCTTTTCATTTTATCGAAATCCCGCGCGCCGAGATAGCGGCTTATGATAACGCCGGCACCCATGCAAAGGCCCATAAAAAAGCCCGTCATCATAAAGATAAGGTTGCCGCTGCTCGAAACCGCCGCAAGAGCCTGTTTGCTTACGAAATTGCCGACTATGATGCTGTCGGCAGTATTATAAAGCTGCTGAAAAAGATGGCCGATAAAAACCGGTATTGCAAAGCTTATCATACATTTCCATATAGACCCCTGGGTCATATCTATTCGCTTTGCAGATGCTTCTGAAGCCAAAAAAATGCCTCCTTTTATAAAATCATACCGAGGGTTATTATATTATTAAAAATCTTCCCTGTCAATTGCGGCATTTCCCCATAGCCGCAAACAGGCAGTTCATCGCTTTATTTTTAAAAAACACATAGCACCCCAAAGGGGTGCTATGCCTGGTGCCGCTAACGAGACTCGAACTCGTACGCTTTAAGGGCGAGGGATTTTAAGTCCCTTGTGTCTGCCATTCCACCACAGCGGCTTTTGTATTGCTAATTATATCAAAAAACGGCGTCCTTTACAAGTGTTTTATTCCATTTTGCCATATTATGGTTTTTGTTTTAAAAAAAGCAATGACAAATCGAAAAGCTTGTGCTATACTCTTAATTGTAGAAATTTATCTTTTTTATAAGATATGCAAAAGGAGGTTTCTTTTTATATGAAACGTATTGTTACCATGCTTCTCGCTTTGGTGCTTGTTTTCACTTTTGCCCCTTTCGGGGTCGAAGCGCAGGCAATCGGCCTTGAGGAGACCTATACCAAATACCGCATCACCTTTACCCCCGGAAGCGGCAAAGGCGCAAGCACAAGTTCTGACTTCTATTCCATCGAAACCAGCGTTGCCCTGCCGACAGCAACCGTTCTCGGCTTCAGCAAAGAAGGATACGTCTGCACCGGCTGGAAAATCGGCAGCTCCACCTATTCCGAAGGCGGTTCTTACAGCTTTATAACTTCTCACGGATACAGAAATACCACCTATAACCAGTATGAAGTAACCGCCACCGCCATTTGGGCCAAAGAGGGAACCAGCTCTTCCGGCAGTTCCTCCGATTCCTCTTCCGGTTCTTCTTCCGGCAGTTCCAGCGGAAGTTCCTCAAGCTCTTCCAGAATCCGCATAAGCTATAACGCCGGCGGCGGAAAAGGTTCCACCATCTATTATTTCTATGAACCCGGCGTTATTTTCACCCTTCCCCAGTGTTCTTTCACCTATGAAAATCACAAATTCGCAGGATGGAAAACCAGTAGCGACGGAAAAGTTTATCCCGCCGGCACCCAGGTTCAGGTATATGAGGACGTTGTTTTCACCGCAACTTGGGAAAAAATCAACCCCGGCGTAACCGAAATAATCCCCGGCCAGACTTCAAGCTCTTCGAGTTCTTCTGCTTCAAGCAGCAAATCTTCCTCCGCTTCGAGCAGCAAATCCTCTTCCAGCAGCAAATCTTCCTCGAGCAGCAAGTCCTCTTCCAGCAGTAAATCTTCCTCGAGCAGTTCTTCCAGCTCCAGCAGTTCTGTTGTTGAAACTTCTTCCAGCTCCTCTTCCATTTCCGAAGCTCCGGTAGTGGATGTATTTGAGCCCATCAGCCTTGCTTTCAGCATTTCCGGCGATATCCCCGTAACCAAAATCGAATTCCTTCTTGAAGAGGATATCGGCGAAAATCCCCAGCTTAAAGTTGCCGCTCTCGATGGTTACAGCGCAACGGATGCCGCGGCGGCCGCTTTTATTGCAAACGGCGATGCCCTTGCCGCATTTGATCTTTCCCTTCTTGTGGGCGGATTTTCTTATGACGGCTCCGCACAGGGAAAAGTAACCTATTCTCTCAACGGAACCCAGGCAAGCGCCGAATCCAACTATGACAGCTATGTTCTCGCTCTGGTACATACCGTCAACATCGGCAAATATGAAGGGGATTATTATATTACCGACGGCGAAAACACCTATCTTTATACCCCTTCCACCGATTTCAGATCCGCTGTTGCAAACGTAAAGCTCCTTGAAGAAGAAGGCGCCAACCGCCTTGTTATCACCGACGTTACCGGCCTTTATTCCTTTGCTTATCAGGCAGATGCAAACACCATCGTTGAAGTGACCCTTATCCCCAACGCAAGCGCCGCTTCTGCTTCCATCGAAGTTTCTTCCCTTTCCCCCATCCTTCTCGTACAGATCGAGGTCGGAAGCGGAAGTTCTGCCGCAGGCGGAATCCCCGTTTGGGTATGGATCGTTATTGCCGTTCTCGTAGTTATTGTGGTTCTTCTTGTTGTTCTCTATCTTATCAACCGCAGCAATGAACAGAAACGCGCAAAAGCCCTTCGCGAAAGACAGAAAACCGCCTCTGCCAAATCCACCGGTTCTTCCGGCATCACCGGTTTTGATGACGACGATTTCTGATAATAAAAGCCATTGAAAAAAGGCCGCCTTCGGGCGGTCTTTTTTGCCGGAATAAATTGTTGTTTATATGCCTTCCCAGAGGGGAAGGGGGACCGTTGCCGTAGGCACGGTGGATGAGGTATTATTTAATAACACGTTGTAGGGGCGCACCTGCGTGTGCGCCCGTTAAAAGAATTCCCGAAGGGCAGCCTTCCCAGAGGGGAAGGTGGATTTTCGGCAATTTATTGCCGAAAAGACGGATGAGGGATAACCAAGAACGCGGAGCGTAATTAAAAAAGAATCCCCCAGTCACGCCTATCGGCGTGCCAGCCCCCCTATGCAGTAGCCGTCATCCGCTCACGATGTTTGCGGGACGGCCTTGCATGGGTGCCGTTAGCCAAATCAGAGATTTGGACAGCACCGCATAGGCAAGGGGGTCTTTAAACTAAACAATAATTTATCCTATAAAAACTGCCGCCCGAAGGGCGGCAGTTTGTTCTTTATCAAAGTATTTTTTCGCCTGCAATGGCGGGGACTGCGCCATCTTCGATGGGGCAGACATAGCCGCTTTTGGCCTTTACGGCAAATTCCGCTTTGGCTGCGGCAAGAAGCTCCGAATCCTCGAAAAGGTCGATTGCCGTGGCGGCGATGACTTTCGCCGCAAGGTTCATTCCCTTTTTGGCGATGCTCGATTTGCCCATGGAAACGACCTGCCAGCTATGGCCGGGGATTCCGCTGGACCATGTGGCCGTGTTTATCTGGCAGGTGGGCGTTTGCCAGCTTACGTCGCCCACGTCGGTGGAACCCGGAAGAGTGACTTCGCTGTGATATAGCGGCATAAGAAAATCGTTTTGGGCCTTCTTTCCGCCGTTTGTTTTTTCATCAACAAACTGCGCTATCTCGGGGCTGAAATTGCTTGCAAAGCCCGGCAGACCTTCGGAATAATAGGTTTTTTTGAGTGCTTCTGCAAACTCAAGTTCCTCTTCGGTGTATTCCGGAAGCTCGATTTCGCTGAAGTTTTTATACATGGCTTTTTCAAGAACGGAGTTCGGAACAACATCCGCGGTGCCGTCTATAAAGCTGCGTTTAAGGGTGGTGCCCGTCATAAGGGCGGCACCTTTTGCGATATCCTCCACTCTCGCGGTAAGGGCCTTTGCCTTGGCGACTGTGTCAGAACGCATCATATAAAGCACCTGCGCCGTGGGCTGAACGACGTTGGGAGAAATGCCGCCGGCATCGGTGATGGAATAATGTATCCTGTCGCTGACTGGCATATGCTCGCGCAGGAACTGAACGCCGATGTTCATAAGCTCAACGGCATCAAGTGCGCTTCTTCCAAGATGGGGGCAGCCTGCCGCATGGGCGGCAACACCCTCGAATTTATATTCCACCTGTATGCAGGCAAGATAGGAACCGCTTGTGACCTGGTTGGAATCATCCGGATGCCAGGTAAGAGCCGCGTCAAGGTCATAGAAAAGTCCCTTCTGCGCCATAAAAGCTTTCCCGGCGCCGCCTTCTTCCCCGGGGCAGCCGTAGAAAATGACAGTTCCGCTGCCTTCGCCTTTTTCCTCAAGATATTTCTTGATTCCGTAAGCGGCGGCAAGAGAGCCTGCGCCCAAAAGGTTATGGCCGCAGCCGTGGCCGCTTCCGCCGATGACAAGCTCGTCATGCTCGGTTTTGCAGGCCTTTTGAGAAAGCCCCGAAAGGGCGTCAAACTCGCCGAGGATACCTATGACCGGCTTTCCGCTGCCGAAGGTTCCCGAAAATGCGGTTTCTACCCCCGCAAGGCCGGTTTCGACCTTAAATCCCAGCTTTGCAAGCAGATTTTTATAGATTTCGGCTGATTTATGCTCTTTAAGGGAGATTTCGGCACATTCCCAGATGGAATCCGAAAGTTCCTCAAAAATGCCTTTGTTTTCGTCAATGTATGCGTAAAGTTCCTGTTTGTTCATTGGAATGGCTCCTTTCAAAAAAGGCGCACCCTGAAAGTGCGCCCATTTTTTGCGGAACGCTGGGGAAAGCGTTCCCTACGGGCAAATAGTTCCCGTTTTTCAACTGTAGGGAACGTCGTCTTCGACGTTCCGTTTCTTTTAATAGAGCACCTTGCTCAAAAAATCCTTGGTTCTGGGGTTTTGGGGATGATTGAAAATATCATCCGGAGTGCCCTCTTCCGCGACTATGCCGCCGTCGATGAAAACTACACGGTCGCTGACTTCTTTCGCAAATCCCATTTCGTGGGTTACGATAACGGAAGTCATGCCGGTTTTGACAAGGCCCTTGATAACTTCAAGAACTTCGCCGACCATCTCGGGGTCAAGGGCGGAGGTGGGTTCGTCAAAAAGCATAACATCCGGTTCCATTGCAAGGGCGCGGACTATGGCAAGACGCTGTTTCTGCCCGCCGGAAAGGCTTGTTGCCCTTTCGTTCGCCTTTTCCGCAAGGCCAACTCGGTTAAGAAGCTCCATCGCCTGCTCGGCGGCTTCGTTTTTGCCGATTTTTTTGACTATGGTGGGCGCAAGGGTTACGTTTTCGAGCACGGAAAGATGTGGAAAAACGTTAAAATGCTGGAATACCATTCCCATTTTCTGGCGGTGAAGGTCGATATCCACCTTTTCGCTTGTAATATCGACTCCCTCGAAGAAAATACTTCCGGAATCCGGGGTTTCGAGCATATTAAGGCAGCGAAGGAAAGTTGATTTGCCGCCGCCGGAAGGTCCGATTATAGAAACAACTTCACCAGGAGCAACGTGCTCGTTGATGCCTTTGAGCACCTGGAGGTCCCCGAAGCTTTTATAAAGATCAACTGTTTTAATCATTTGCTGTTGAGCCTCCTTTCATAGGCAAGAACAAGTTTGCTGAGGGTAAAGGTCAGCGCAAGATAGATAACGCCGACGATGATGAGAATTTCGAGTGCAAGATATTCAACGCCGTTGACTTTGAGGTAAGAGGTCATAAGCTCGCCGACGAAGAAGGTCGAAGCCATGGAGGTTTCCTTTACGATGGCGATGAATTCGTTGCCGACGGCGGGAAGAATATTCTTTATCGCCTGGGGCATAACGACTCTGAGCATGGTTTGCGCCTTGTTCATACCGAGGGAACGGGCCGCCTCGGTCTGGCCGTAATCAACCGCCTGGATACCGCTTCTGAAAAGTTCCGAAACGTATGCCGCGCTGTTGCAGGCAAGGGCAAGGGATACCCAGAAGAAATAATCCGCTTTTATGGGAATGATCTTCGGAAGGCCGAAAACAAAAAGATAAAGCTGGAGAAGAAGGGGCGTCCCGCGGATCACTTCGATATATACGGAACAAATCCAGCTTACGGGGTTAAAATTCGCGAGCCAATGGATAAAACCCTTTTTCTTTTTATTTACGTTTATAAATTTAAAAGGCTTGATACTTGACATTCTTCCGAGGGCGATAAATGCGCCGAGAAGAACACCGAAGAAAACCGCAATGGCGGATAGGATAATTGTATAGCGCAAGCCTTCGAGAAGAAATACCTGCCAGTATTTTTCAAGAAGCATTATAATATTTTCAAACATCTATGTACCTCCATGATTTGTTTAAGCGGAAAAGCAGGGCGGGAAGGATTTTCTCGCCCTGCTTGATAAATATTCTGTTAAGGGTTATCCTTCAACAACGTTGCCTTCGTCGTCATAAGCAACGTCTGCTGCGTTTTCGCCTTCGGCAAGAGCAAGAGCCTCTTCATACCAAACGTCGTAATAACCTGCTTCGTAAGCTTTTGCAAGGATCTCGTTTACCTGTGCAAGAAGCTCGTTGTCTTCTTTATTGAGAAGGATTACGTTTGCAGTATATTTGGGGTCAACTTCAAATACAAAGCCGGAAAGTGCAACGTCTTCGGAGTTGTTGGAGATAAGAACTTCAGCGTTGCCGGTTGCAACTGCAAGGGCATCAATATCTCCGCTCTTGAGCATGAGAAGCGCAGTGGTAAGGTCAACGATCTCTACGATTTCGCAATCGGAAGGAAGCTGGGATTTGCAAAGGTCGAGCTGAAGAGATGCAGCCTGGGCGCCGACTTTGAGTCCGGAATAATCGGAAGCGGAAACAAGTTTTCCTTCGTTTGCTTTGCTGGTGATGATAACCTGTTCGGTTTCATTATCGCCGGCGTAGTAATAATCGGAAAGATTATAGTTTGCTGCACGTTCTTCGGTCCAGCTGAAACCGGAAATTGCCATATCGACGGATTTGGTTTCAACGGCAACCTGGCAGGCGCTGAAGCTCATGGGTTCGATTTTGAGTTCCATTCCAAGCTCATCGGCGATGAAGTTTGCAAGGGTTACGTCGAAGCCGACATACTGATCCTGGCCGGTTTTGGAAATATCAACGAATTCCATGGGAGCAAAGTCCGGAGAAAGCGCAACGGTAAGAACGGGTTTGTCGGAAGAACTGCATCCCGCGAATGCGAAAAGCATGCAAGCGATAAGAACGAGAGAAACGATTTTTTTCATTTTGGTTACCTCACTATTTAATAAAATAAATTTTGAAGTCATTGATCATTGGCTATGTCCGTATTATACACGCATAAATATTCATTGTCAACCCCTTTTTGCGAATATTTATTCATTTTTACCTTTTGCGCATAACCGTCACAACTTTGCCGGGTGTTTTGTGCAGTTTTCACATATAAATTACCGTTTTATAAGAAAAACGGCGGTTTTTCTCCTCTTAAACGCCGTTTTTGAATATGCAAACAAAAATGTATAAATACACAATTTTTGTTTATTTTGCATTTTTTTGCCGTATTTTACATTAAAATAGGAGTATAAATTGCTGTTCATTTAAATGCGCCCTTGCCCAAAGGGGGCGTTTTTTGATTATGCTCCGCGTTCTTTGTTTGCGGAACGGTCAAGACCGTTCCCTACGGTTTGCAGATTACCGCATTTTCAGTGTAGGGCGGGGGCTCGCTCCCGCCGCAAACCCCGTCAAATTCCGATGTGCGCTCCGCGTTCTTGGGTTACGGGCGAACACACAGGTTCGCCCCTACGACGTTTTTAATAACGCAACGAGCTTGCAAGATTTGTCAATTTAGTGTAAGGCGGGAGTCCCTGAAGGGATTACTTCGCACTTCGTGCTCAGGGCACCCGTCCCCGCCGTAATTTTTGTTTACGGAACGGTCAAGACCGTTCCCTACATTCGATTAGGCGACAACCGCAGACGGAACAGGGTTTGCCCTCATCCGTCTTTCGCCTTCGGCGAAATCCACCTTCCCCCAAGGGAAGGCTTTAAAGCGCTCCGCGGAACGGAACGGATGCCGCACAGGGCCGCCCGTGCATTCACGTTCTGCACTTTAGTGCTGTAATATCAATTTATTCTCTTACCGGCTCGGGCATTTTTGCATAAATAAAAATGCCCACCCTTTCGGGTGAGCATTTTTCCTGGTGCGCTGCAAGGGACTCGAACCCCTGGCCTACTGATTCGTAGTCAGTCACTCTATCCAACTGAGCTAGCAACGCAGAGTGCGGTTTTTCGCCGCATTTGATATATTAACATATAAATATGTTTCTGTCAAGAAGATTTTTGAAAATATTTTATTTTCATCAGAAAAGATTTCTGCGGAACTTGTTCCAGCGGCGTTTTGCAAAAACGACTGAAACCGCCGCAATAACAGAAAGCAAAAGCCAAAGGGTCATAACTATGCCCCATCCGGCAGTATCCACAAGGGCGCCGGTTATCCAGCTCAGGGCCGCGGTGCTCAGATACGAAACGGCGTTCAGCGTTCCGGTTATCATCGAAACTTTGCCGACGTTGTGGAAATACATTGGTATGGTGCCCACGATGAACATATTCTGACCGAGGGAACAGGCATACGTCACCGCAAGGGCAACGATGGAAACGACTATGGAAAACTGGCCGAAAAGCGCAAGCATCGAAAGAGCCGCAGAAGATATAACGAACAAAACGAAAAGCGAAGAAAGCTCATCCCTTGTTTTCGCCATAATATAGTTCGCAAGATAAGGGCCGAAAAGCCCGAACACCGGCAGAAGCGTTCCTGTAAGTATGGAAACCACGGAATTCATTTCGAACATATCGCTGATGAAAGTCGGCACCCAGGTGGACATACAGTCTTTAAGTATTCCCTGCACGCCCGAAGCCACCGCAAGGGTCATAAGACCCGAAACCATAAGCAGCTTTATAAAATTTGAAGGGATCTCATCATGCGGAACAGTTTCGCCGCCATTCTCTTCCGGGCGAACCGGCGGTTCTTCAATAATTCCGTTCTTTTCGGTATCTTTTTCAACCTTTGTGGTAATGATTATCCAAACAACGGCGGCCAGCATGGTGCAAACGGAACCGCATATAAAAGAGGCCTTCCAGCCGTTGGCGCTTATAAGCAATGCAGAAAGGATATAAGCAAAAAGCGTGCCCCCGGCCATTGTGGTCGCAAGCGCGGTGCAGGCTTTTTGGCGTCGGCTTGTTTGAACGCGGTCAGAAACAATGCGGCATATAGGCGCCCAAAGAAGCGCCTGAGCAAGACCGTTGGCGCTCCAGAGAACGGTCATCAGCGCAACCGGCGGCCCGAAGCTTATGGCAAAGTTTATAATCGAAGAACAGGCAAGGCCGGTGAAAACAAGATATCTCGGCGAAATTTTATCGCCAAGCCAGCCGCTTAAAAATTGCCCGAGCCCGTAGCATATGAAAAATCCGGTGGTAACTGCGCCGGCTTCGGATTTCAGCAAAACGCCGGAATGCGTCATTTCGGCCATGGAAGCAGAAAAGTTAAGGCGCCCTATGTAAGAAAAACTGTAAGCTATCCAACAGGCGGCGACGAAAATGGCCGTTACATGGCTGTTTGCAATTTTTTTCTTCATTTTTCGTCAACACCTGCCTTTTTGCACAAAATCCTGCAATTTTGTGGATTGATTTTAATACATTATAACATCTTTTTTATTATATTACAATATCGCAATGTATGACAAAATAAAGGCCGAATTTTGTATGCGATGCGGTAAATTATTGTTTATATGCATTTAAAGCCTTCCACTTGAGGGGAAGGTGGCATCGATTCGCGATGACGGATGAGGTGTTTCTATACAAACACGGAAATTCGCGGACAAACACCTCATCACCGCCTTCGGCGGAGCTTCTCCTCAAGGAGAAGCCTGCCCTCCGGGAATCCTTTTTGACGGGCGAACACACAGGTTCGCCCCTACGACGTTTTTAATAACGCAACGAACGTGCAGGATTTGTCAATTTAGTGTAGGGCGGGGGTCCCTGAAGGGATTACTTCGCACTTCGTGCTCAGGGC
>JAFUJP010000043.1 GCA_017473745.1 Oscillospiraceae bacterium
ATCAACAAATATAATACTTACCCCATTTCTTTGCTCGTGCAAAATCCCTCCTCCACCGTCTTCGACGGTCCCCCTCCTCCTCCGAGGAGGTTTGTACCGTCGCCGTTCGGAGCCGGCAACGGTTTTCATTTTACCGCGACGGCTCGGCTGTGGCGGTTTTTGAAATCAATTTTGCGTAAATTTAATTTTCCATTGTCAATTTTCAATTGTCAATTAAAATGAATTCCCCATTTCTTTGCCCGTGTAAAATCCCTCCTCCACCGTCTTCGACGGTCCCCCTCCTCCTCCGAGGAGGTTTTTACCGTGGCGGCTCGCTATTTGCTGTGGGGAATGTTTAAAGCCTTCCCCTCGGGGAAGGTGGACAGCGCCAACGGCGCGGTGGATGAGGGCAAACCGGGAACTCTTTACTGCCTGCAACGTTACAGGAGGCCGCCCCTTTTACAGAACTATTGACTGTAACAACAAAATGGAATAAAATTTTTGTAAAAGCATATCCGTTTGTGCTTTTTTGCTGTCTTTATGGGTGAAAGGAGGTTTTTTTGTTGGAAGATGCAAAAATAATTGAACTATATTTTGACAGAAACGAATTTGCTATTGCGGAAACTTCTGAAAAATATACTCCCTATTGCTCGGTAATTGCAAAAAATATTCTGCATGACGAAAGGGACGAGGAAGAATGTCTTTCAGATACATGGCTTGCCGCGTGGAACAACATTCCGCCAACAAAACCGAACTGTCTTAAAGCTTTTCTCGGGAAAATCACCCGGAACATTTCGCTTAATATGTTCCGAAAAAAGGCAGCGGCAAAGCGAAGCGCGGTTTTTGAACCCATTGATGAACTTTCGGAATGTATGGCATCAAACGAAAACGTGGAACAAAGCGTTGACAAAAATGCACTTTCGGAATACCTTGACGGGTTCATAAGAAGTCTTTCTCCGGAAAAGAGATATGTTTTTCTCCGCCGCTATTGGTACTGCGACAGCCTGAAGGATATTGCCGATTCTGCAAAAATAAGCGAAATAAGGGTGAAAAACATACTGGCAAAACTCCGCAAAAAGCTTAAAGAAAATCTTCAAAAGGAGGGATTTTCTGTATGAACGGAGAAATTTTATGGAAAGCTGTTGGCGAAATCGGTGAAGACCTTGTTCTTTGGGCGGAAGAACCGCCGAAAATAAACCGTCGCAAAAATTTTGCCATTATCCTTGCGGCGGCGCTGATAATGCTTCTTTCGGTGGGAACTGCTGCGGCAATGCGCTTCAATATTTCTTTTGCGGATCTTTTTGGTTCTGAAAGTGCTGAAATAGTCGAAAATGACCGGCAGGTGATCGAAAAAAGTGATAAGGATGAAAATCCGTATGTTCCGCCAACCGAAGAAAAAACAGGCTCGGAATTCACTGTGATTTCCGCCCTTGCGGACGAGAGAATTATGTATATCCTTTGGCAATTCGATTATTACGACGGGGAAATCCCGGAGGGGGCAAGGATGCTTCCGGAACTGACCTTTAACGAAGCTGAAATCAACAACGGGCTTGGCTATTACGGCGAAATACTCGACGAAAACTGTGACGAAAACACCCTTGCGGGATATATAATCGCGGAATGGAACAGCGAGATGCAGGCAGAAAGAGGAACCGTTTTTGCCTATGAGATAACCGCTCCGGAGGAGCAGGGGGCAAAAACATACGAAACCGATATTCTTTCTGCCATTGAGCAAAGCGAATATATCGAAGGTGAATATATAATCCGTTTCGGCAAAGAATGGCCATACGAATATTATGCGGAATATCAATGGCTTGATGTTCCGGCTTATGAGGATACCTATATAGACCTTGCGGAATATAATGGCGGAAGGCTTCTTCTGGTAACGCGAACTCCTTTTGGCGACGGCGTTGAAAGAAGAGGAAAATATGAGCTCTATGACCCGAAAACGGGAAAAGTACTCGAACCAATCGAATGGCACAATTTTACGGAAAGACTCGGTTACAGCTTCAATTCGTTTTTGTATGAAGTTGATTATGATGATATAGATGAACTTTGCTTCCGAAGAAAGGGCGAAATTATTCAAAAGAAATGGCTTTCCGGCGACTGGAAAATTGATTTCAAAGCGGAACCGAAAATGGAGGATATTCCGCTTGAAACCTTGGAAGACGATATCAGCGTTTACTGCTCAAAAATTTCCATGAGCATCAAAGGAAACATTCCGCAAATGGAACATATCATTATAACGCTTTCAGATGGGACGGAAGCGAAACTTTTGAGCGCCGACCCGGAAAGAATAATATTCAGAACACCCCTTGACCCGAATGAAATAAAATCCATCATTTATAACGGAACGGAGCTTTTGGCGTAACAAAAAAGCGGCCTCGAACGAGGTCGCTTTTTTAAGCCTTCCTTTGGGGGAAGGGGGACCGCGCCAACGGCGCGGTGGATGAGGGCAATTAACGCGGAGCGCTTGCCTCCCCTAACAGGAGCAAAGCCTGCGAAACGCGTCCTGTGGACGATGAAGTGAGCAGGGTTTGGCGCCGCGGTCAAAATATTCAAGGCGTTATGCCGCAGAATATTTTGGGCACCGCAAGAGTTGGGTGTCACCGCAGGTGACGGAAGGGTGGAAACCCTGTCAAGTTTGCGAATATCGGCAAATGTAATACTTACCCCATTTCTTTGCCCGTGCAAAGAAACGCGGTAAGACCGCAAAGAAACACGTTCACCCCTACCCGCTCGCTCCCGCGAGCGACTCCCCCTCAAGGGGGAATAAACTCACCACCGAACGAACGGAGATTTCTAATCTCCACCGTCGCCGTTCGGGGCCGGCAACGGTTTTCAATGTGACGCGACGGCTCGGCTGTATCGGCTCGACATTAGCTGTGGGATATTTAAAGCCTTCCCTCGGGGAAAGGTGGATTTTTTTGACCGAAGGTCAAAAAAAGACGAATGAGGGCAAAATACAGGGAATATTAAAAAAGCCCCTTGTTAAAGGGGCTTTTGGTTTTTTACGGCACCACATATTCAAGCGGATCAAGGTTTTCGCCTTCGAAAATAACTTCAAAATGCAGGTGCGCGCCGGTTGAATTTCCGGTGGAACCGGTTTTGGCGATAAGTTCTCCGGCAGAAACTTTCTGTCCAACCTCAACGAGGATCTCGGAACAATGGGCATAAAGGGTGTAAAATCCGCTGTCGTGGCTGATTACAAGATAATAGCCATAGCCCGTTTTGCCCCAATCAACCTTTGTGACGGTTCCGTCCGCGGCGGCATAAATATCAAGACCGCGTCCGCCTCCGATATCAACGCCGGAATGGCCGGGATAACCGTTCATCAGAGCGGCAACGCTTGTTGATTCGCAGGGCCAGACAAATTCAATGGCATTTTGCAGTGTCTTGTTTATTTCTTCAATAGACTGTTCAAGATCCTTGCGCTCCTCCTCGGCGCTTATTTCAGTTACATAACCCGAAGCAACGGTGCCTTCGCTGGTGCCGAAACGGTTTTGAACATTGATATAGTCCTCCGGGCTGAATCCGCCTTCGGTTATGATCCTGAAATAGAGGGAATAGGTTTCTCCAATCGGGTCGTAACCGTCCGCGCCGACATCTGCGATAAGCTCGCCGGCAGAAACCGGGTATCCTTCGGAAACGAGGATCATTTTTCCGCAAAAACCATAAAGGCTTTGGTAACCTTCCGGATGGTCGATGACGATATAATTGCCAAGCCCTTCGTGGCCGGTGACTACGGCGGAAACGATTCCGTTATTGGAAGCATAAATCGGTGCGCCGTATTCCGCCTGGAAGGTGCCGCCGCTGTAAAATGCGGAATGATCGTCATCAAGAGGAAGCTTGCTTATGGGCGAAAGATAGCCGGAATTGACGTGGTGGGGCTCCGTTTCGTGGTTTTCGGTGTGATGAGTGCCCGTTCCGTGGCTATCTGTGTGGTGGGTGCTCGTTTCGCCGGTGGAAATATCAACGGTTTTTTCACCGCCGTAGCTTTCATAGTCAAAGCCGCCGCCGGCAATGATCCGGAAATAAACGTAATTCAAAAAACGTTTTCCTTCGTCGCCTTCAAGAACACGGGTGCCGAGTTCGGAAATCACCTCTCCGGAGGAAACCGTCTGCCCTTCTTCGGCAAGAAGCTTTCCGCAGAAAGCATAGAGAGTCTGGTTGCCGTCGGCATGGTCGATGACGATATAGTTCCCGAGCTTTTCGGAATCGTTAACCGCCTTCAAAACGGTGCCTTCGGCAGAAGCATAGACCTTCGTGCTTTCGGGCTGTGCGATCATGTCGCCGCCGGTGCTTGAATAGGTTTCAAAAAACTCGTCGCCCTCATAGCACATGGGTTGGGCGCTTGTGGGATAAAGATAAAGTATCCTGCTGTCGGAATAAACGTTTTCTGCGGAATCGGGCTTTTTGGGCGTTTCGGGTTCCGGGGCCGTTCCGCAGGCGGTCATAATAAGCAAAGTCGCCGCAAAAACCGCTATGACCGCCGGAAGATGACCGCGCTTTGTTTTGTTTTTCATAATGGATATCACTCTTTCTTCAAGCGACGCGGCGCTGAAAAAGCTAAGCGAAGCCGAAAGGCTTTCTTTTTCGGCAAAATCAAGAATAGCATTGGCATATTGGGCGGCTTTTTCGCTTCCGATTTTTGAAAGCACCCTTTCATCACAGTATCGTTCAATATCCCGGTCAAAATATCTGACCGCGATCCAGACAAGCGGATTGAACCAGTGAAGCGCAAGGGCAAAAACCGCCGCGGTTTTAAGCGCCGCGTCCCGGTCTTTGATGTGGGTATGCTCGTGCAAAATCACAAAAGGAAGCTGCTCCTCGGATATATTTTCGGGGATGACCGCCGTTGGCTTAAAAAGCCCGAAGCTGAGCGGTGAAGCAAGTTTTTTGCTTTTCAGAAAGCGGGCTTTCCCGGGCGGTAAAACGTTCGGAATATCTTCGAGCGGGGCGCAGTTTGCCTTTATTTTTCTAACCGTATTCAAATGGCAAAGGGTAAAATATCCGCCGACGGATACAGCGCCCATAAGCCATATTATGAAGAACGCTTCTGCAGAAGAGATTTTGGCGATCGGTTTTGCAGGTTCTTCGGCGGGTTCGTATTCGGTCATAAAGGCTGTTTCGTCATATTGAGGCAGGGTATCCCATTGGATTTGGACATTATCTTCCGGTATCGGGGAGGAAACCTGGGTTTCAGAGGGGTAGATGCTCAATGCGGAAGAAAATTCAAAGGGAACCAAAAGCCGCAGAATGACAAGCGCCCAAAGCAGCACAAACACTTTTGAATAAACTTTATCCTTGAAAAATTTGCGAAGCAGGAGTATCATTACGATTGCGGCGGAAGCCGCGATATTTGCGAAAATAAGCCCCTGCATCATTCCTCCTCCATATTTTTGACCATTTCACGGAGGTTTTTAAGCTGTTCGGGGCTTATTTTTCCGCTTCCGATAAGGGCGGAAACCAAAAGGTCCGGCGAACCGCCGAAAAGGCGGTCGATAAGCTCGAAAGCCTCGGATTCCTGTATTTCGTTCTTTGAAACGGCGGCTTTGCAGACAAAACCCGGGTCGGTGCGCAAAACGGCACCTTTGTCGATGCATTTTTTAATGACGGTATAGGTGGTCGTCTTGCTCCAGCCGATGGATTCGCCAAGGGCGGCGGCAAGTTCCTTTGCAGTCATTTCACCGTTTTTCCAAAGAAGTTCCATAACGCGGATTTCAGATGAAAAAAGTTTTTCGGTCATTTGTTTTCACCTCTTGTTCTATTGCAGTAGAATTCTACAATTCATATTCTATCGCGATAGAACGAATTTGTCAACCCCTAATTTCAAAGCCTTCCTTTGGGGGAATGGATACCGCGCCAACGGCGCGGTGGAGGGATTCATTTTAATTGACAATTGAAAATTGACAATGGAAAATTAAATTTACGCAAAATTGATTTCAAAAAACGCCATTCCACTGTAGGGAACGCCGTCCTCGGCGTTCCGTTTCGCGGAGGGCTTTAAAGCCTTCCCCCGGGGGGAAGGTGGCACGGCGTAGCCGTGACGGATGAGGGTAAACCCTGTTCAGTTTGCTGTTATCGTTTAATCAAATGTAGGGAACGGTCTTGAC
>JAFUJP010000044.1 GCA_017473745.1 Oscillospiraceae bacterium
AGGCTTCTCCTTGAGGAGAAGCTCCGCCGAAGGCGGTGATGAGGTGTTTGTCCGCTAATTTCCGTGTTTGCATAGAAACACCTCATCCGTCATCGCTCCGCGATGCCACCTTCCCCTCAAGGGGAAGGCTTTAAATGCATAAACAACAATTTATTGTTCCGAGACAGAAAAACAGGCAGGGCTTCATGGCTCTGCCTGTTTTCTTTGAAACTGAAAGATATTTGTAAGGAGTACTTATTTTTGTATTAAAGCAGGTGTATCCCCTCGGCTTCACAGTCTTCGATCATCTTTTCAGACCAGATGGAGGATTGCACTTCGCCGATATGGCGCTTTCCCAAAAGAAGCATACAGATTCTCGATTGACCGAGTCCGCCGCCCATGGTTTGCGGAAGTTCCCCCGCAAGAAGCGCTTTGTGGAAAGGAAGCTTTGCTCTTTCGGGGCAGCCGGCAATCTGGAGCTGGGCATCAAGCGCCTTTGCATCGACCCTTATACCCATGGAAGAAATCTCGAACGCGCGTTCAAGCACCGGGTTCCATACAAGGATATCGCCGTTGAGCATCCAGTCGTCATAGTCCGGCGCGCGGCCGTCGTGGGGCTTTCCGCTTTTAAGCGGAAGGCCGATCTGCATAAGAAAAACCGCGCCGTATTCCTTTGCGGCGGCATCTTCCCTTTCTTTCGGGCTGTAATAAGGGTATCTGTCCTCAAGTTCCTGGGTGGAGATAAAAGTTATGTTTTCGGGCAGGAAAGGTTTCATCCCGCCAAAACGCCCGCAAAGCTTGAATTGGGTTTCTTTAAGCGCTTCATATATATCCTTCACCGCATTTTTAAGGGTATGAAGGTTGCGTTCTTCGGGATTTATGACTTTTTCCCAGTCCCACTGGTCAACATAGATGGAATGAAGCGCATCGAGGGTTTCATCACGGCGGATGGCGTTCATATCGGTATAAAGGCCGGTTCCGATGGTAAAACCGTATTTTTTAAGCGCCATGCGCTTCCATTTTGC
Organism: Oscillospiraceae bacterium; assembly: GCA_017473745.1. GTDB lineage: Bacteria > Bacillota > Clostridia > Oscillospirales > Ruminococcaceae > UMGS1668. The sequence continues at coordinate 1,005 of JAFUJP010000044.1, forward strand.
GAGGGACTGCACCACCTGGACGTTTTTATGGTCAATATCAAGGATATCAAATTCAACCGGGCGTTCAACGCCGTTTAGGTCATCATTAAGACCGGTTTCGGGAAAAACAAAAAGCGGTGCGGAAACTCGGGTCAGTTCAAGGGCATCCGCAAGCTCACGCTCAAAGCTGTCTTTTATAAACTTTATTGCGATTTCGGTTTCGAGAATATTGAAATTGCCGAACATGGCCTCTCTTTCTTCGTTCGTCAAAGCGGCGCCCTCCTTATTACAAAATCATATTTAACATTTTAACACATTAAAGCAATGATAGCAATGATTTTTTTATTGCATATACGAGTTTTTTTGCAGGGATAAATTATTGTTTATGCGTTTAAAGCCTTCCCCTTGAGGGGAAGGTGGCATCGCTTCGCGATGACGGATGAGGTGTTTCTATGCAAACACGGAAATTAGCGGACAAACACCTCATCACCGCCTTCGGCGGAGCTTCTCCTCAAGGAGAAGCCTGCCCT
>JAFUJP010000045.1 GCA_017473745.1 Oscillospiraceae bacterium
CCGTTATTGAGATATGCAGTTACGGTGTATCTTCCATCAGGAGAACTTGATTCTTTTAAATATTCTTGCCCTTTTATGTGCTGTATATCAAAAAAGGTCAAATATATGGTATAACACAAAAAAGTTATTATAAGAAAAACGAATATAAATACTTTGGTAAGTTTTTTCATGGGTGCTCCTTTCCTGTAAGCTCCCCTTGTGAGGGGAGCTGTCGCCGCAGGCGACTGAGGGGTAGTCTGATTTGTTTTCTCTCCCTCCGTCATTGCTTCGCAATGCCACCTCCCTCCTCAGAGGGAGGTTGTTACCGTCGCCGTTCGGAGCCGGAAACGGTTTTCAATATAACGCGTTGGCCCGGCTATGGCGGTTCGCTGTTTTATTGTGGGCGGATGTTTAATATGCGGTGTCGTAATAGTATACTTTTCCGTCGTAACTTTGCAGAGAGGTAACACGTTGAGGCTTGTTATTTGTTCCTGAAATCGTAGGTATCTTTTGTAACGTTGAGTTCGATATTGTTTATTATAACGGTATTTTCGTTTTTCCAAATTATAATTGCATCGTCGCGGCGATAATCCCAATAAATGTTGCGTTCTTTTCCGGTTTCGTTATCTGTTACGGAGCAGAGAACGGCATAAGCCGTTGTTGCACCGCCGTTATTGAGATATGCAGTTACGGTGTATCTTCCATCAGGAGAACTTGATTCTTTTAAATATTCTTGCCCTTTTATATGCTGTATATCAAAAAAGGTCAAATATATGGTATAACACAAAAAAGTTATTATAAGAAAAACGAATATAAATACTTTGGTAAGTTTTTTCATGTGTGCTCCTTTCCTGTAAGCCCCCCTTGTGAGGGGAGCTGTCGCTGCAGACGACTGGGGGGTAGTCTGATTTGTTTTCTCTCCCTCCGTCATTGCTTCGCAATGCAACCTCCCTCCTCAGAGGGAGGTTGTTATTCCTCGTCGACAAAGGAGAGGATATCCCCGGGCTGACATTCAAGGACGCGGCAGATGGATTCGAGGGTTGAAAAGCGGACGGCCTTTGCCTTGCCGGTTTTTAGTATTGAAAGATTTGCCATTGTTATGCCGACTTTTTCAGAAAGCTCGGTCATGCTCATTTTGCGCTTTGCGAGCATGACGTCAAGATTTACTTCGATTGCCATGAGCATGCCCCCCTTATATCGTAAGATCGCTTTCGCTTTGAAGCACTGCGGATTTATAGACCAGATGGGAAAGGGCAGCGCAGACGACGGAAACCGCGGCGCCGACGAAAACGACCAGGGGAACGGCAACAAGCAAAACGCCCGGGTGATTCATATCAAGGAAAAGCAGGGCCACGTTCCCGAGAAGGAAAAAGGCGGAATCTCCCGCCGCGAGGGCGGAAATCACTTTGAGATGGGAAGAATTTTCAAAGCTGAAGGAATGGTCTTTGCCGATATTTGCGGCGATCTTCCAGGCGAAAACAAGGGAAACGAAACATGGAACGGCGCAGAGCCAAAGGAAACAGAGCCAGGGCCAGAAGCGATCGGCGAATTCCGGATAGAGGACGGTCAGTTCATAGCCGCAGCGGGGAACGAGCAAACCGAAAACCGCAAGCCCGAAGAGGCCTGTGCCGATGATGATTGCTTTGAGCCATTTTGAAAGATTTGATTGGGTCATGGAAGTATCTCCTTTCATGAGAGATTTATTGTAGGTGAGGTTATTACATCTCCGTTATAGCACTTATATTGCCGAAAGTCAATAAAAATTTATCGAAAAACGATAAATTTAAGAATTATGCAAAAAAGTTTTCGCAAAATGCGGCAGGGTTTGACGGAATGTATTTTGCTTCGGCAAAGGCCTTGGCGAAGATTGGATTTTGCTGTCGGAGAGGCGGATTTTCTGCGACCGAAAGTTATGGAAAAATCTGGAAAGATGTGCTAATATAAATCCGGAGGCGATGGAAATGTTCGATATCCTTAAAAAACAGAACACGGTGGAGAACATTCCCGTCGAACTTATTATTCCGAACAGATTTCAGCCACGGCGGATTTTTGATGACGCCGAACTTCTGACCCTTGCGGAGAGCATAAGGGAAAACGGGCTTATCCAGCCTATTTCGGTCAGAAAAATTAAAGGCGGATTCGAGCTTATTGCCGGTGAGCGCAGGCTTCGGGCCTGCAAACTTATCGGAAGGCAGAAGATAGAGGCCATCGTTTATGATATCGGCGATAAGGATTCCGCCGTTTGGGCGCTTATTGAAAATTTGCAGAGAAGCGATCTTGGGCCCTTTGACGAAGCGGAAGCCATTGCAAAGCTTATTGCGGCATGGAGCGTTCCGAGAGAAGAAGCCGCAAAGCGCCTTGGGCTTGCGCCTTCAACTTTATCGAACAAGCTTCGGCTTTTGAAGCTGGAACCGGAAGTTCGCAGGATAGTGACGGATAATTCGCTTACCGAACGGCACGCAAGGGAACTTTTGCGTATTGAAAGCAGCAAGGGCAGGGAAGAGGCGGCAAAACATATTGCCGCAAAAAGCCTTAACGTTTCGGAAACGGAAAGATACATAGACAAGCTTCTTGAAAATGAAAAACCAAAGCCAAAGGCCGCGAAATATATCGTAAAGGATCTCAGGCTTTTTATAAACACCTTTGAGCACGCCGTTGAGGTTATGAATTCCGCAGGGCTTTGCGCCGTGAGCACGGTTACGGAATCCGAGGAAAAGATAACCTATTCGGTGAGCATTCCGAAAAGCAAGGCTTTTCGGACGTCCGCAAAGCCGGCCGATGATTCTGCTGCTCCGGTGCGTTCCGCATCCGCACCGTCAGTTATATAAAGAAGCAACCGCTTCGCCAAAAGACACATTCCCCTGAAAAAGCACAGAGGGCCGCCGGGATGGGCGGCCTTTTGTGCTTTTAAATGTTCCACGTGGAACAAAGCTTGCGAGCGCGTCCGGTGGACGATACAGCGAGCAAGGTTTGGCGCCGCGGTCAAAATATTTAAGGAGAATTGCCGCCGAATATTTTGAGCACAGCAAGAATGGTATCTTCCGCCAAGAAGCGGGTAAAGGATTTTTATCCAAAAAAGTTCCACGTGAAACATCGGAAAACAGCGGGAGCAAGCCCGCGCCATAGGGTAAATAAGATAAACATTTTTAAAATCAAGGTAAAAATTGAATAAACGAGTTGAAAAAAGTTCTGCGCTCTATTATAATATAAAGGTACTAATATTAACCGGAGGAAAGAATGGGCAAAATAATAGCATTCGCGAACCAAAAAGGCGGAGTTGGAAAAACAACCACTGCGGTCAATCTTTCGGCGGCGCTGGCATACAGAACAAGAGGCAGAGTTTTGCTTGTGGATTCGGACCCCCAGGGGAACGCAACCTCCGGCCTTGGCATAAACAAGAGGGAAGTTAAACATTCCGTTTATGACGTGGTCATCGGAAGCTGTAAGGCGAAAGACGCGGTTATCAGAACAAAATACAAGAATCTTGATATAATGCCCTCGAGCATCGATCTTGCGGCGGCGGAAATCGAGCTTGTGGATATGGAAAACAGGGCGCTTCGGCTTAAAGCGGCGCTGGCGGCAATTCAGAACGATTATGATTATATCTGTATAGACTGCCCGCCTTCGCTTGGGCTTCTTACCCTCAACGCTCTTGCGGCATGCACAAGCATCCTTGTTCCGATACAGTGCGAGTTTTATGCACTTGAAGGACTTTCGCAGCTTATGGCGACGGTTCGCACGGTCAAAAGACTTTATAACGGCTATATCGACATGGAAGGCGTTTTGCTCACCATGTATGACGCAAGACTGAATCTTACGATGCAGGTGGTTGAAGAAGTTAAAAAATACTTCCCGCAGAAAGTTTTCAAAACGGTTATCCCGAGGAACGTCCGACTTTCGGAGGCGCCTTCTTTCGGGGAACCGGTGATATATTACGATTTCGCGTCGAAAGGATCGCAGAGCTATCTTGCTCTTGCGGATGAAATCATCGCGAACAACAGAACGGAGGGATAATGTGGCAAAATCCAGAGGACTTGGCAGGGGACTTGAATCCCTTTATGCCGAGCAAAATGATGTTTTTTCGGAAGATTCCGGAATAAGCACAGTGCGGCTTTCTGAAATTGAGCCCAACTTATCTCAGCCGAGAAAAGAATTTGATGAAGAAGCCCTTAACGAACTTGCGGATTCCATTGCGGCGCACGGTGTTTTGCAGCCGCTTCTGATAAGACCCACCAGGAACGGTATGTATCAGATAGTCGCAGGTGAAAGAAGATGGCGCGCCGCAAGGCTTGCGGGGCTTTCGGAAGTGCCGGCGCTTATCCGCGAACTTTCGGATGAAGAAACCGATCAGGTGGCGCTTATAGAAAACCTGCAAAGGGAAGACCTTAACGCGGTGGAAACCGCCGAGGGATATCGCCGCCTTATGGATAAATACGGCATGACCCAGGAACAGCTTTCGGCTGCAGTCGGCAAATCAAGACCCGCAGTTGCGAATACCCTTCGTATTCTGAACCTTCCGGAGGAGGTTTTGCCGCTGGTATCAAGCGGAAAGCTTTCCGCCGGACACGCAAAGGCGATTCTTTCCGCGCCGGAAGAAAAGAGGACGGAACTTGCAAAAATGATAGTTTCGGGCGAACTTTCCGTTCGTGAAGCGGAAAAAATTGCGGCAAAGATAGGGAAGGAGCAGAAAGAAACTCCGAAAAAGAAAAAAGAATCCTTCCCGAAGGATAAATTTTATCGCGAAATGCAGGTTGCCATGACCGATGAGCTTGGAAGACCCTTCAAAATCACCGAAACCGAAAAAGGCGGAACCATTGAGCTTCCGTTTTACAGCAAAGAGGAGCTTGCGGATATCTGCGAGCGCCTTCTTAAAAAGAAAATTTAAGTTAAGGAGAAAGACCGATGCTTGATATAAGATTTGTAAGAGAAAACGCGGAGCTTGTTAAGGAAGCATGCCGCAGAAGATTTAAACCCATGGACGAGGTTGTTGACGAGCTTGTTGATATCGACGCACAGCGCCGCAAACTCAACGCAAAAACCGACGACCTTAAAGCGCAGCAGAACCGCGCAAGCACACAGATCCCCGTTATGAAGAAAAACGGCGAGGATACTTCTGAACTTATGGCACAGATGAAAGCCATTGCCGAAGAAAGCAAAAAATGCGGCGAAGAGCTTGCAAAACTCGAAGAACGCCAGCTTGAACTTATCCTCAAGATTCCGAACATTCCCAACGAGGCTGTTCCTTACGGCAAGGATGACACCGAAAACGTCGAGCTCCGCCGCTGGGGCGAACCCCGCAAATTTGACTTTGAGCCCAAAGCACACTGGGATATCGGACAGGATCTCGGCATTCTTGACCCCGAGAGGGCAGGCAAGGTTACCGGCGCAAGATTCCATTTTTATAAAGACCTTGGCGCAAGACTTGAACGCGCAATTATGAACTATTTCCTCGATACCCACACTGCGAACGGATACACCGAGATTTTCCCGCCTTTCATGGCAAACAAAGCTTCCATGACCGGCACCGGACAGCTCCCGAAATTTGCAGAGGATATGTATAAACTCGAGGGCGAAGACCTTTATCTTATTCCCACTGCGGAAGTTCCGGTAACCAACTTCCACCGCGGCGAAATTCTTGACAGAAGCACCCTTCCGATCAAATACTGCGCATATTCCGCCTGCTTCCGCGCAGAAGCAGGTTCCGCAGGACGCGACACCCGCGGTCTTATCCGCCAGCACCAGTTCAACAAGGTTGAGCTTGTTAAATTTGCGGACCCTGAAAAATCCTATGAGGAGCTTGAGGAACTGACCAATGAAGCAGAAAAAGTGCTTCAGGGGCTCGGTCTTCCTTACCGCGTTGTTGTGCTTACCACCGGCGACCTTACTTTCAGCTCCGCAAAGACCTATGACATCGAAGTCTGGATGCCTTCTTACGGAAGATACGTCGAGATTTCTTCCTGCTCCAACTTTGAGGATTTCCAGGCACGCCGTGCGCAGATCAAATGCAAAGACAAAGACGGCAAAGCTGTTCTTGCTCACACTCTCAACGGTTCCGGTGTTGCCATCGGCAGAACCACCGCGGCCATTCTTGAAAACTATCAGAACGAAGACGGTTCCGTCACCATTCCGGAAGCACTTCGCAAATATATGGGCATGGACGAAATCAGATAATTATGGAAGAGCGCCTTTTGGCGCTCTTTTTTATTTAGTGTCTGTTTGAAAGAGGTGTTTGATACTTACCCCATTTCTTTGCTCGTGCAAAGAAACGCGGTAAGACCGCAAAGAAACACGTTCTAACCCCTGCAGTTTGCTCCCGCAAACGCTGTCCCCTTTCAAAAGGGGACAAAATGCCCCACCGAACGAACGGAGGTTTCTAATCTCGACCGTCGCCGTTCGGAGCCGGCAACGGTTTTCATTTTACCGCGTTAGCTCGGCTGTGGCGGTTCGCCATTTTGCGGAGTGCTTGCCTCCCCTATCAGGGGAGGTGTCACCGCAGGTGACGGAAGGGTGGAAACCCTGTCAGGTCTGCGAATATCGGCAAATGTAATACTTACCCCATTTCTTTGCTCGTGC
>JAFUJP010000046.1 GCA_017473745.1 Oscillospiraceae bacterium
AACCGCGGCCATTAAAAGTGCAAAAACAGCAATAAAAACGGCCGCCGAAAATCTTGTGATTTTGTAAAACAATATTTCACCTCCTTCAAAGATATTTTTTCGCGAAAAAAATTTTATATAACCGCCAATCTTTGATTGAAATTTTGCCGAAAATGACATATAATATTGTTATATTAAATAAATTTAATATTTTTAAAGAAAATTTTGAAAAAACTCTTGACTGTTATGGGGATATATGGTATATTATATACACCTCTAAAAGGGTTTATTTTTTTGCGCAAAAAATCTGCGTCCTTTTAATTGAGGGAGGCAAAAATTCCAAGAATCAGGAGGTGCCGCAATGCGAGTCAAAATAGTGTTGGCATGCACTGAGTGCAAACAACGCAACTACACTACCATGAAAAACAAAAAGAACGATCCCGACAGACTTGAAATGAAAAAATATTGCAGATTCTGTCGTAAACACACGCTCCACAAAGAGACGAAGTAAGGAAAGGAAGAGGTATTACCGTGGCTAATGAAAATACTGCGAAAAAGCCGTCCCTTTTCTCGAGGATAAAACGTTTCTTCAAAGACATCCTTGGTGAGCTTAAAAAAGTTGTTTGGCCCAGCAAAAAACAGGTCATCAACAACACCATCGTTGTTATTGTAGTCGTTATTATCTCTTCGATCGGTATCAGCTTGATTGACTATTTCTTTGGTCTTATTCTCAGGCTGTTTTTCGGCTCTTAATGCGCGAAAGGAACTAAGTTATGTCTGAAACTCCTAAATGGTATGTTGTCCACACATATTCCGGATATGAAAACAAAGTATCCGAAAATATCGAAAAGGTTATCGAAAACAAGCGTTTCAAAGACCTTATTTTCGATGTAAGTGTCCCGACCGAAACTATCGTTGAGGTGAACGACAACAAAAAGCGTGAAGTGGAACGCAAAATTTTCCCGGGCTATGTCCTTGTTAAGATGATTCTTACGGATGAATCCTGGTACGTTGTCAGAAATACCCGCGGCGTAACCGGCTTTGTCGGTCCGGCTTCCAAACCGGTACCGCTCAGCGATGAAGAGGTTGCAAAACTCGGAATCGGATCCAAGACGGTTGAACTTAAATATGCCGTAGGCGACATCGTATCCATTGTAGGTGGTCCGCTTGAAGGTTTCGAGGGTAAAGTTGAATCCATCGACCTTCCCGACAACAAGGTTCGTGTTATCGTGTCCATGTTCGGACGCGACACTCCTGTCGAGCTTGAGCTCGAACAGGCTGCCCGCAAAGATTGATACTTTTTGAGGTAGTCGGTCTAAACGGCCGGCGAACGCAGAATATAGGTATTCTGCGTGTGGGAGGAATCGAAAATATTTTCAATCGGTTCCGTTTGACCACGTAATGGTTGGAGGTTTGTAAAAACATGGCACAGAAAGTTATCGGCTTAATTAAGCTGCAGATCCCCGGTGGCAAAGCCACTCCCGCACCGCCTGTTGGCCCTGCACTTGGCCAGCACGGTGTAAACATCATGGCGTTCACCAAAGAATTCAATGAACGCACCAAAAACGATATCGGCATGGTAATTCCTGTCGTTATCACTGTTTATGCTGACCACAGCTTCTCGTTCATCACCAAGACCCCGCCCGCAGCAGTTCTTATCAAAAAAGCTGCTAACATCACCAAGGCTTCCGGTGTTCCGAACAAAACCAAAGTTGCATCCATCACTTCCGAACAGTGCCGCAAAATTGCTGAAACCAAGATGCCTGACCTTAACGCAGCATCTGTTGAAGCAGCAATGAGCATGGTAGCAGGTACCGCTCGTTCCATGGGCGTTACCGTTGAAGACTAAGTGAAGGAGGTTAGCATCAATGAAACACGGAAAAAAATATGTTGAAAGCACTAAGCTTGTTGAACATGCTAAACTCTACGAAGCAAACGAAGCTCTCGAGCTTGCTTGCAAAACCGCAACCGCAAAATTCGATGAGACCGTAGAATGCCACGTTCGCCTCGGCGTTGACTCCCGTCACGCAGACCAGCAGGTTCGTGGTGCAGTCGTTCTTCCTAACGGAACCGGTAAAGAAGTTAAAGTTCTCGTTTTCGCAAAAGGCGACAAAGTACAGGCTGCTCTCGATGCAGGCGCAGAATATGCAGGTGCTGAAGAGTACATGCAGAAAATCATGTCCGAAGGTTGGATGGATTTCGACGTAGTTATCGCTTCTCCCGATATGATGGGCGTTGTTGGTAGACTCGGTAAAATCCTTGGCCCGAGAGGCCTTATGCCTAACCCCAAAGCAGGAACTGTTACCCCCGATGTTGCTAAAGCTGTTAAAGAAGCTAAAGCAGGTAAAATCGAGTATCGTCTCGACAAAACCAACATCATCCACTGCCCGATCGGCAAAGCTTCCTTTGGTGTTGAAAAACTCCAGGAAAACTTTGACACTCTTATGGGTGCAATCGTTAAAGCAAAACCGGCAGCAGCAAAAGGTCAGTACGTTAAATCCTGCGTTGTTTCCGCAACCATGGGCCCCGGCGTAAAGATCAACCCTGCAAGATTTGTGTAATTTGATATTCACATATTAAAGAAAATCCCGCTGAGAAATCAGCGGGATTTTTTTATATCTGCGGAACGACAAACCCGCATGAGCATCAGGTTTTTTGGCTTTGAGCACGGTACGGTGCTCAAATCTGTGTTTGTTGTTTTTCAGCAAGACCGAAGAAAATAAGAACTGCCCCGAAAACATGCAGAATTGTGTGCTCGCAAAGGAAAACATAGTAGTTGATAAATAAATGGTGTATAAGCGGAAGTGTTCCCAAAATATGTATTCCGAGGAACTGAACAATCATAAAACCCGTGGTGCATATAGCTGCGGCGGTTCCGAGAATTAAGAAAACGATACGCAGTTTTTTATTTTTCACATAAAAACCGGTGGTATAGGATATCAGCGCGGAAATTCCGATCCCTGCGGAAACAATGGTGAGCGGCTTCCAGACCAATATGAATAAAGCACTGTAAAAAACGTCATAAGTTAAGCCGATGTATTCCTGAAGAGATTTTTCAAGAAAAATCATCAGAAGGGAAGAAATTACATAAAAAAGAGTGAAACCGATTCCGATATAAAGATGGGATTTTTTGCCACGAAGTTCGGTTATTCCTTTGGGAACGCCATCCACGAGCTCGTCGATACTGACGTCAAAAATTTGCGCGATTTTTATAAGCATTTCGATATCCGGCTCCGTTTTTCCGTTTTCCCAGTTGGAAACAGCCTGGCGGGTGACGGAAAGTTTTTCCGCGAGTTCTTCCTGGGTAATGCTGTTTTTCCGCCGTAATGATTTTATATTGTTTGAAATCATGGACATCTTTTAACTCCTTCATTTTTAATAAGCCCAAGTGATAAAAATATAGGTCCGATAGCGTGGATCAAAGGATAAGAAACAAGAAAAACATAATAATTCATACCAAGAAAAAGTTTGGGCCCGCGGGTAAAAAAGTGAGCAATAATAAAAGAAAACAGAACATAGAAAAGGTATATGGTTATGAACAATATCAAAAGAGAACCGATAATTATAAATGCACGGCGGATATATTTGTTTTTTATATAAAATCCGGTGGAGTAGCATATAAGGCATATAAGTCCTAAAGTTCCGCTTATTATCATTATGGGTTTGAAAAGCCAATCAAGAAATAATTTGGGCATCCCGATATAATAAAATTCATAATATTTTTGGATTAGAGGTTCAAATATGATTATAAGTGCCAAAAGAACGACGAAAATGGCTGTAAAAATTATTCCGAGTTTAAGGTGAATTTTGAAGTTTCGAGATTTTTCAGGGTCATTCAGTTCTCCGCCCACCAGCTCATCAATACTGATGCCAAAAATCTGCGCGATTTTTGTAACGGTATCAATATCCGGCTCTGTTTTTCCGTTTTCCCAGTTGGAAACAGCCTGACGGGTGACGCTTATTTTTTCTGCGAGTTCTTCCTGGGTGATATTGAGTTTCTTTCTTGCGTTTTTAATATTTTTGCCGATTTGAGTCATGTTTTCGCCTCCTTTTCTTGCTTTGATTATACATTAGAGCCTTAAAAATGTCACGCAATGTTTTGTTGCGCAGCAAAAAAACGCAAAAAGCAGCCCTTCGCAATAAAATTGGGAAGGGCTTTTTTTGAAATTCAAGAAATATAATTACCTATTTCTTCTTGCAGATATTTTGCAAAATCCTCGGCCGGGATCTCGCTGTAATAGTATTTATCCATTTCCAAACCGATGAGTTCGGCAAAATACAGATCGGCCGAATTGGCATTTACGCTCATATTCCAAAGATGAATCTGTTCTATAACTTTTGAAATTCTTCCGGCGCTTGAATCTATATTACCGCCGTTTTTTATAATTTCATTTTGCAGATCCACATTCTCCGAAAGGTCGTATTTTATCTGAAAGCGAAATGAATTATAAAAATTTTTGATGTTTATGGGAATTCGGGTGTGGAACCGGCCGAGAACGTATTCGCTGACGGTTTCTATATTACATTCTTCCGGAACGTCTTTTTCGGAAATGCAGAATTTTATAAATTCCCAGGCAAGTTCCTTGTTTTCACAATTTTTTGCAATGGCATAATCCGCCTGATAAGTGCCAAACGGAAAATCACCGCGGGAATTTACAAGAGGAACAGGGGGATATATGTTATTCCAATCGGTTATAAGGGTTAAAACACTCGATGCATTTATATCCTCTTCACAGAAAATGTATTCGTTTTGCATAAACGCATCGGAATAAACTACCCGTGTTTTATCCCATTCCGAGTTTTTTTCCACGGGGTTATAGGTGCTTTCGATCTCTTTGGTAAGTTCCAAATATTCAATAAATTCTTCGGAAGCGAAATTTGATTTTTCTGTTTCATAATCATAATATATCGGGAATTCTTCTTCCCAGAATGAAGATTTAAGTATTCCCGGGGCAATTTCGGGTGATTTATCGGTGCTTTTGGATACCGCACTGTAAATATTCAGAATGGATTTGTAATCAAGGCTTTCGGGTATTTCGATTTCGGATTTGTCAAAAAGGGGTTTGCTTATAAAAATGACGTTGTAATAAAAATAAAACGGAAGGGAATACAATCCGCCGCAAAATTCTTTTGCCGTAAAAACATTTGTGTAATAATCGGATTTATTGAATTTCGGGTCGTTTTCCATAAATTCATAAATATTGCAAAGCCAGCCGTTTTGGGCATATTTATGGGATGAAAGCCGCCCCAAATCAATAATATCCGCAGATTTACCGTTTTTCAGTGAGGTTTCTATCCACTTTTGATATCCTTCAAAACTTCCATAAGTACCAATGCCGTTAACGGTTATTTTTACGTTTGGGTGGAGTTTTGTGAATTCTTCTGCGCATTTTGAAATCTGTTCGAAATCATAGTATGTATCAATGATAAGTTCGCCTGAAATATCGTTTTGAGTGGTGGAAGTATATTCGCCTTTAACAGTGGTTGCAGCATAATCATGCGGAGATTGAGAAACTAACGGTAGCAGGAATATGAACAGCAAGGTAACTATAATAAATACCGAAAAAACAAACAAGGATTTATTATTGTTTTGCTTTTTTGCTGCTGAAGATTTTTCTGAAGTGATAAGGCTTTCAACGCTGATGTTATAAACTTCGGCAATTTTGAAAATCATTTCAAGATCCGGTTCGGATTTTCCGTTTTCCCAGCAGGAAACAGTCTGTCTTGTAACAGAAAGTTTTTCCGCAAGTTCCTCCTGGGTCATATTGTTTGAAAGCCGTTGGCTTTTGATGTTTTTTGAAAGAGAGTTCAATCTATCACCTCCATGCTTCGATTATAGCCCAAGATAATGATAATGTCACGCAAAGAAAATTTGCGCAGGCAAAAACGGCATAAAAAAGCCCTTTCCGAAAATCCGGAAAAGGCTTTTATCAATTTTGCAAAAATTATTTGCCTGCAAGTTTTTCGAGATGTTCGTATTTTTCAGCGGCGTTTTTCTCTGCTTTGTCGAAGAGAACTTCGGCTCTGTCGGGGAATGCGCGCATAAGACTGGAATAACGGACTTCGCTCTTGATGAATTCTTTGTAATCTGCGGAAGGTGCAGCGGAATCGAGCTGGAAGGGGTTTTCGCCTTTTTCGGCAAGTCTGGGGTCAAAGCGGAAGAGATGCCAGTAACCTGCTTCAACAGCGCGTTTTTCTTCAGCCATTGCGTTGCCCATGCCGCCTTTGATGCCGTGGTTGATGCAGGGTGCGTATGCAATGATGAGGGAAGGGCCGTCATAAGCTTCCGCTTCGGAAATTGCTTTAACAGCCTGCATCATATTTGCACCCTGTGCGATCTGTGCAACGTAGATGTAGCCGTAGCTCATTGCGATAGCGGCAAGGTCCTTTTTCTTGACCTCTTTGCCTGCTGCAGCGAACTGCGCAACCGCACCGGTAGGAGTTGCTTTGGAGGACTGGCCGCCGGTGTTGGAATAAACCTCGGTATCGAATACAAGGATGTTGATGTTTCTGCCGGAAGCAAGAACGTGGTCAAGACCGCCGAAACCGATGTCATAAGCCCAGCCGTCGCCGCCGAATGCCCATACGGATTTTTTTGCAAGGTAGTTTTTACCTTTAAGAATAGCTTTTGCCTTATCGCAATCGCAAGCGGTAAGAGCGGATATTACGGCGGATACGTGGTATGAGCTGACCAATGTTCCGGCGTTCCGGTTCCAGAATGCCATGATCGAAAGTGCTGTACCCATGTCGAAGGGAGCAGTCTTTATGGTTACATATTATCCTGTGTGCAAAAACTGCATGGAGTGCGGAACTATAAAGATAGGGGGCGTCGGGGCACAGCAGCCGGTCATCGAAACATATTACTGTCAAAGCTGTCAGGCAACAACTTATGTGCAATTTAAAATCGAATATTGATTTGCAAGCAGTATGGGCGGCCCTGTGTGGCCGCCCGTAAAAAATTCCCGCAGTCATTTTCTTCTGAAGAAAATGACTGCTCCCCTTGTGTTTTCAAGGGGAGCCTTAGTGCATTGTAAAG
>JAFUJP010000047.1 GCA_017473745.1 Oscillospiraceae bacterium
CCGATGCGGGAAGTTCCTCGGAAACGTTGAAGCTGTTATAGCTTCCGGAGAGATAATAGTATCTTCCGTAACAGTCCTGAATGGTGAAGGTTCCGTCGCCGACGTTGGTGATGACCCAGGCTTCGGTTTCGCCGTAACCGGCAAGGGTTTCGCCTTCAAGGGCAACGTCAACGGTTTTGGGATAGCCGTAGGAAAAGCTTTCATCAAGGGCGGTCATTGCCTTGCCGTTGGAGGCTTCCCAGATGACGTAAGTTCCGTCGGCGATGCCGGATTCATCATAAATATCGGTGCTGCATCCGATAAACATAACGTAACTCTGATCCATACCGACAAACCGGCAGTGAATATCGATGCCGATTCCGGGAATTTCGTCTTCTTCAATGGTTCCTTTCTGGCGGTCGAAGATATCTTTGACCATATCGGCGGGAATGGTGATATCATAAACGGTTTCGCCCGCACCTTTGGTTACGGTGTAGTGTTCTTCTGCAAGAGGAATGCTGATTTCGCCAACGCCGTCGCTGAGATAAAGCTCGGCGGATTCCACTTCGATTCTTGCTTTGACAACAACTTTGACTTTCCAATCCTGACCGACATACGCATAATCATATTCGCCTTCATAAATGGGCTCGTGTACGATATCGCCGATAAGGGTTGCATAGTCCTCGTCGATGCTGTAGAAACCGAATTCATAAATGCTGGTATCCGCAGGGGAACCATCTTTGTTGGTGTCATAGAAGCTATAAGTTTTATAGCTGCCTGCATAATATTCAAGATACTGGCTGTAAGTTCCGTTATATTTTGCAGTTCTGCTGAGCATTTTGTATCCGTTTCCAAGGCTTTCAAGCTTCCAGTCAGCATCTTCGGAAGCTTCGAGGCTATAGAAAGCGTTGCTTCCGGTGCCGTTGGAACAGAGATAACCGTAAGTTTCGTTATGGAAACGGTAATATTCACCGTTTTTCTCCACCTTGAAAACAACGGCGCCGTCGCCGACGTTTACGGTTTCGCTTCCGAGTATCTCGTTGAAATAAGGAAGGTTGGGATAAGTCTCATAATCAAAACCTTCGGGAACAACGTTGTTGATGCTTCTGGCATCGTTTTCTGCACCGAGAACACCCTGTGCAGCGAAGTTATAGATAACAACTCTGTCGCCTTCGGAAGGAAGGTTGGCTTCTTCGGGTTCAGCTTTGCTGATAATCTCGAGAGATATAACGCCGCTCATTTGAGGGCTGCCCTTATAAGAACTTCTTAAACCGATGACTTTTACGGTATCGCCTTCTTCAATTTCGGGAAGTTCCGCCTTGCCGTAAACGTAAACGGTTCCGGTTTCATCGGTAAGATCGAAGTTTTTATAATAAGCATTTTTAAGGCTTGTTACTTTGCCGGTGATTTCATAAACGGTTTCGTCTTCGGCCGCCGCAAGAAATTCTTCAACGGTGACAGATTTTACCTCGGGTTCTTCGGGTTCAACAGGAGTTTCGGAACCGGAGGATTCGCCGAGTTTATAAATGCTTATGCTTTGCTGTGCGGAAGAATACGCGGAGAAAAGCGTACTTTGTTTGTTATACTGCATGATATTGCAGCCGTTTTCTCCCTGTGCCACAACAGAAGCAACTCCGTCGGTAATCTCGATCTTCCAGGAGGAGTTTGCAGAAAGGGTTCCTTCCGTTCTCAGATAGTTCTGGTTTTTGGATTCGCCCTGTGCTTTTGATTTACCTGCGGCATAAAGATAGCCTTCGCCGGTATTAAAAGCAAAAGTGTCTTTAACAAGACCGGCTTCAAGAGTGAGCACCTGAACGTCACCCGAAAGGGTTACAGTCGTGCCGCTCTTGGTAACGGCTGCTTCGCCGCGGTTATTGCTTTTTTGGTTGGTTCCGAGCGCTGCTTCGGAATCCGCCGCAACAATAACGACTTTGTCGCCTGCCGCCAATGCCGAAACATCGGTAACGAGTTCTGCTGTGTCGCCCTCGGCCGCAAATACGGTCACGGGGAACATGGTAACGACCATAAGGATCGCCATAACGACGGACAGCAGTTTATTTGTTTTGCTGTGTTTCATTCGTTTTTTTCCTTCCTTTCTATACCTTTTTCATGGGCGCACTTCACCCATTATTTAAGCAATTATATTCTAACATAATATACCTCTTTTTTCTATAAAAATTTTCCGCACTTTTTCGTTAAAATAAAAATTCGGCAATGTGCACTACATGGCTTTTGAAATTTTATAATGCTTGACATAATCATTTTGAATTGATATTCTGTTTTATAGCAATGGTTTTAAACTTCCTTTTCCGAAAGGGGCTGTTCTTATAATATGAAAAAAAATAATATTTCTGCCAAACGATGGTTTTGTGAAAACAAAGCCACGGTCATTCTTCTTGCGGTTTGCGCTTTGATTTTTGCCGCCGGATGTATTCTTGCCGCTCCGAAAGCGGAAGATTCCATCCCTGCGGAAGAATATTCCGAATATGAAAGGGCAAAGATCACCTCCGTTCTTACCGACAGCACCGAGCGTGACGAAGCTTCGGACGGCGGCTGGCGCGGCGAACAGCTTCTTCTTGCGGAAGTTCTTACCGGCCAATATAAAGGCGAAACCCTTATGGCATCGAATTTTGTCGGCCCGCTCTACGGCGTTCCCCTTTATGAGGGTGATACCGCGGTGCTTATAATCTCGACCTATTCAAACGGCGACCACACCGCAACGGTTTTTGAATTCGACCGCCTTGTTCCCCTTGCGGCGGTCATCGGGCTTTTTCTTCTTGCGGCGATTCTCGTCGGCGGAAAAACCGGCGCAAAATCCCTTTTGGGGCTTCTTATAACCCTTGCAAGCCTTTTCTTTATTCTGCTGCCCGCTCTTATGAAAGGCGCGCCCACTTTGCCGACGGTTTTCGGCATCTGCGCATATATCGCGGTGGTAAGCCTTGCTATCCTCGGCGGAGTTCAGAAAAAGACCGTCTGCGCGATGCTCGGCACTGTTTCGGGCACTGCCCTTGCGATGTTCTTCGGCCTTATGGCCCAAAGCCTTGCCCGAATCGACGGCCTGCGGGTCACGGACGTTGAACCTCTTCTTCAGCTTCGCCAGACCGGAACGCCCATCGGCCTTACCGGTCTTCTGGTCGGCGGGGTCATTATAAGCGCCCTTGGCGCCGTCATGGACGTTACCATGGGAATTTCCTCCTCGCTTTTCGAGGTCAGCGCCGCCAACCCGGAACTGGGCAGAAAAGAGCTCTTCTGTTCCGGAATGAACATCGGCCGCGACATGGTCGGCACCATGACAAACACCCTTATACTCGCCTTCCTTGGAAGCAGCTTTGTGCTTATCCTTTATCTTTATTCCATCGGACTTTCAAGCCATCAGCTTCTCAGTTCCGCATACCTCGCCATCGAGGTCATAAGCGGCATTTCGAGCAGCATCGGTGTGATCCTTTCCATACCCATAACCGCGTTTATAACCGCATACGCACTTGCAAAAAAATAATGCGGAAGCAGCGCCGAGGCGCAGAACGTGAATGCAGAGGCAGCCCTGTTAGCTGCCCGAAAAAACAGAATCGTCATTCCAAGGAGCAAAGCGAAGCGGGAATCCGTAAAAAGGAAAACGGATTGCCGCATCAAACAATAACTTATTCCCCCGGATCCGCTCCGCATCCGGTTGACTGACATTGCATAAAACCGCATGAGCATCAGAAAAAACGCAAAAAAGCGCCGCAGATAATTCTGCGGCGCTTTTTTCATATATCTCAGTATTTGAGAACTACTTTAAGGGTTTCTTCTGCTTTGCATGCCTGCTCGAAAGCGGTAAGAATATCATCATATTTGAATTCATGGGTGATGATGTTTTCAACCGGGAACATTCCGGAAGCAAGGATCTCCATGGAAAGCTTGATGATATCGGGGCCACCGCCGCCTGCACCGATAATTTTCATACCGGACATAGTGAGCGGACGGAGATTCATGGTAACGTCTTTGTGGTACATAGCAACAACGGAAAGTGCAGCGCCCATCTTTGCTCCGCGGAAGAAATTATCAATAACCGCCTGGTTGCCTGCGGCATCAACGTAATAATCGCAGTCGAGGGTTTCGGGGCCCATGAATGCGGGGATTTTTCCGAGAACTTCGCCACATTTTTCCATGTAATCTTCTTTTGCAAGGTTGCATACTTCAAGACCGAGGGATTCCGCGATTTTAAGGCGGGATTCCATAAGGTCAACAACAACTACCTGGCAGCCTTTGTATTTAAGGGTCATTGCGGCGGTAAGACCGATCGCGCCTGCGCCGTAAACGATTGCTTTTTTGCCGGGTTCGATTCCAAGGCACATTGCGGCGTTTGCGCCGATGGTGAAGGGTTCGATAATGCTTGCGACTTTATCGTTGATTTCATCGGGAATTCTGAAAACGGTCTGTTCAAGACCTACGTTCATAACTTCCATGTATTCGCTGAAACCGCCGACAGTTGCGGAACGCATGAAGTCACCTTTTGCGAAAGGTCCCCAGATATAGAGTCTGTCGCCCTCTTTGATGCCCTGTGCGGCGGCATTTTTGCCGACGGAAACAACTTCGGTTGCCATTTCGTGGCCGAATTCATGATCTCTCCATATCATGTTGTCATCACCGCCGTGAAGATAGGCGGAAACGTCGGAACCGCAGATTGCGGCATAGGTGTTTTTTACAACGATACCGTTGTCGTCGCAGGTAGGCATGGGAAGTTCGACTACTTCGACATTTTTGATGCCTCTGTAAATTGCAGCTTTCATTTTAATTTCTCCTTTTAGATAATTTTTTATCTGATTAAATTATAGTATTCAGTTAAAAAATAAACAATTATCTAAATCCGCAAATGGCACCAATAAAGTTACACTTTCAAGCTTTTGTTCAGCTGCTCTGCATATTGAAATTATTAAAGAAATATTCCGCCATCTTTTTATGGCTTACTTTCATTCCCTCAATAAGCCATTTTCGCATAAGCATTGCCTGGGTGGCGGCATATTTGTATGAATAATATTCAAGGTCATCGCCGCTGTAAATATCGCTGTAAAGCTTTTTGTTATATTCCGTAAGGGTATTCACTATCGTAAAAAACAAACTGTTCTGCCCGTCTTCCCTTATGGCGAGAATAAAAAAATCTTTGTTTTTATAAAATCCGAGATACCAGTTTTCGATGACAGTATGGCTGTCGATCCCGTTTCTCAGAAGATAATCCATAGGATTAAGCACTTCCTCCGTAAAAACGGCTTCAATTATTTCATAGCAATCCCTGAAATATCTGTAAAAGGTAGTACGGGAAATATTCGTGCTCTCACAAAGCTGGCGAACGGAAATTTTCGTCGTCTTTTTTTCAAGAGAAAGATCTATGTATTGCTGCATTATTTTCTGCTTTGTTTCCATACAAACACCTCTTTCGCATCTAATTATAGAATACGGCTTTTGCTGTGTCAAACAGCTTTTCCCGTAAAACCGAAATCCCCGCTCTTGACTGCAAATGCTTTTCGGGTTAAAATACAGCCGGAAAGGCGGCGGTAAAATGCCAAAAGCGGAATATGATAAATCACCCAGAACAAAAAAACTTCTTGCAAATGCGATTATGGAACTTGCGGAAACCATGCCGGTTTCAAAAATAAAAATCACCGATATTTGTGCAAAGGCCGAGCTTAACCGGTTGAGCTTCTATTATCATTTCAGTGATAAATATGATCTTATCGCGTGGATTTTTACAAGGGAATTCAATATTCAGGCAGAAAAATCAACAACCATAAACAGCGAGGAAATGATTTGCCGGATGCTGAGAAAAATAGAAGAAAACAAAAAGTTTTTCAAAAATGTTTATGATGACAACAATCAGAACAACCTTGCGGATTATGAAGTGAAAATGTATCTGGAAATGGAAGAAAAGATTCTTAAAAAATATCTTGGAAAGGAAGAACTTGACGAAGAACTTCTTTATGACCTCAGAAGTTACAGTTATTCCTGCATTATGCATACAAAAGAATGGATCACGGACAGAGAAAAGATGTCCGCAGAAACTTTTGCAAGAAGAATGTATAATGATATGCCGGATATTCTTAAAGAAGCCTATAGCAATATAAAATGAAAAAAGCCGTCACCGAACGGCTTTTTTGTTTATTGAAAAACAGCATTTATTTTATACAAAAATTATAAAGTGTTAAAATATACTACGCTTTTTGATACTGTTAATTGATAGCAGGCGATTTACAGGGTATATTTTAGATAAATTTTTAACAAAACGGAGGAATATTATGAAACCCTGTGATTTCAAAAGTGTTGAAGGAAAAGTTGTAATCATCACCGGTGCAGCAAGCGGAATCGGCCGCGCAATGGCAAAAGTTTTTGCCGCAAACGGAATGAAAGTTGTTATCGCTGATATTCAGGATGAGCTTGGCGCAAAGGTCGTTGCCGAAATTACCGAAAACGGCGGCGAAGCAATGTATATCCACACCAACGTTGCTGATGAAGAGAATGTTATCAGCACCATCAAAACCGTTACCGACAAATACGGCAAACTCAACGTTATGGTAAATAACGCTGCACTTTCCACCCCTCTTCACCCTGTTCATGAAAACGAAACCAAAACCGTTGAACGCCTTCTCAGCGTTGACTATATGGGAACCTTCCACGGCATGAAACACGCAATCAACGCAATGCTTGCAACCAATTCCCAGGATTGCTCTATCATCAACGTTTCTTCCGCAGAAGCAATAATCGGCACCGAAAACTTTGCAGTTTATGCTTCCATCAAAGCCGCTATCAGCCAGCTCACCAAAGTTGCGGGTCTTGACTATGCGAAACACGATATTACCGTAAACGCAATAGCTCCCGGAGCGACCCATACCGAAATTTTTGATACCATTCCGAAAGAGCAGTTTGACCTTACCCGCAAAAACAGCCCCAACGAAAGATTTGCAAAACCCGAGGAAATGGCATATATGGCACTTTATCTCTGCACCGATATGGCACGCTATATCACCGGCGCAGTTTTCAGCGTTGACGCAGCCATGACCGGCGGCAGAATCAACGATATCGAATGGGAAAATCCCGATCCCCGCGATCTCGGCAAATAATCAAATAATTAAATCAAAGGACTTGTTTATATGAAAAAATTTCATTACGGCTATATGATAATTGCGGCCGTTTTTATCGATCTTCTCGTTTGCGGCGGGATTTTTTTCGGCGCAAGCGGAATATTTATTGTTCCCGTAAGTACCGCTCTCGGAATCGGTCAGGGCGATTTTTCCATGTATCTCACCATCCAGAGCTTCACCATGGCAATCGGCGTTATGATCGCTCCGAAAATCCTTGCCAAATTCAGCTACCGTATGATTAACGCTGTCGCAACCGTTATTTCCGGACTTGGATTTGTTCTTATGGGCTTTGCACAGAATGTTTTCTTCCTTTATGCAGGCGGCGTTCTTGTCGGAACCGGATGCGTTTTCCTTACTTATCTTATTGCGGGCGTTCTTCTTCCCAGATGGTTCAAAAAGAACGTCGGCACCGCAATGGCGATTGCAATGAGCGGTCTCGGCATCGGCGGAATCATTTTCAACCCGGTTATTTCTTTCTTTGTAAACGCAGAACCTATGCTCGGATTTTCCGAATCCTGGCGTTCCGCATACGTTATCCTCGGCCTTCTTGTAATTGCGGTCTGCCTTCCCGTTGCACTTTTCATCATCAGGGATTTTCCTGCAGACAAAGGAATTCTTCCTTATGGCGAAGGTGAAGTTGTTGAGGCAACCGGCACAAAAATTGTTGAAGGTGTAAGCAAATCCGTTGCGGCAAAGAGCATATCCTTTGTATGGTACGCAATCATGGTCGTTGCCTTCACCCTTCCGGGCGCAATTATGACCTATCTCCCTGCATTTGCAACCGCAGTTGCCCCCGAAAGCGGAATTTCCGCAATTATTGCCTCTGTGGGTAACCTCGGTGCAATCGTCGGCGGATTCATCATCGGCTGGGCAAACGATAAATTCGGTGCACAGATCGGTTCCCTTGTTGCGGGCGGAATCGGTATTCTCGGCTTTGTGCTCATGATTATGGGCGGCGGCAGCGCATTTATTCTTCTTGCGGGCTCCGCTCTTTACGGTATTTTCTATCAGCTCAACTCCGTTCAGATGCCTGCGATGGTAAGCGCAATGTACGGCGAACGTGAATATGACAAAATCTTCCCTCTCGGCGCAAGCATCAGCCCCTGGGTCGGAATGGTTTCCTATTCCCTTTGGGGATTCCTTTTCGACGCAACCCAGAGCTACACCATAATGCTTCTTGCTGGTCTTTCCTGCAGCGTTATCACCTGCGTTACCGGTATTCTTGCGGTATCCGCAAGCAAAAAGCTTCCGAGAGAAACCGCGGAAATAAAACAATAATACCCCCAACTCTTTTCTATATAGCTGCGCTGAAGCTATCGCAAAAGGGGCAGAACCGTTATGGTTCTGCCCCTTTTGTGTCGTATCCTGCCAATCGGAGCGGCATCGACCGTGCATATTGACTACCGTGAACATTCGGGATGGGTGCCAAAGTTTGAGCACCGAAAACGAGGCCCGTGCTCAAAATGAGCACGGGCCTCGTTTTTTATAAAGTTATTTACTATTAAATTTCTCGTAAATAGCCTCATTAATTTTGGCGTCCATTTTCTGAATTTGTATCAGATCACTTTCGCTTATTGATATTTCAGCTATGTCGTCT
Organism: Oscillospiraceae bacterium; assembly: GCA_017473745.1. Taxonomy (GTDB): domain Bacteria; phylum Bacillota; class Clostridia; order Oscillospirales; family Ruminococcaceae; genus UMGS1668. Next base: position 8,689 of record JAFUJP010000047.1, read on the forward strand.
TTTTCACCATAACGGGGGAAATTAACAAGCCATGTTCCGTTTACAAATCTGTTATCGCAAATCCACCCCTGCATACCTTTGTGAATGCCCTCTTTTGCATATATAGATTTTTCAACAATTACTTCAACAATATCCATTTCTTTCATATTATTTTCCTCCATACGGTGTTAGTGTAAACCAGCACTTATCCAAAATCAAACATTCCATACAATGTGTTCTTCCCTTCGATTCGTGTATCCATTCACCCAATTTGACTAAAGTAATTCTGCTGCTTTGCGAAACTCAATTATAAAATCATTATCTATCATTATATCACCTCTTTTTTGTAAAGCAAAGGAACATGCGTTCTTTGAGCAAAATTACACTTGCTTCTTATTTTAAAGTCAATACCATTTATGCACCAACGCAAGTGTTTATTCAAAGCATCATTATACTTTTTTTTGGGGGATATAATCCTATTATGAATATATTGCTGAATCTATTAAAAAAGAAGCTTTGGAAAAGCTTATTGAAGAGAGAATTGCTATACTCAAAAAATAAATGGAATAGGTCACACCTGTTTTTATAAGTGTGACCCTTTTTTGTTTTTATTCCGTCGCTTTGAAATTGTAAACCGGCTTTATTCTTTCGATGATTTTCGCGGTCGGCTCTATCTGTTCGATTATTTCATCGATGTTCTTATAGGCCATCGGCGCTTCATCAAGGGTTGCGTTTCCAACGCAGGTGGTGAAAATCCCTTCCATTTCCTTTTTGTAATCATCGAGCGAAAGTGATTTAAACGCTTCGCTTCTGCTCATAAGTCTTCCTGCGCCATGCGGTGCGGAAAAGTTCCAATCCGGGTTGCCTTTTCCGATGCAGACAAGGCTTCCGTCGCGCATATTTATCGGAATAAGAAGCTTTTCCCCAAGCCTTGCGGAAACGGAACCTTTGCGGAGGATCATGGAATCCGTATCAATATAGTTGTGAACGGTTGTGAAACGCTCCGTTTCGGTAAGCCCCATTCCGTTTATAATGACCTCTGTCATGGCCTTGCGGTTCAGCATTGCGAACTTCTGGATGATTTTCATATCGTGGATATAGTCATCAAAAAGCCCGCCCGAAACATAAGCCAAATCTTTCGGAATCGAATTTATCGTCTGTTTTTGTGCTTTAAGTTTTTCAACGGCCTTCTGAATTTCAGAAAATCTTCCTTCCTCTTTGAGCCTTTCAATGGTTTCAGCAATCTGAAAATCCGCGTTCCCGCAAAGGGCCTTATAGCCCTCTTCCTGATAATATTTTGCCACTTCGTTTCCGATATGGCGGCTTCCGGAATGAACGACTATGAAAAGGTCGCCGTTTTCGCTTTTATCAATTTCGATGAAATGGTTTCCCCCGCCGAGGGTGCCTATGCTTTTTCTCGCCCTTTCAAGCTTCACGAATTTCGCGCAGCGAAGCTTTTCAAGATCGATTTCATCAATGAACGGATGCGGTTCTTCGCGTATATCCATGCCGGAAGGGATTTCGCTTCGGATAAGGGCATCCAGCTTTTCAAAGTCGATTTCCTTTTCAGCAATGCGCACCGTTTCCATTCCGCAGCCGATATCAACGCCCACCATACCCGGAACAACTTTATCGGTGATGGTCATGGTGGTGCCGATGGTACAGCCGAGTCCTGCGTGAACGTCCGGCATTATCCTTATTTTGCAGTCCGCAAATTCCTCTCTGTCGCAAACCGCCTTTATCTGCCCTTCCGCGGCTTTTTCAAGTTCCGGAGTATAGCAAAGGGCTTTGTTATACTTTCCGTATATTTCTATCATGATTATACTCTCCTTTATCAAAAATCCGCGGCAATCGCCGCCTGTGCGGGTATTCTTCCCGCCGGGTTCAGCGAAAACCGCGGATTTTAAGCAAGAGTTATTATGCCGCGATTTTCGCGTAGCGTTCGCTTCCGATGACTTCCATCATGAAGCTGTAAGGATCAAGTTCGCCCTCCATCACCATGGAAAAAAGCCTCGGCGTACAGCCGCTTACCAATGCAACACCCTGTTCGTTCATGGTAACGGGCTGCTGGCGGTTTCTGCTCTGGACGTTCCAGAAAACCACCTTCGGAAGTTTATAGCCATGGGAAGCAAAAAGATTTTTTGCGTATTCAAAATTGGTGATTTCCGCATCATCAGCGCACCAGTCAAATTCCATGTCGGAAACGATATAGATAGTTTCCGGCATTTCATTTTGGGTAAGACTGTATCTTACGGCGGTATTCAGAATAAGTTCAAAAACCTTCTGAATATTGGTGTTTGCCACTTCATTATAGCTCAGGCAATAGCGGAGTTTTTCAAGAATATCTTTGCCTTTAATCTCCACAAGGCGCGGATTTTCAGAAAAAGTGATGAAGTGGTTTTTGAATTTGCCTTTGTTCCTTTCGGCAAAATACATTCCGAGAGAAACGGCAACTTCGATGGGTCTGGGTTCTCCGCAGGAATACATGGAACCGGAACCATCAACCACCACAAGGGAATTTTCGTCGCCGGTGAAATCCTCAAGGGAATTCCATGTTGCATCGATTGCCCTGCGTTCCTCATCGGAAACATTCTGGCCGAAAAACGGATGAATAATTTCATAGGGAAGAAGAGCGGAAGTTTTGAGTTTCGCTTCGCCTTTCTGAACCTTGCTGATAAAATCGCCGTAACGCTCGCCGTCATTTCTGCCGAAAGCTTTGCGGTATTTGAAAAGCGCACGGGAAGGCTGTTTTTCGTAATCAAAGGTGTAATCCTTCTCGCGGAGATTGTTTTCGATTATTTTTATGTATGCGCGAAGCTTTACAAGGGTCTTGCGGTATTCGCAATCGGTCATACCGAGATATCTAACGATTTTTTTAGCCGCAAGGACTGTTTCTTTTGCGGAAGCGTTTACGGAGGGGAGCCATTTCCCGAGAAGGGAAACTTCCTTTCCGGCTTTCATCGCGGCGATATCCGCTTCAAGCTGATTTTTGATAAGCTCCATTGCGTCCTTTTCGCAGGTAGTTCCGAAAAGGCAGAGCAAATCGTCAAAACGTCCGAACTCGGAAATATAGCCGACGTTCTTTTTTACGGAAGCGGGTTCATTTTCCGCAAGCCATTTAAGAATCGTGCGGAAAACTCTGCGTTCGCCAAGCCCGCCGCGGATATCCCTTGCAAAGAAAAGGATTTTCATAGCGTTATCCGGATTTTCCTCAAAGGCTTTCATAAAGCGGGTGGCAACTTCCTCATCGGAAGCAGAGCGGAGAGCACCGACGGTTGCAAAAAGGTCAAGGCATTCGGAATTGGTGCTTACGTTAGTCAAAGCGCCGTTTTCGGTATATGTTTTGTTGGCTTCTTTTTTAAGAAATTCAAGCATGAAAAAATCCCTCCTTCGGGATATGATGTCAAAAAGTTTTGTTTCTTAATGGACAAGACACGTCTTTTTGTCATATCTGTAATTGTAAAATAAAGAAATAATTGCTGTCCGTGTCTTAGGTTTATGCAGAGCGGGATTCCGTCCCCGATGCATTCTATCTTATCTGCTTTTTTGCTCCGGCGCCGGATTTGCCGTTTTCGGCATTTACGAGTGCCCGATTTTTCAGGGCAATGCTCTTGGCACTTTTGCAGAAAAGCGGAACGATAAACTTTTTAAAACAAAGCACGTTTTTTAACGTCGTTCCTGAAAAGGCGGAACGTAACTCACTGAATGTGTCTGATCAAATTGCTGTCCGTGCTTTTATTCAAGGTGCTGAAAATGCAGAGCTCCATCCCTGCGGCGTTTTTTCCGGCGCGACCCGTGTGGAGGACCTTTTCTTTGCTGTGCGCACCTTTTTTACCGAAAGGCGCCGCGCAGATCGGGGTGCAATTTTGCAAAGCCCGGATTCCGACCTGAAGGCGCCTTATCGTCATAAAATTTACAAGGCACCGTTTATGGCGGGATTCGAACCCGCGACACGAAGGTTTCAAGGCCTCCTGCTGTACCACTTAGCTACAAATTATTTGCTGTTGGTGCCTTTTTCTGCCAACCGCAATGTTGGGCTACTATTGCCCAAGACTGCTATAAGGCAGAATATTTCAAGATGCATTGAATAGTCAAACCTCCGGCAAAGCGAAAAACTTTATCCGGCATTCGTGAAATCTTCTCTTGTTTGCTGTTCGCATCTTTAAAACTTAAAAACAAGGCACTCGTCGAAAAAATTTGTATTCCTTTCGGAAAGCAAAATCGATAGGGTTCAGAAAATCAGATTTCCTAGCCCATTCGTAATGACTTTATGTGGCTGTAAGTGCCTTTAATTTTTCAAGACGCTTTTTCATTTTGCATACGGGATTCGGACCCGCCCAAGTCCGGATATGATTCCGGATGCTTCCCTTTGAAGCTAACGCATGGAAAACGTTTTGCCGGAAGCGTCTTTATTTACGAAGCACGCTTTTTTAATCAGATTCAAAGTCTGTCAAAAAATTGCTGTTCGTGCTTCTGTGGCCATATCATAACGCAAATTGGAAAATTTATCTTGGAAAAAAAGTTGCGAACTCATTTCTGAGTTCGCAGTTTTTCCTGTTTTTCTATTCTTTTTCTGATTTGCGCTATAAGGCTTTGGGGCGAAAGCACCTTTAATACCGGTCCGAAAGAAAGAAGCCTTATCAAAATCTCCGTTTCGTCCTCCTGTTCGTAAAGAAGCTTTACGCGGTATTTTTTATCGCCGATTTTCTCCGTTTCCTTTTCAAGGTGGGAAAAATGGAGCATCGCCCTTTCAAGGGCGTTTCGTTCGTCATAAAGTTCAAAAACAACTTCTTTTTTAACCGGCATTTTGGGCTTATATTCCTCTTCGGAATATTCCCCCATAAGTTCGCACTTTGTTATCCTTGCCATATTTATGATTACGGAATATCTGTCACCGGAGGCAATTATACGAAATTTGTCGTCCTTGGAGGAATATTCAAGCCGATGCACGATGCAATTGCGCTTCTGGTCTGTGCCGCGGTGCCCGGTAAATTCGATATACACTTTCCGCTTTTCTTTAATCGCTTTGAGCACCGTTTTGAAATTATGTATATATTCCGGGTCGTCGAAAGGGTCGCCGTTACTGTAACGGTCAAAATATACGAATGTTTCCGGCGGATAAAGCGGCTCGATTCCTTCAAGACCTTCGGCAGAAAAATCAAAAAGTTTTATTCTTGGGTCGGAAACAAGGCTTTTAAGCCATCGTTTTTCAAGAAGAGTAAGTGGTCTTTCCGAGGTGTGTTCAAGCGGCGTGCTCAAATCTTTTTTGAGCACCGGCCATTTTTCCTCTTTGAGCATTTGCGGAATTGTAAGGGCGCTCTCGCCGAAGGCTTCTCTCTGAACTATTGCATAAAGCTCTTTTTCGGTAAGTTTTCCGCTTTGAGCGGCTTTTATTATCTCCGAAACGGCGGCGAAGTATTTTCCGTAAATCTCGTTAAAGAGCATCTTCGTCACCTCCGTAAAGCGCCTTCATTGCATCAAAATCCGCAAAAATCTGCTTTTCAACTGATTTGTTGGAACAGGAAAGTCTTTCGATCCTTCCGGTAAAGGTGCGTATCCATGGAATCATTTCGCCCGCATCAAAAACATCCGCAGTAAACTTAACCCTGTTTACGTCAAGCCTTTCGACCTTTCCGCAGCGTTTTTCTCTTTCAAGCCGGCGTGCGATAAATTCCTCTTCCCGCTCAATATACAAAACTATTTCAATATGATCCATGGAAAAAGGCTCACCAACAGAAACTCCCCAGATGTTTTCCTTAAGTTTTTCGTAATATCCCTCATATTTTTCGTGCTGTTTTTCAGCAGCACCGGCTTTCACCGAATGAATGGAATCAAGCCTGAAAAACATCGGCTGACGATAAGCATAATGATAGCAAAGCAGATACTGCCTTCCGTTCTGGGTGCTGATATATATCTTCATGGGATAGACGTTGTGAATATGGATAACGTCGTTGTTGCGTTTGCTTGTGGCCGCAACTTCAACGCAGCGGTGTTCGCTCATGGCAATAAGAATATCGCAAAGAATGTCGCTGTCAAGGGCGTTGAGTATGTAGTGATGCTTGAAGCGGAAAACGATTTCAGATTCCGGCTTTTTCGGAAGAAAAGTTCCGATAACGCCAAGGGGGTCTTCCTCTGTATAGAAAGCCAGCGCCTCGCTCCAGCTTTTCAGATCGATTTTATTTTCACAAAGACCGAAAACGTTTTCCTTGCCGCGTTTTTCTGCTTTCAAAATGCCAAGTTCAGCATATTCTTTCAGTTTTTTGCGAACTGTTGAAACGTCGAATTCCTCCGCGTTTTCAAAAACGGAAAGATATTTTTCAGAAATTCCGTCAACTATTTCCTGAACGGAAAGGGTTTCACCGCCCGAAAGCAAATCGAGGATATAAAAATACAGGGTTATGCTGCCGTCTGTAAAGCTCTTTGCCCTGAAAGCGTTATAAAGCGGATTTCGTTCCGCGGCTCGGCTGTCAACGGAAATAAAAACGTTCTTGCCTTCGGCAGTGGTACGGAAGCTCATATAATCCCCAAGCCAGCTTTCGATTCTGCGGCGCTCGTTATCATAACTTCTTGCGCTTTTGGAATCATATTCGCTCCGGCTTTTGAATCCGTAAACGTAAAACTGGCGCATATAATCGCGTATGCGCTCAAAATTTTTTATAAGTTCACTGTACGGCATATATGAAGCCTCCTTTCCGATGGTATATACCTTTATTAAAGCACAAGGAAGACTTTTGTCAAGATGATATACAAAAAATCGGACAAAATCGCACCAACATAAAACGCTTTTGCCGTAATTATATAAAGTTACCGCTATTCACAGAAAACGTTGAAAAATGTTTTTCCAATTTTCGCCGCATTGAATAATTTTGAATAGACAAAATTCTCCTGCAAATAATATGGAAGTCAAAGCAATGTTTAACAGGAGGTTTTATAATATGAAAGCAACCGGAATCGTGCGGCGCATTGATGACCTTGGACGTGTCGTTATCCCAAAAGAAATCCGCCGCACCATGAGAATACGCGAGGGCGACCCCCTTGAAATTTTCACCGATAACGACGGTGAGGTCATTTTTAAAAAATATTCCCCCATTGGAGAACTCGCCGGATTTGCGGGCCAGTATGCCGAGGTGCTCTATAAAGTCGGCGGCTGCCCCGTTGTCATTTGCGACAGGGACAGCGTTGTAACCGTTTCCGGCGTTCCGAAAAAGGAAATGCTCGAACGGCGGGTAACCCCCATGCTCGAGGATCTTATGGACCGCCGTGCCGTTTACAGCCGGACCGGTGCTTCCGGAGAAGCGCTTCTTTTTCCTGTCGAAGGCGTTGATAAAGCCGCCCTTGCGGCGGCGGCAATTATCTCCGCCGGTGACGTTTGCGGCGCCGTTGTTTATCTTTCTGACGGGCGCGAAAAAGCCGGCGATGCGGAGGTAAAACTCGTTACCGCCGCCGCCAATTTCCTCGGAAAACAAATGGAAGAATAACATTTTTATTTCAAAGTATTATACTCATAATTATATAATATCGCATATTAAACGTAGACAAACGGCTTGTTTATGCGGTTTGTTTGGTTTCAACCTAAACAAGGTGCGTCTGTTTATCCCCAATTAGGATAAACAGACGCACAAATTTTTATAAGGCTTTGTTTTATCAAAAGAAATCAAAAAAACAACTGTATGCTCTTGCTTTTGCCGACAGTTTTCTCCCCATTGGGAACCCCTGAATTCAAAAAAAGCGGAAGGCATTGCTGTGCAGAATTGGAAAAGATATCCCGCTTTCCGTTTCTGATTTCAGGAATTTTATAACTTATCGAGTTGTCAATGCGGCAAAGCAGCGGAAATTCTCTGCTGCACAAGACAGAATATTGATTATTTTACCAAAAACGGAAATTTCCATCTGATAAAATCTACCAAAAAGAATGTTCTCTATCCCAAAAGCGAGATTCTTAAACGGAACCGGCAATGGATATGATCAATTTACTATTCGCCTAAAAAAAACATAAAAATATTTCTCATTCGCTGTAATTTGTGTACAATAGAATCAAATAATCGTTTTAATTAAAATTATTAAAAATGGTGGATTACAGATTATAAAATTCACTTTCACAGATTGAGATAATGGCTTGCTTAAAGACCAAATAAAGCAAATTGCCGAAGGATATTCCTATCTTGAATAGTTTATAAATTGGGATTAAAAAAACAAAAATGTAAAACCCGCGCTCATTTTGAACACGGGTTTTATGTAAACAGGATAAAAACGCACCAACAGAGCCTTCTTTTTGTGTTGACTATCTCAAATTATATTCATATAATTGAATTAACAAAAAATCCCGCAAAAGCGGGATTTTAGGTTCACACACTGTGAATTCGCAAAAGCGATGATTTCGCCAAAGGCTTATTTGAACTGGTAGTGTATCTTAAATGGTAGTTTAAGATTGTCTTCAACTATACAGCAAAATATTTTCTTTGTCAATACCGAAATCCGGATAGGAGGTAAAAACATGTCGGAAGAGAAAAATTATTATATCGGTTTTGATATCGGAACCGAATCCGTAGGCTGGGCTGTTTCCGACGAGGAATATCGTATCCAAAAATTCAAAGGAAATGCAATGTGGGGAATACGGCTTTTTGATGAAGCGCAAGACGCTTCATCAAGGCGCATTGCCAGAACTTCCAGGCGAAGACTTGAAAGAAGAAAGCAGCGTCTTTTGTGGCTTGAAATGCTGTTCGATAAAGAAATATCCAAAAAAGATTCCTCCTTTTTTAAAAGACTTCACGAAAGTTCTCTTTGGCTCGATGACAAAACGGATAAAAACTGCAAATACAGTCTTTTCAATGATAAAAGTTACACAGATAAGGATTACATGAAGCAATATCCGACAGTTTATCATTTGAGAAAGGAACTTTTGTATTCGAATGACGAGCATGATGTAAGACTTGTTTTTCTTGCTTTGCACCACATTATGAAAAGTCGCGGACACTTTCTTTATGAAAACAACGGCGGCGAAGATGAAATCACTTTTGAAAAAAGTTTTGAGGAACTCAATAAGCATATTGAATCAGAGTACGGTATAACTTTTTCGTACAAAAATATAAATTATGCAAAAGAAGTTCTTTCATCCGAAAAACTTACGGTTACCGAAAAAAAGAAAAAATTATGCGCCGCGATTTTCGGAACAGAAAGAAATGAAGAAATAAATCTTGCCTGTGTCTCTGATGCACTTTGCGGAGCAACGGTAAAATTTTCTGATTTCTTCTGCGATGAGAATTTAAAGAAAGCTGAAATTCCAAGTTTCTGCCTTAAAAATAATCTTGAAGATAATTTTGATAAATATCACGAAATCCTTGGCGAAAGATCGGAAACGCTTACTTATCTTCAGACTGTTTTTGATGTTGTCCGCCTTTCAAAAATTCTCGGAGAAAATTCCTGGTTCAGTGATGCAAAAGTATCTCTTTTTGAAAAAAATCAAAATGATATCAACTCCATAAAAAAATATGTAAAAGAAAAATATCCCGAAAAATACAAACATATTTTTTCGGAAAAGAAAGAAAAACTCAATAACTTCGCTGCTTATAGCAGATATAGTTCGGGAAGCGGAACTTATTTCTGCACACAACAGGACTTTTGTGTTTTCCTTGAAAAAGAACTTCCTGGCCTGAAAACGGCAGATGGATATGAAAAAATATATTCTGAAATTAAAGAAAAAACTTTTCTCACAAAACTGAAAGGTTCTGAAAATGGTGTGGTTCCTTATCAATTACAGCGGAAGGAACTTATCAGAATACTTGACAACGCTTCATCATATCTTCATTTTCTGGATGAAACCGATGAAAACGGATTAAAAACCAAAGACAAAATCATAAGTATTTTCGATTTTAAAATTCCGTATTATGTCGGTCCGCTCAATAATAGTTCGGGGAAATATTGGATTGAACGTAAAGAAGAAAAAATTTATCCCTGGAATTTTGAACAGGTAGTTGATACCGAAGCAAGTGCCCGCGGATTTATAGGAAATCTCGTTGGAAGATGCACCTATACTTTTGAGCCTGTTCTTCCTAAAGATTCTCTTCTTTACAGTGAATTCTGTGTTTTAAATGAAATCAATGCTCTTAAAATCAACGGAAAAGAACTCCCGATTAATATCAAACAACAGGTTTACAAAGATCTTTTTGTTGACAACAAAAAACCTGTTACCAAAAAAGGAATAAAATCCTACCTTGCATCAAAAAATCTGATAACAGAAGAAGATGAAATCAGTGGTATTGATGATAAAATAAAATCAACTCTTAAATCATATCACGATTTAAATTGATTCTTGAAAAAACAGATGAAAAAGCTGTTGAAAATATCATAGAAAGTATCCTTGTCTTCGGCGATGACAAAAAAATGCTGAAGAATTGGATTAAAAAGAACTTTCCACAACTTGAGAAAAAAGATATTGAATACCTTTCAAGACTCAAATACAAGGACTGGGGTAATCTTTCGCGCGAATTTTTAACCGAAATTTATTCTCCGGATGAAAACGGTGAGGCAAAATCTATAATTGATATGCTGCGTTCTTCCAATGAAAATCTTATGCAGCTTATGAGCAAAAAATATAAATTTTCAGAAAATGCAGAGATGCATAAAAAGGAACTTCTTGGAAGCAATTACGGAATTCGTGAAAGACTTGACGATATGTACATAGCTCCGGCTGTAAGACGGAGCGTCTGGCAATCTTTAAAAATTATCAATGAAATCGTAAAAATCAAAAAATCGGTACCAAAGAAAATATTTATCGAAGTAGCCAGAACAAATTCTGCTGAGCTCAAAAACAAACTCACCGAAAAGCGCAAGGATTCTCTGATCCAGCTTTACCGAAAGTGCGGCAATGACAGCGGAGAACTTTGGAACAAGCTTTGTTCCGAAGAAGAAAGCAACCTCAGACGTGATAAACTGTATCTTTATTATACCCAATTCGGAAAATGCATGTATTCCGGCGAGCCAATAGAAATAGATGCTATGCTTGCGGATGATACCACTTATGATATAGACCATATTTTCCCGCGTTCAAAAATAAAGGATAACAGCATTGACAACAGAGTCTTGGTAAAAAGCACGCTTAACCGTGATAAAACAAATATCTATCCGATTTCTTCTGAAATCCGTGAAAAAATGCTTCCTTTCTGGACTATGCTCCGCACAAAAGGAATGATTTCCGAAAAGAAATTTGAAAGGTTGAAACGAAATTATCCTCTTACCAACGAAGAACTTTCGTCTTTCGTTGCACGTCAGCTTGTGGAAACACAGCAATCCACAAAAGCGATAGCAACCCTTCTAAAAGATCTTTATCCGGAAACTAAAATCATATATTCAAAAGCTGGAAATGTTGCGGATTTCAAGCAGCAGTATGGTATTGTCAAATGCCGCGAGGTAAACGATCTTCACCACGCAAAAGATGCCTATCTCAACATCGTTGTCGGAAACGTTTATGATACAAAGTTCACCGAAAATTTTTTCAGGAATATTGGCAGCGAAAATTACAGCCTCAACAAAGTGTTCGAATATGATACTCCCGGAGCATGGGATAAATCTGAAAGCATAAAAACCGTAAAAAAATATGTAGAAAAGAACAATATTCTTTTCACCCGCATGCCGTATGAGCAGAAAGGTCAGCTTTTTGATCTTAATATTATGCCCGCCGGAAAAGGTCAGCTTCCTGTAAAAGAGGGAAAATCCATTGAAAAATACGGCGGATATAATAAAATTTCCGGTGCATATTTCGCCGTTATTGAACACACCGAAAAGAAAAAACTTATCCGCAGCATAGAACCGGTATATATTTATAAAAAAGAACTTTATGAAAAAGACCCTGTTCGTTATTGTGAGGAAGTTCTTGAGCTTAATAACCCCGTTATTATCGCTCCGAAAATCAGAATGACCGCCCTTCTCGAACTTGATGGAAAAAGAATAAATGTGACCGGAAGACAAACCGGCGGAAA
>JAFUJP010000005.1 GCA_017473745.1 Oscillospiraceae bacterium
AAATATCAGAAACAGCTTGAAGAATTCATTGAAAGCAACGAAAACTTCATCTATCCCGAAGCACGCAAAAAAGAGATGCTCAATAACTTCATCAAACCCGGTCTTCAGGATCTTTGTGTTTCCAGAACTTCCTTCAAATGGGGCGTTCCGGTAACTTTTGATGATAAACACGTCATTTATGTATGGATCGATGCTCTTTCCAACTATATCACTGCTCTTGGATATGATCCGGACGGCAGTTCCGAACAGTATAAAAAATACTGGCCCGCGGATGTGCATATTATCGGCAAGGATATCGTAAGATTCCACACCATCTATTGGCCCATCATGCTCATGGCTCTCGGCGAACCTCTTCCGAAACAGGTTTACGGACACCCGTGGCTTCTTTTCGGCGAGGATAAAATGTCCAAATCCCGCGGCAACGTCATTTACGCAGATGATCTTACCAAGGTTTTCGGTGTTGATGCGGTGCGTTATTATCTCCTTACCGAAATGCCGCATGCAAACGACGGTTCCATCACTTACGAGGCAATGATCGACAGATTCAACACCGACCTTGCAAATACCCTCGGCAACCTCGTAAACCGAACCGTTGCAATGCAGAACAAATACTTTGAAGGCGTTATCCAATCTCCCGATTTCGGCGGAGAATTTGATGATGATCTTAAAGCAACCGCAAAAAAAGCAATTGAAGGTTTTGACAAAAACGTTTCCGAGTACAAGATGAGCGATGCCATTGACTGCATTATGGATCTTGCACGCCGCTGCAACAAATATATTGACGAAACCATGCCCTGGGCTCTTGCAAAAGACGAAAGCAAGAAAGAAAGACTCGGAACGGTTCTTTATAATCTTCTTGAAGGAATCAGAATCCTTTCTGTGCTTATTGCTCCGATCATGCCCGAAACCACCAAGAAAATTGCTGAACAGCTTGGAATGGATGTTCAGACCTATGAAAGCATCCAGACTTTCGGCGGACTTGAAGCCGGAAGAAAAGTGGGAACTGCAACACCTCTTTTCTCCAGAATAGACAGAGAAAAACTTATTGCAGAGCTTGAAGCTGCACACAAAGCACAGCTTGAAACTGAAAAAGCAGAAGAAAAGCCCGAAATCGTGCTTGAACCTGAAATCACAGTTGATGATTTCACTAAAGTTGAACTTCGCGTTGCAAAAATCCTTGAATGTGAAAAAGTTCCGAAAGCAAAGAAGCTCTATAAAATCCAGCTTGATGACGGAATGGGCGGGCGCCAGATAGTTTCTGGAATTGCGCAGCACTATACTCCCGATGAGCTCATCGGCAGGAAGGTTGTTATCGTTGCAAATCTTAAACCCGCAAAACTCTGCGGAGTCGAATCTGCGGGAATGCTTCTTGCAGGCAACAGGGAAGACGGTTCCGTTTGTGTAACATTTATTGATGATTCCGTACCGGCAGGAACGAGGCTTCATTGATGGAATACAGAGGAATTTTCGATACCCACGCCCATTATGACGATGAAAGATTTGATGAAGATCGCGACACCGTGCTCGGCAATCTTGCCGGGCACGGCGTTTCCTTGGTTGTAGATCCTGCGTGTGATCTTGAAACCTGCGTAAAGACACTTGAACTTTCATCAAAATATAATTTTTTGTATTCTGCCGTCGGAGTTCATCCCCATTCGGCGGAAAGCGACGGAAACGGTGACTGGCTCCAAAAAGTCGCTGATTTTGCAAAAAACGATAAGGTTGTTGCAATCGGGGAAATCGGCCTTGACTACCATTATGATTTCTCTCCGAGAGAGAAGCAGAAAGAGGTTTTTGCGGCCCAGCTTGCCCTTGCGAATGACCTTGACCTTCCGGTTATAATTCACGACAGGGAAGCCCATGCGGATACGCTTGAACTGGTAAAAAAATATCGGCCGAAGGGAATTATACACTGTTTTTCCGGTTCTGCGGAAACAGCAAGAGAATTTCTTAAACTTGGTATGTATATCGGCTTTACCGGTTCTGTTACGTTTAAGAATGCGAACAAACTTTTGCTTGCGGCTATGGAAGTTCCGGATGACAGAATACTTCTCGAAACGGATTGCCCTTATATGGCGCCGGTTCCATACAGAGGTCAGAGATGCGACAGCACCCTTATCCCGGCAACGGCCGAGCGGCTTGCGGAACTTAGAGGAACCGATGCCCAGACGCTTATTGACCGCGCCCGTGAAAACGGATGCAGAATTTACGGAATCGATGCGGAGGATATAAAATGAGAATAAGAAGAAAACCCTGGGCAAGGCCCGAACTTGCCGAATGGGAAAACTGTATAGACGTCCCTGCTGAAAACAGGGGAAAATGGCATTCTGTTTTTAAAAATGATGCTCCGCTTATGATAGAGCTTGGCTGCGGCAAAGGCGGCTTTATATCCAAGCTTGCGGTTGCCCATCCGGAAACCAACTTCATTGCCGTTGATATCAAAAGCGAAATGCTCGGTCTTGCAATGCGCAACATCAAACGAGAATATGCCGAAGCAAACAGGGAAGTGGATAACGTATATATCTTCAGCCAGGAGATAATGCTTATTAACAAAGTTTTCTCTTCAAAGGATGTTTGCGACAGAATTTATATTAATTTCTGCAACCCCTGGCCAAAAACCCACGATCACAAAAAGCGCCTTACTCATAACAACCAGCTTATGCAGTACCGCGAATTCCTCAAAGACGGCGGTGAGATCCGATTCAAAACCGACAACGACGATTTGTTCCTTTCTTCCAAAAGATATTTTGCGGAATGTGGTTTTGAACTTACCTATGTTACCGAAGATCTTCATAATTCCGGTTTTGATGATAATATTGAAACCGAGCACGAAAAGATGTTTTCGGAACAGGGAATACCGATAAAATTTCTTATTGCGAAAAAATTAACAATCAATCACTCCGAAAAAGTGGTTAATGAAGTCGAAAAAACGGTCAGTCGGCCCGAAAATGAGGCCGATAAGCCCGAAAATATGAACGAAAATTAAAAAATTGCGTATTTTATGAAAAATATATGCTAAAATGATTGACTTTTAGCTTCATATGGTATAAAATATATTTAGCACTCAAAAAGAAAGAGTGCTAAAAATTTGCTAATCAATTTATAACATATATTTAGGAGGATTTTTCAATGAACGTAAAACCCCTTGGCGACAGAGTCGTTATCAAAATGGTTGATTATGAAGAAAAAACCAAAGGCGGTCTTTTCATCACCGCTACCGCACAGGATAAACCCGAAATTGCAGAAGTTATTGCAGTTGGCCCCGGCGGCGTTGTTGACGGCAAAGAAGTTGAAATGCAGCTCAAAGTCGGCGACCATGTAATCATGGGCAAATATGCCGGCACCACCGTTAAAATCGACGGGGAAGAGATCATTATCCTCTCTCAGAACGACATCCTTGCTGTTGTCGAAGACTGATTTTAATTTTAGTTAATTATTTTCGGAGGTATTAGATATGGCAAAACAGATGCTTTACGGCGACGACGCAAGAAGAGCCCTTCAGGCAGGTATTGATCAGCTCGCCAATACTGTTAAAATTACTCTTGGCCCCAAAGGCTGCAACGTTGTTCTTGATAAAAAATTCGGAACTCCTATGATCTGCAACGACGGTGTTACCATCGCAAAAGAAATTTCGCTTCCCGATCCTTTCCAGAACATGGGCGCACAGATTGTTAAAGAAGTTGCCGAAAAAACCAACGACGCAGCAGGCGACGGCACCACCACCGCAACCATCCTTGCACAGGCTCTTGTTCGCGAAGGTATGAAAAACGTTACTGCCGGTGCTAACCCTATGCTTGTAAAACGCGGAATTCAGAAAGCTGTTGACGTTGCAACCAAAGCTGTTCTCAGCAATGCAAAAGCAGTTTCCGGTTCTCAGGATATCGCAAGAGTTGCTACCATCTCCTGCGGCGATCCCGAGCTTGGCGAACTTATTGCCAACGCAATGGAAAAAGTAACTACCGACGGTATCATCACCGTTGAAGACAGCAAAACCGCAAACACTTATATCGAAGTTGTTGAAGGTATGGAATTCGACCGCGGATATCTTTCTCCTTATATGGTAACCGATACCGATAAGATGATTGCCGTTATCGAAGACTGCTCTATTCTTCTTGTTGAGAAAAAGATTTCTTCCTTCCAGGAACTTGTTCCGATTCTCGAACAGACCATGAAAGCGGGCAAAAAACTTCTTATCGTTGCAGAGGATATTGAAGGCGATGCTCTTACCAACCTTATCGTCAACAAACTCCGCGGAACTCTTAACGTATGCTGCGTAAAAGGCCCCGGCTTCGGTGACAGAAGAAAAGAAATGCTTCTTGATATCGCCGCACTTACTGGTGCAACCCTTGTTTGTGATGATATCGGCCTTAACCTTCAGGAAGTTAAGCTCAACCATCTTGGCTTTGCAAAGAAAGTTAAAGTTGATAAAGATAAAACCCTTATCGTTGACGGCGCAGGTTCCAAAGACGAAATCAACGGCCGTATTGCTGTTATCAAAGCTTCCTATGATACCGCACACAGCGATTATGACCGTGAAAAACTTCAGGAAAGACTTGCAAAACTCGTCGGCGGCGTAGCAGTTGTAAAATGCGGCGCAGCAACCGAAACCGAAGCAAGAGAAAAGAAACTTCGTATCGAAGACGCCCTCAACGCAACCAAGGCTGCAGTTGAAGAGGGTATCGTAGCAGGCGGCGGTGTTGCCCTTGTTAACGTTATCGGAGAAGTTGAAAAACTTCTTGCACATACTTCCGGCGATGAAAAGACCGGTGTTTCTATCGTAGTTCGTGCTCTTGAAGAGCCGATGCGCCAGGTTGCAATCAACGCAGGTCTCGACGGTTCCGTTGTTGTTGACAAAGTTCGCCGTTCCAGAAAAGTCGGCTATGGCTTCAACGTATTCACCGAAGAGTTCACCGATATGATCGAAGCAGGTGTTGTCGACCCTGTTAAAGTAACCCGCAGCGCACTTAACAACGCTGCATCTGTTGCATCCATGGTTCTTACCACCGAAAGCCTTGTAACCGAAATCCCCGAATATCAGGGCAGATTCATCAACGAGGTTCAGGAGAAAATGCACCAGGTTCCGAAACCCAGCGGCAACTGGTAATATCTGAATTTATGCAAAAAAAGAGCTTCCCGAACGGGAAGCTCTTTTTACGTTAATATTTGATTTTCATAAATCCCTCGCAGCCCATTTCAGAAAATGAGGTAAACCCGCAGGCTTTATAAAAAGAAACAGTCTTTTCGGTGTTATCCGTCGCAAGTTCGATCTGATAAACATCCGGATAACATTCAAGCATAGTATTAATGAGCTTTTTACCGATGCCTTTGCGCTGATATTCGGGAAGAACAAGGATATCCTGTATGAATACGATCGAATATCCGTCACCTACGGCGCGGACTATGCCGATAAGTTTTTCGCAGTCATGAGCACCAAGGATTTTCAGCGAATGCTCAAATGCGTGCTCAAGCATTTCGGGCCTGCTTGTGTATGAGCACCAACCGACGCTTTTATAAAGATCCATAATTTCGCCGTGCTCATAATTTTCATATTCTTTTATGGTTATTTCCATGAAAATCTCCTTTCAAAATATGATTAAAGGAGAGAAAAACGTAATCTCATAACAAACCTCCGCATAAATATAAAAGCCGCCCTTTTGGGCGGCTTTTGTTCGCTTATTCTTTAACTTCGCCGAGCTGGCGGTCGAGCCATGCGGAAGCAAGGTCAAGAGCGGCATAGAGCCCGTCGCGCTCTGCGCGTTTAAGAACCATTTCGGTGGGTGCTGCGTTGGGGTCGGTTGACATCATCTGAAGAACAATGCGGCCCGCAACTTCGGTTTCTGCAACGGTTGTGGTGTTGCTGATCTGGAGCATAACGACATAGGGATCGCGCATATCTCCGTAATAAAGAATTTTTTTGCTGCGAACAAGGGGGCGGCCTTTGTAGGTCATAAACTGTTCAGACATAACATCCTCCAATTAAATCAATCGTTGAGATAGGTTTTCACCAGAATCTGAAGAAGCTCGTCACGGTCGATGCGGCGGATAAGGCTTCTTGCGTTATTATGTGTGGTGATATAGGTGGGGTCTTCTGAAAGGATATATCCGACTATCTGGTTGATGGGGTTGTATCCTTTTTGGCGCAGAGCATCATAAACAGTTGTAAGAATCGCTTTTATCTCTTTTTCTTTATCCTCACGAATAGAAAAGGAAATGGTAGGTTCGTTCACGGAAAATCCTCCTCTCAATTTTTGCACCATGCAAAACATAAAATTATCACATATATATTCTACATCAAAATAAGAATTATAGCAAGAGATGTTATGCAAAAATTTATTAAATAATTGAAATAATATATTGTTTTTGGTATAGGAAAAATTTTTGTTATATGCTATAATATTTCTAAAAAATGTCGGAATTTGTATATTCGGCAAAAACACCTGAAACGAGGGGAATATCATGGCAAAGCTTTATTTCAAATACGGCGCTATGGGAAGTTCAAAATCCGCCCAGGCGCTTATCACAAAATATAACTATGAAGAACGCGGAATGAAGGTCTGGCTTATTAAACCCAAAACTGATACGAGGGATGGGCAGAATATTCTCAAATCGAGAATTGGTCTTTATGCGGTAGCTGATGAAATTGCCCTCGGCGACAGCATCAGGGAACTTTATGCACAGCACAGCGACTGTAATGTTATCATTGCCGACGAAGCCCAGTTTCTTGCCCCGGAACAGATCGACGAACTTCGTGATATCGTTGACGAGATGAATATTCCGGTTATGTGCTTTGGCCTTCGCACAGACTTTATAACAAAGCTTTTCCCCGGAAGCATGCGCCTTTTTGAGGTTGCGGATTCCATAACCGAGATAAAAACCATCTGCGACTGCGGTGCAAAGGCAACCGTTAACGCAAGAATGGATGACAACGGAAAAATCGTGACTTCCGGTGACCAGATTTGCATCGGCGGAAACGACAGATATATTGCAATGTGCCACAAATGCTGGAAAAAAGCCATTGCTGAACAGAAATAAGGAGGTAATAACCATGGCAACACCCCATATCAACGCAACACCCGAGGATTTCGCAAAAACCGTACTTATGCCGGGAGATCCCCTTCGTTCAAAATTTATCGCAGAAACCTATCTTGAAAACGCAAGACTTGTTAACAATGTCCGCGGAGTAAACGGCTATACAGGCACATATAAAGGCGTTCCCGTAACCGTTATGGCGAGCGGAATGGGTATGCCTTCAATGGCTCTTTACAGCTATGAACTTTTCAATTTCTTCGGAGTCGAAAACATCATTCGTGTCGGTTCCGCAGGGGCAATAGTTCCTTATGTAAATATGAGAAGCGTCGTTATTGCACAGGGAGCTTGTTATGAATCCGCATACCCAAATAACTTCGGACTTCCCGGATGCTTTGCTCCTATTTCCGATTTCGGTCTTCTTTCTGCCTGTGTTGAAACCGCAAAAGAAAAAGGTGTTGATTATAATGTAGGCAACCTTGTTTCTTCAGACGTTTTTTATAATGATGAACTCGGAGAAAAATGTGCCGGAATGACCGTTGCGGAACGCTGGGCAAAAATGGGTGTTCTCGCCTGCGAAATGGAATCCGCCGCACTTTTCTTCAATGCTGCAAGAGCAGGTAAAAAGGCGCTTTCCGTATGCACCATTTCCGACAGTCTTGTTACGGGCGAAGCTATTTCTTCCGAAGAAAGACAGACCTCTTTTCACGATATGATCACACTTGTTCTTGATACTGTTGTAAAAATCAGTAAACAGGAATAATCGAAAAGCGAAAATCACCGAAAAACAGGGGAAGGATGTTAAATATATGTTTGTTATAGGTATAGCCGGAGGAACGGGAAGCGGAAAAACCACTTTTACAGAAAATCTTGTGGATATGTTCAGAGAAGACGTTGCAGTTATTCATCATGATAACTATTACAACGTACTCGACCATCTTTCCTATGAAGAAAGATGCAAAGTGAACTATGACCACCCGGATTCTTTTGAAACAAAGCTTATGGTTGAGCACATAAAAAAGCTTAAAAACGGCGAAAGAATCGAAGAACCGGTCTATGATTTTACCGTACATAACAGAGACAAAACAAAAACCATAACCCTTGAACCTAAAAAAATTCTTATCATTGACGGAATTCTTGTTCTTGAGAATAAGGAGCTTTGCGAACTTATGGACCTCAAGATATTTGTCGATACGGATGCGGATATACGTTTGGGAAGAAGAATCCTTCGCGATATGACCGAAAGGGGAAGAAGCATTGAATCTGTTCTTACCCAGTATCAGACAACAGTTAAACCGATGCATGATAAATTTGTTGAACCGAGCAAGAAAAATGCGGATATTGTGATATTGGAAGGCGGAAAAAACAAAGCAGCGATAGATCTTTTTGCCGGATATATCCGCGAATATCTTAAAAAAGAGAACTAATTTATAAAAAACGCGCCGCAAGGTGCGTTTTTTGATGTGAAAATTGCAAAATTTTACCGTTAAATTTTAAATTCACTTGAACTATTTTCTAATATGTGGTATATTTAAATCACTGTGAAAAAAATTTACACAGGGGAGGAAAATTAAAATGAAAAAAATTATTGCACTTGTTCTTGCAATGGTAATGGTGCTCTCTTTCGCAGCATGCAGCAACTCTGATGAAGGCGGCGAAAACACCGGAGCATATTCCGTAGCAATGGTTACCGACTACGGTGATATCACCGACCAGTCCTTCAACCAGACCACCTATGAAGCATGCAAAGAGTTCTGCGAAGCTGAAGGCGTTAACTTCTCTTACTTCAAACCCGCAACCGACTCTGACGAAGACCGTATTGCACAGATTGAAAACGCAATCGATCAGGGCTACAACGTAGTTGTGCTTCCCGGTTATGCATTTGCAAACGCAATCAAAGGCACTGCTGAAAACTATCCTGAAGTAACTTTCATCGCTCTTGACGTAAGCGAAGGCGACTTCGGCGACTGGACCATTCCTTCCAACGTATACTCTGCAGTATATCAGGAAGAACTTTGTGGTTACATGGCAGGTTATGCAGCAGTTAAACTCGGTTATACCGAACTCGGTTACTGCGGCGGTATGGCTGTTCCTGCAGTTCTCCGTTTCGGATATGGCTTCCTTCAGGGCGCTGATGCAGCAGCTGCAGAAACCGGTGCAACCGTTAACGTAAAATGGGCATTCGGCAACCAGTTCTACGGCGATGCAGACATCACTGCAGCAATGGATACCTGGTACGGTGCAGGCACTGAACTCGTATTCGCATGCGGCGGCGGTATCTACACCTCCGTTGCAGAAGCAGCAGCAAAAGTTGGCGGCAAAGTTATCGGCGTTGACGTTGACCAGGCAGCTATCATCGATCCTCAGTATGGCGAAGGCATGACTGTAACTTCCGCAATGAAAGGTCTTGCAGCAACCGTTAAAACCATGCTCGGCAAAGTTGTAGCAGGCGAATTCGAAGGCGGCAAGATCGAAACTCTCGGTCTCGTTTCCGAAAATCCTGAAGAAAACTATGTACAGATCGCTCCTTCCACTCAGTTCGCTGATGGTTTCACCGAGGACGATTACAAAGCACTCGTAAAAGCAATGCTTGACGGCGAGGTTGTTGTTAACAACTCTATCGAAGGCGCAGCAGCAGATTATGTAACTGTTGTTACTGTTGAAGACCTTGGAAACCTTAAATAATTTTTAATCACAGTATCGAAAAGAACGAGCCTTTCCGGCTCGTTCTTTTTTTGCATAAATATATAAATATTAAATAAAATATTGCTTGTAATTTATCGATTTATGTAGTATTATGATTATAAGTATAAGTTATAATAGGAGGGACGGTAGAGTTGGAGAATCAGTATGCAATAGAGATGCTTCATATTACCAAAAAGTTTCCCGGCATAATCGCCAATGATGACGTGACTATTCAGCTTAAAAAAGGCGAAATTCACGCTCTTCTCGGCGAAAACGGCGCAGGAAAATCAACTTTGATGAGCGTTTTGTTTGGCCTTTATCAGGCAGAAGAGGGCATCATTAAAAAAGACGGTAAAGAAGTAAAGATTAATAACCCCAACGATGCAAATGACCTTGGAATCGGAATGGTTCATCAGCATTTTAAGCTTGTTGAATGTTTTACGGTTCTTGATAACATTATCATGGGTGTTGAACCGAACAAATTCGGTTTTCTTCAGAAAAAAGAGGCAAGAGAAAAGGTTCTTGCACTTTCTGAAAAATACGGTCTTCACGTTGACCCCGATGCTTATATCGAGGACATAACCGTTGGTATGCAGCAGCGTACCGAAATTCTTAAAATGCTCTATCGTGAAAATGAAGTTCTCATTTTCGATGAACCCACCGCGGTTCTTACTCCTCAGGAAATAGAAGAGCTTATGCAGATAATGAAGAACCTTGCGGCGGAAGGAAAATCCATCCTCTTTATTTCTCATAAACTCAACGAGATCAAGGCTGTTGCAGACCGCTGCAGCGTTCTCAGAAAAGGCAAATACATAGGAACCGTTGATACCAAGGACGCGACTATTGAAGAGCTTTCTGCGATGATGGTTGGTCACGACGTAAGCCTTCACGTCCAGAAAGACGAAAGCAAACCCGGCGAGGTTATCCTTGATATCGAAAATATGACCGTAGCATCAAAAATGCATAATAACAACGCTGTTAAGAACGTGTCTCTTAAAGTCAGAAGGGGAGAAGTCGTTTGTATTGCCGGTATCGACGGCAACGGCCAGACTGAGTTTGTTCACGGTCTTACCGGTCTTGAACCCCTTGTAAGCGGTAAGGTTACCCTTTGCGGACAGGATATCACTAAAATGCCGATCCGCAAAAAGCTTACCTCCGGCATGAGCCATATTCCGGAAGACAGACACAAACACGGCCTTGTTCTTGATTATTCCCTCGAAGATAACTGTGTTCTTCAGCGTTATTATGAACCGGAATTTACTGATAAATTCGGTTTCCTTCGCAGAGATAACATCAGAAAATATTCTGAAAAGCTTATTGAACAGTATGATGTCCGTTCCGGACAGGGTCCCATCACCATTGCAAGAAGCATGTCCGGCGGCAACCAGCAGAAAGCAATCGTTGCCCGCGAAATCGATAAGAACCCCGAGCTTCTTATCGCTGTTCAGCCCACCCGCGGACTTGACGTCGGCGCAATCGAATATATTCATAAACAGATAGTCGCGCAGAGAGATGCAGGTAAGGGCGTTCTTATTGTTTCTCTTGAGCTTGAAGAGGTTATGGATGTTTCCGACAGAATCCTTGTTATGTTTGAGGGTGAAATAGTCGGTGAGCTTGACCCCAAAACCACAACTGAAGAAGAGCTCGGTCTTTATATGGCCGGTGCAAAGAGAGATGAGGTGAAAGCATGAGCAAGAAAATTTTGAGAAATGAAGCGTTCCAGTCGCTGTTCGCTTCTCTTATCTGTATCGTTCTCGGCGTTCTCATCGGTTATATCGTTCTTCTTTTCATCAATCCTTCCGGTGCGGGCGAAGCAATTATGGAAGTTCTTAAAAACTTCCTGCATTATTCCAAAGCGAACCTTCAGCTAAAAAACTTCGGCAATACCCTTGTAAAAACCGCACCCCTTCTTATGTGTGCGCTTTCCGTTCTTTTTGCATACAAAGTCGGCCTTTTCAACATCGGTGCTGCCGGTCAGTATTGCGTAGGTATTTGTGCAAGTATCTATTGTGCAATCGGACTTGGACTCGGCTGGCTTCCCTGCATGATTATTGCGGCAATTTGCGGAGCACTTTATGGTGCGATCGTTGGTCTTCTTAAATCCTATTGCAACGTAAACGAGGTTATTTCCGGTATCATGCTCAACTGGATTGCTCTTTATACCACGAACATGATACTCTCCACAGTAAAAGAATCCACAAGCCCTTATACTTTCCATCTTAATACGCACGGTGTTGATGCGATGCTTCCGGGTCTTGGAATGGATAAAATTTTTGCGGGAAATACCTATGTTACAATAGCTCTTCCGCTTGCTGTTCTTACTGCAGTTCTTATTTATGTTCTCCTTGAAAAAACCAAGTTTGGATTTGAACTTAAAGCAACCGGTTTTAATAAAAACGCTGCAAAATACTGCGGCATGGCAGAGAAGAGAAACATCATTGTAACTCTTATGATTTCCGGCGGTATTGCCGCTCTTGGCGCATCTTTTATGTACCTTACTGACTATGAGCAGTGGATGTGCACTTCTTCTGCTGTTCCCGGTATGGGCTTCAACGGAATTGCCGCGGCATTCCTTGGCGGTCTTAACCCCATCGGAACCATATTCTCTTCCTATTTCATTCAGCATATCACCAATGGCGGTGCTTATGTTGACAAAACTATGTATTGTTCCCAGATTTCCGACCTTATTTCCTCGCTTATCATTTATCTTTGCGGATTCGTATTCTTTATTAAATTTGCGATGAATAAATATCTTGATAAACAGGAAGAAAAGGAAGCACTTAAAGCAAAAGGTGCAGAATCCGAGAAAGGAGGCGATAAATAATGTTATTGCTTGTTCAGTACACATTGGTTTTCGCTTCGGTTCTTATTCTTGTTGCCCTTGGCGGATGCTTTGCAGAGCATTCCGGCGTTATCAACCTCGGTCTTGAGGGCGTTATGGTAATCGGTGCTCTCGGCGGTGCTCTTATGATGAGATACGCTCCCGATGGAATCGGAACTTTCCCGCTTATTATGCTTGTTCTTATCGCTTCCGTTGTTTTCGGAACGGTTTATTCTTCGCTTCTCGGTGTTGCGTGTATCAACTTCAAGGCGAACCAGACCATAGTCGGTACCGCACTTAATATGCTTGGCACCGCGGCAGCAACTGTTATCGTTAAAGCAATCAACACTGCAACCAACCCCAACGACGTTTCTTCCACCATTCAGTATGTTGACGAGAAAAAGGCTTTCATTGTAAATATCGGAAGCTTTGAATTCAACTGGTTTATGCTTATTGCACTTATCGCGCTCGTAATTGCTTATGTAACGCTTTATAAAACCAAGTTTGGTCTTCGCCTTATGGCTTGCGGTGAGCATCCCCAGGCGGCAGACAGCGTTGGTATCAACGTTTACAAAATGCGTTGGGCCGGTGTTCTCATTTCCGGCGTTTACGGCGGTCTTGGCGGTATCTGCTATATCCTTTCGGGTGTTTCCGAATGGAAATTCGAAAACGGTGTTGCAGGTTTTGGCTTCCTCGCACTTGCAGTTATGATCTTTGGCCAGTGGAAACCTTCCAGAATCGCCATGGCGGCTCTTATCTTCGGTTTCTTCCGTGCACTTTCCAACACCTATTTCGGATTCGACTTCCTCGTATCCCTCGATATCACGGGTTCTGTTTATAACATGATGCCCTATATCATCTGCCTTATCGTTCTTGCTTTCACTTCCAAGAAATCCAGAGCACCTAAAGCAGAGGGTATTCCTTACGACAAAGGACAGAGATAATTGTCTTAAAAGAGAACAAAGCCGTAAAGCTTAAAAGCTTTACGGCTGTTTTTTATGAAAGAATCATAAATCAGTTAAAAATACGGCGGGAACACCGCGTTCAAGCAATTCTTTTTTGGTTTTATCCGGAAGAGGTATTTTATATCCAGTTCCTTTTGCTGAATATTCTCCTTCATCAATACTTGTGTATAAATCTCCAACGAAATCCATCCAATCCCATGAATAGTATTTGCTATCACATACGTTGAAAAAATCAAGACCGCCGGCAGTCCAGAATACTTTGAGCGCATCCTCAAGAGAACTGTTTTCGTCGAGCTTAAATTCATCAGGTAAAACAAAATCCGGTTTGTCCCATTGATAGTAATTATAGTTACCAATCGGAGGTTCAGATGCCCGCGGTTTTATGTATTCATTATTAAAGATTTTATCAAATAATCCCATTAAAATCCCTCCATATCAGATTTCAATTATATTATAACAAAACAGGGGGGATTGCAACAAAAAACGGCCGCATTGAGTGAAATAGTCAATAGATAGTAGACAGAAAAAAGCGAGTTAAGCCACCAGTTCAGATTTGAAGAGGACTGGTGGTTTTCCATTAAGTTTACGAACAGGACGTTC
>JAFUJP010000048.1 GCA_017473745.1 Oscillospiraceae bacterium
CTTGAGGGGAAGGTGGCATCGCGGAGCGATGACGGATGAGGTGTTTCTATGCAAACACGGAAATTAGCGGACAAACACCTCATCACCGCCTTCGGCGGAGCTTCTCCTCAAGGAGAAGCCTGCCCTCCGGGAATCCTTTTAACGGGCGCACACGCAGGTGCGCCCCTACAACCACATTCTTCACCGCGGTGATATAAATAATAATTTATCTTCGCAAATCAATGAATATTTTTCGGTATTCTTCCGCGATTTTGATTTCTTCCGGAGTGAATTCACGGAACATACCGGGTTTGAGCACCGGGTCGAGCACGAATTTCCCCATGGATATTCTTTGAAGATAAAAAATCTTGCAGTCGATGGATTTGAGCAAAAGCTTTACTTCATGGCGTTTGCCCTCGGTAACTTTTATAACGGCGGAAAAAGTCTTTCCCTGCGGGTTTTTCATGCAGTGAGCACGGGCCCCGGCGGGTATGTGCTCAAAGTCGTTCTCAACGGTGCTCAAAACGATATTTTCAATAAAAGCGGGTCTTGCGGCTTCGCCGTTGCCGTAAAGAAGTCCGCCTTTTTTAAGCTTTTCAACGTCAGCATCAGAGATTTCTCCGAATGCACGGAAGAAATAGCGCTTTTCAATGCCGAATTCAGGTCTTGTAAGTCTGAAAGTCAGGTCACCGTCATCTGTTATAATAAGAAGACCTTCCGTATCCCTGTCGAGTCTGCCGATGGGATGAAGGCCGCTTCGTATTTCCGGCGGGAAGGAATCCATAACCGTTGCCGAATCCTTATCCGAAACGGCGGTGACAACGCCGCTCGGCTTGTTGAGCATATAATATCGCATTTTTGACAATCAATCCTAACTGTAAGGAACGGTTCTGACCGTTCCGAAAATAAAAAACAAAACGGCGGGCGAATGCCCGCCGTAAATTCAGCATCAGAAATTAAATTTCTTGAATATCGCCGGCCAAACCGCAGTTGCCGCAAGGGGGATGCAGAGATAGCGGATAAACGCCACGAGGTTTGTCGCCGGGAGCAAAAGCTTCATTCCCGCGTAAACGGCTATTACAAAAACAAGGCCGCCCACAAAGCGCCAGGCTTTTTTCCTTGCGGGAACGTCGTCGATTTCAAACCTGATGAATTTCGTTTCAATATAGGTGCCTATGGCAAGACCTATGCCGAAGCCGAAGCTCTTCCAGAAATCCGCAATATCGCCCGTCATAAGGCAAAAAGGGGTAAAAGCAAGGGTGCTTATAAGGAACATAAGAGGCTTATATTTTGCATATTTTCTGTAAAAAAGCCAAAGCAAAAGCGGAACGCAAATGCCTATGGCATAACCGGCGATAACGTCTGTGGGCCAGTGAACACCGAGATACAGCCGCGAAAGCCCCACCAAAGCCGGAAGAACCGCCGCAAGAACCCAAAAACGCTTGCGGTTCACCGCCCTTGCGATGGCGGTAAAAAGGTTCGCGGAAGCCTGGGTGTGCCCGCTTGGAAAAGAATAACTTGTGGCCGTGCTTTCCCTAAGGGTGCGTATGCCTTCATATCCGATGGGGCGTTCGACCTTAAAAATGCCTTTGGCCGAGTTAACAACAAGGTTGCCGACAGAAACGCACCAGCAAAGCCAATAGCCCATTTCTTTGTTGAAGCACCAGTAAATAAAAGTAACTATCGGGATAAGAAGCATCTCTTCACCGAACATGGTTATTATTTCAAAAATTATATCAAGCGCCGGCGTTGCGACGGATTGAATATTTCTTATAATTTCTGCCTGAAATTCCATCAATTCACCTTCCTTGCTTCAAATATATCATAAAAAACGAAAGAATAAAAGCATAAAAAGTTTTTTTGTTCCCAATATTAAAAAATATTTAATAGATTTTTCAATATAGATATGTTATTATTAAAAAAATAAGGAAGTTTGCACAAAAAAGGGAGGGCCTGAAGATGAAATTTGAATGGACCCGGGCGATGACAAAGCGCGCTCTTACTTATATAGCCGCCGGCGCGGGGATAATCCTCGTTTATTTTCTTATGCAGAATTGGGATGAGGTAACGGATCTTTGGAGCACCGCGGCGGATATTCTTCGACCTTTCACCATAGGCCTTATATTCGCATATCTTCTCAACGGCCCGTTGATGTTTTTTGAAAAGCATCTTGGCTTTGTCGAAAAAAACAAACCGAGAAGGGCGCTTCGCCGCACCCTTGCAATAATCATAACATGGGTTGCCACCATTGCGGTGCTCGGCGCGTTTTTCTATATCATCATGCCGGACGTTATGGAAAGCGTGAATACGCTTATAAACAATATCCCCGGATATCTTGAAAGCCTTCAGAATCTTGTAAGAACCGTTGCGGAAAATTATAATCTCGAGCTTCCGTTTATTGATGAGTTCCTTGAATTCAGAATAAGTTCAGAAGTTGCCATGAAGCTTCTTATGGATTACGGCGAAGAGCTTTTGCCCCAGATTGCCAATATAGCCAATATTTCCGTACAGATAGGCGGGGCGATTTTTGATATAGTTATTGCGGTTATCCTTTCGGTCTATATGATGTTCAGCAAAGAAACCCTTATCGCCCAGATGAAAAAAGCGCTTTATGCCATTCTTAAAAAAGATGCCGCCGCAACAATGGTAAGGGTCGCCCGTGAATCCCACAGGATATTCAGCGGCTTCATCAACGGAAAGCTTCTCGATTCCCTTATCATCGGTATTCTCTGCTTCATCGGCATGAGTATTATCGGATTTGATTTCACACTGCTCATAAGTTTTATAGTGGGTTGCACAAACGTTATCCCGTTTTTCGGCCCTTTCCTCGGGGCGATTCCTTCGGTGCTCATCCTTCTTATGGTTGACCCGTGGCAGGCGTTTTGGTTCGCCATTTTCGTTTTCATTCTTCAGCAGCTTGACGGCAACGTCATCGGCCCGAAGATACTTGGCGACAGCACCGGCCTTCCCGCGATATGGGTTATGTTCGCGATCCTTGTGGGCGGCGGAATTTTCGGAATTATCGGTATGTTCATAGGTGTTCCGGCGTTTGCGGTTATCTATGAATTTACAAAAGAGATACTTGAAAACAGACTTAAAAAGAAAGAGCTTCCGGAAGAAACGGAAAGCTATAAAGTTATCAAAGGTCTGAAAGACCTCGACGAAATCGAGAAAGGAGAAGCAAAATGAAAACAAAACGTGTTTTTTGGATAGTGCTTGATTCATTCGGAGTGGGTGAACTTCCGGATGCGGCGGATTTCGGCGATGAAGGCAGCAACACCCTTGCGGCCTGCGCCGCAACGGGCAGGCTCAACATTCCGAACATGATAAGCCTCGGCCTCGGCAACATAGAAGGAGTTTCCTGCATCGAAAAAGCCCCTGCGCCGAAAGGCGCTTTCTGCCGCCTTAACGAAGTAAGCCGCGGCAAAGATACCACCACCGGCCATTGGGAGCTTGCGGGGATTGTTTCCGAAAAGCCTTTCCCCACATATCCAAACGGATTCCCGCAAGAAGTCATTGATGCTTTCAAAGAAGCGACCGGCCTTGAAGTGCTCTGCAACAAGCCTTACAGCGGAACTCAGCTTCTGCTCGATTACGGCAGGGAACACGTAGAAACTAAAAAGCCCATAGTATATACCTCCGCAGACAGCGTTTTCCAAATCGCCGCCCACGAGGATATATATCCCCTTGAAAAGCTTTATGAGATGAGCGAAAAAGCCCGCGCCATTCTTCAGGGCGAACACGGCGTCGGCCGCGTTATTGCAAGACCTTTCAAAGGCGAATATCCGGATTATTACCGCACAAGCGGCCGCCACGATTTCTCGCTCGTTCCGCCGAAGGATTCCGCCCTTGACGTTCTTATGCAAAACGGGTTTGCCACTATCGGTGTCGGCAAAATCTATGATATCTTTGCGGGCAAAGGTGTTTCAGAAACCTATCGAACCGGCCCCAACAATATCGGAATGGAAAGAAGTTCCGAGCTTCAGAAAAAGGATTTCACAGGTCTTTGTTTCATCAATCTCGTTGATTTCGATATGGTCTATGGACACCGCAACGATGCGGAGGGTTATGCGAATGCGCTTTCGGAATTTGATGCATGGCTCGGCGGT
Source organism: Oscillospiraceae bacterium (assembly GCA_017473745.1). Taxonomy (GTDB): domain Bacteria; phylum Bacillota; class Clostridia; order Oscillospirales; family Ruminococcaceae; genus UMGS1668. The sequence goes on from JAFUJP010000048.1 coordinate 4,089, forward strand.
TTTATGGAAGGCATGGAAGATGACGATATTCTTATGATTACCGCTGACCACGGCTGCGACCCGGCAACCCCTTCCACCGACCACTCGAGAGAATACATACCGCTTCTCGTTTACGGAAAAGGAGTTAAAGCAGGCACCGACCTCGGCACAAGAAAATGCTATGCCGACCAGAGCAAGACCATTCTTGAAATGTTCGGCATAACCGAATCCGATACCGCCGGCGAAAGCTTCTGGAAAGAAATCGCCATTTAAAGCCTTCCCTCGGGGGAAGGGGGACCGCGCCAGCGGCGCGGTGGATGAGGGTAAACCCTGTTCCGTCCGCTGTTGTCGTTTAATCGAGTGTAGGGAACGGTCAAGACCGTTCCGCAACAAAGGAACGCGGAGCGCAAACGCCCCTTGTTAAAGGGGAGAGGGCCACGTAGTGGCGAGGGGATTCTTTTTAATACTTACCCCATTTCTTTGCTCGTGCAAAGAAACGCGGTAAGACCGCAAAGAAACACGTTCTAACCCTGCTGTCGCTCCCGCGACCGCTGTCCCCTTTCAAAAGGGGACAAGGCGCCCCACCAAACGAACTGAGATTTCTAATCTCCACCGTCGCCGTTCGGAGCCGGCAAC
>JAFUJP010000049.1 GCA_017473745.1 Oscillospiraceae bacterium
CGCCTCCCCTGTTAGTGGAGGCAGGACGGCGGGGGCAAGCCCCCGCCCTACCGTAAATCGGCGATATTATAAAAAACGGGCGGATAATATCCGCCCGTACAATGATAAATTATTCTTCATCGTCTTCCGTCTCGTCGTCGTTGTCATCATCTTCGCCATTGACAATGTCATAAACCCTTTTTGCGCCGAACCAGAATATCAGCGCCGGAAAAACCGCGTACATAATATACATCGGCCAAAGCTCTCCCCTGCTGTTGGTCGGAACAGAAACATACATCCCAACCCCAAGCCAGATGAAAAAGGCAAAAACGAGAAAAGTTATAACCGCCGTGGTGATTATTTTCTTTGTTTTTTTTGAAAGTTTTTCGTTTCTTATTTTTGGAAATTTCTCTTTAATCATTTTTTCCTGCTCCCAAAAGAAGGTTCCGTGCCGTTTCTGAGGCGGGCAATGTTTTCTCTGTGAGCATAGAAAATAACCGCCGCCATCAAATAAGCAAGAACCGTATAGGGAATTACCTCCGTAAGCATATCCCTGCCCTGAAGCCAAAGCACTATGAAGTTGAGCACCGGATAAAGGCAGGTTCCGCAAAGGCATACAGCCGAAACTATTTTGATTACAAATACCATCGGAATTATGCCTACAGCAATGGTCAAAAGCGCGATCCAGTTGAGCACAAGCATGGCCCCAAGGGCGGTGGCAATGCCTTTGCCGCCTTTGAATCTGAAATATATCGGATAAACATGGCCGATAATTACAAAAACCGCCGCAATATAGGCTATATCAAAATTAAGAGCAAATTCTTCACCGATGGAACGGGCAACAAAAACAACAAGCGCCCCTTTAAGGAAATCACCGATAAATGTAAAAGCGGCGGCCTTTTTTCCGAAGGAACGGAGCATATTCGTCATGCCGGCGTTGCCGCTTCCAAGCTCGCGGATATCCTTTGCTTTATGAAATTTTGAAATAAGTATTGCCATGTTGAAGCTGCCTATAAGATAGGCTATCACCGCAACAAGAAGGCAGGCCAAAACAGTTGTTACGAAATCGTTCAATGTTTTACCTCCGAAAAGAAAGAATGTTATCAGCCTTTGTCGTTTCCGCGTTCGCGGATAACCATCTTAATGGGCGTGCCGGTAAGACCGAAAGTTTCTCTTATTTGATTTTCAAGATAGCGCTGATAAGAGAAGTGGAAAAGATCCGCGCGGTTGCAGAAAGTTACAAAGGTCGGCGGGTTTGTCGAAGCCTGGGTCATATAATAAATTTTAAGGCGTTTGCCTTTATCGGAAGGCGGCTGAACTTTTGCGGTTGCGTATGCAAGCATATCGTTGAGCATACCGGTGGAAATTCTGCGGCAGTTCTGTTCGTGGGTGGAAACGATAAGCTCGAAAAGCTTGTTGATGCGCTGGCCTGTTTTTGCCGAAATGAAAACAAACGGTGCATAGGACATGAAACTGAAATCTGTCTGGAGCTTTTTGGTAAATTCGCTCATGGTATTGGTTTCTTTTTCAATTGCATCCCATTTGTTTATGGCGATAACGCAGGCTTTGCCCTGTTCGTGGGCATAGCCCGCGACCTTGCTGTCCTGTTCGGTAAAGCCTTCGGTGGCGTCAATCATAATAACACAAACGTCGCTGCGGTCAACGGCCATATAGGAACGAAGAACGCTGTATTTTTCGATTTCGTTATCAACTCTGCTCTTACGGCGAATACCCGCGGTATCAATAAGAACAAATTTGCCGAATTCGTTTTCAACCTCGGTGTCGGTGGCATCGCGGGTTGTTCCGGCCATATCCGCAACGATAACCCTTTCTTCGCCCGCAACTTTGTTAACAAGGCTGCTTTTTCCGACGTTCGGTTTGCCTATGATGGCTACCTTTATTGTATCATCATCGTAATCGTTTTCTTTGTCGAAATCTATATATTTGAAGCATTCGTCAAGAAGGTCGCCTGTTCCGTTGCCGTGAACGGAAGATACCGGGAACGGATCGCCGAGGCCGAGATTATAGAATTCATAAAATTCAGGCGGCGGTTCGCCGATCCTGTCACATTTGTTTACGCAAAGAACAACGGGTTTTCCGCTTTTAAGAAGCATCGAAGCGATATCAGCATCGTTTGCGGTAACACCGGAATGAAGATCGGTTACAAGAACGATTACGTCGGCGCTTTCGATAGCGATATTTGCCTGGCTTCTCATCTTTGCAAGAAGACCGTCATCGGTTTTGGGTTCTATGCCGCCGGTATCCACAAGCATAACGGTTTTGTTAAGCCATTCGCATTCGCAATAGATTCTGTCCCTGGTAACACCGGGGGTATCTTCGACTATCGCAAGGCGTTTGCCCGTCAGCTTATTGAAAAGGGTGGATTTGCCCACGTTCGGGCGGCCCACTATTGCAATAATAGGTTTTGCCATTTTTATATCCTCCAAACGGAATTTATCCGTAAATTACATCACATTCGTCATCTGCTTCTTCGCCGAGCATTGCGCAAAGAAGCTTGTATCCATCGTTCGGCACCATGAGCACCGGAACGCCGAGCTCGTGCTCGACCCATTCGGGCGTGGTGTCGTCGATAAATTTATCATGCTCATAACGCAAAGTGGATTCGCAGATGAGCACAGCATCGCCGTTTTCTCTTTCTTTTAGCTGGGCGGCGATATCGCCCCCTGTAAGAAGGCCTGTTACAGTTATTTTTTCGCCGAAGAAATAGTTTTCCATCGGCAGAACGTCGATTTTAAGGCCGCTATAACGGCTCTCCGCCGCATCGGCAAGCTCCCTTATGGTGGAATATGCGGCTTTTCCCGTGGGAACAGTCACACGGCGGTCATATTCCCCTTCGGGGAAATATTCAAGCGCCTCATAAAAATCGTGTTTGAGCAATGCGCAAAGCCCGACCCCATCTTCAAGCTGGGTAAAATCACCGTAATACTCATATTCCGGAAAAGGAAGCTCCGCTTTGATGAAAAATTCATCCGCCGCATAGAAAACCGGTTCGCCGTATTTTTCCATACATTCGGCACGGAATTCATCAACGATTTTTATTACTTCAAGAGCGCTTTCTTTATCAAAAGGCGTCAGCTTCGGAAGCTTTTCCCTGCATTTTGTAAGACCAACGGGAACGCATACGGCGCTTTCGACAGCGGAACCGAGTTTTTCAACTTCGCGGAAGCTGTAACGAAGCTCTTCCCCATCGTTGATCCCGGGGCAAAGCACAAACTGAAGATGGAGCGTAATTCCCGCCTCTGCCATTTTTTTGAGATATTCAAGGGAATCCGCCGCATGGGGGTTCTTCATCATTTCGACCCTCAGTTTCGGGTTCATGGTATGAACCGAAACGTTTATGGGTGAAAGGCGCATCTTTATGATGCGGTCAATGTCTTTTTCTTCAAGGTTTGTAAGGGTAACATAATTTCCGAAAAGGAAGCCAAGGCGCGAATCGTCATCTTTGAAGTAAAGGGTTTCGCGCATCCCGGGCGGCATCTGGTCGATAAAGCAGAAAATGCATTTGTTTTTACAGCAATGCTCTTTATCCATAAGATAGTTTTCAAAATCAAGCCCAAGATCCTCGTATTCCGGCTTTGTAACCGTTACGGTACGGGTGACGCCGTCTTTCAGAAGCTCAATATCAAGCTTTCTGTCGGTCATATAAAAACGGTAATCCAGAACGTCTTTAATCTCGTTTCCGTTGATGGAAACAAGGCTTTCGCCCGGAACGATGCCCGCTTTTTCCGCGGCAGTATTCTTTTCAACGGATGAAATCACAACCGGCATTGCCCGCTCTCCTTTCAGAAAAATAGTTTACATTATATTATAACAAAATTAAATTGTTTTTTCCATAGTTTTGTGATAAATAAATTCGGTTTGCCATTGTTCATTTTCAATCGTCAATTAAAACGAATCCCTCCACCGTCCTCGACGGTTCCCTTTGAAAAGAAAGGCAAAATTATTCTTTATACACAAAATGCTTGACCCCGTCTTCAAGATGCAAAAGCATTTCCTTTGCATCAGCCGGGAACATTTCGAGTTTATCAAGCTCGCTTATTGGTTTCCAATGGAATTCAAGGTCAAAATTTCGTCCCTCAAGATGTTCCCTTGCCATAAACATTCCGTCTTTCGGCGCAGTGCCGTCCTTGATATTTACGGCGTAATAAAGACATATCTGGTGACAGGGGCTTTCTCCCCATGGAAAAAAAGCTTCGGCGACCCATTTAAGCTCCCCGACGGAAATATCTGCGCCGGTTTCTTCTTTAAATTCACGAACAAGCGTTTCTTCGTTGGTTTCTCCGAAAGCAACGTGGCCGCCCGGAAAGGCATAAAAATCCTCGTCAGTCGGCTTTTGCAAAAGCACTTTGCCTCCGCTTAGAGCAATACCGGCAACGCGGTATGAAAACACCCAGCCATCTTTTCTGAAAAGTATATCGGACACAGAAATCACCTCGTTTTTTATTTACGGAACGGCCAAAACCGTTCCCTGCGGTTTCGCAAGTAAATCAATCAGGGCAACAAAAAAGAGAGGATCTTTCGACCCTCTCCTGTTTTGCAAAGATTATGCTTCTTCGACTTTGACGATCTCTCTGCCTTTGTAGTATCCGCAGTTCTGGCATACTACATGGGGAGTTTTGAGTTCGCCGCACTGGGGGCATTTGCAGAATGCCGGGGCAGAAAGTTTCCAAACACTGGAACGTCTTGTATTCTTTCTTGCTTTTGATGTTTTTCTCTTCGGTACCGCCATGGATGAAGCACCTCCTTAACAGAATTAGTCCTTAGCTGTCGAGCAGCATTTTTAATTTTTCAAGGCGGGGGTCGATCTGCTTTTGATTACAATCGCAGGTCTTTTCATTTAAATCCGATCCGCACACGGGACAGAGCCCTTTGCAGTCTTCGCGGCAAAGAAGTTGAAACGGAAGTTCAAGCGTAACGTCGGTCATGATAAGCTCGTCCATGTCGATCATACCCGTCGGCACAAGAACATAGTCGTCATTTTCATCACCGGATTCAAGCTCGCGGGCGAGCCAGTGCTCGAATTCGTATTCTTCTTCTTTGGATGTTTCCTTCCCGCATCTGTCACAGTTATATTCAAGCACAGCGGTAGCCCTGTACTTCAATGTAACCAAGCCCGAGCGGTTTTTGAAAACGCCGCTTATCCGCACAGGGGAACGGAATACTTTCTGTCCCCAAATATCCACCTCGGAAAGATCAACCTCGCCCGAAAGCGGAATCTCTGTGCCTGGCGCATCGAACAATTCTTTAATATCAATAATCATAGTAATCCCTCGCAACGCCACGGAATTTATTATATCTTGATAATATGCTTTTGTCAAGCGGTTTTGGCCGTTTTTTGGCAATTTTTCGCATAAAATCATAACATTAGAATTCTATCACAGTCCGGGCAAAAATGCAAACCTTTTTTGAAAGTTTTTTATTTCTTTTTTCGGAATTCTATCCCGCTTGCAGCCATCGAAACAAAATCATCCTCTGCAAATATCATATGATCCACAAGCTCGATCCCGACGGAAGCCAGAAGCGAATAAATTTCTTCGGTTAAATAGATATCCTCGGGCGAAGGCACCGCAAAACCCCTTGGATGATTATGGGCAAGAACAACTTTCGCCGCTCCGACCCTCATGGCTTCTTCCATGACCTTTCGTTTTGAAATGCTTACCCTTGTGTTTTCGCCTTCGGCAACTATGCTGCATGAAATTATGCGGTTTTTATTATCAAGAGCCGCAAGCATTATCGTTTCAACCGTTCTGCCGACGAATTTCGGCATAAGATATACGCCTATATCCGTAAAACCTCCCACGGATCTTGAAGCATCTACCTTATCTTCAAGATATCTTCTTGCAACCTGGGGGATCATCGAAAGAAAAACCGCTGTGCTTTCGCTTACCCCATCGACCTTCATAAGTTCATCGGGCTTCGCATCAAAAACCGCCGAAAGGCTTCCGAAATGGTTTATAAGCCTGTGGGCAAGCGGGTTGGTATCTTTCCGCGGGATACAGTAAAATAAAACAAGTTCAAGCACATTGTGCGGCTCGAAATCATCAAGGCCGGTTTTTATAAAACGCTCTTTAAGTCTTTTTCTGTGTCCGTCGTGTTCGGATGGCATGGCTTTTCCTCCTCCCTTTGTTTTTTCTCTTGATAATTCGTGAAGAAGATATTATACTTGATAAATAAAGCCTTTTCTTTGACAGGAAGGTGTCAGCGAAGCTGACGGATGGGCAAAAACATCAAAGCGCGCCCCGCGGGCGACGAAGCAAGATGTTTTTGGCGCCAATGGCGCTCGCCGCAACGCGGCGTTTGATTCCGGCTTCGCCGGAATCATATTTTCCATCGAGGTATTTCAATGAAAGAATTCACCATTTCAAAAAACGATGCGGGCCAGCGCATGGATAAGTTCATAACAAAAGCTATTCCGAAGCTGCCTTCTTCCCTTTTATATAAATATATCCGCCTTAAGCGCATCAAACTCAACGGAAAGCGCTGCGAAATTTCAACCCGCCTTTCCGTCGGCGATATCGTTCAGTGCTATGTTTCGGACGAATTTTTTGAGGTTGAGGAAAAGCGCCCCGAATTCATGCTTGCGCCCTCTGCCGTTGACGTTATTTATGAGGACGAAAACGTTCTTCTCTGCAACAAACCCGTCGGGCTTCTTGTTCACGAAGGTGATTCCTGGTGCGCCGATACCCTTGTTGCAAGGATCCGGCACTATCTTTATAAAAACGGTGAATATGACCCGAAGAAAGAAAATTCCTTTGTTCCGGCCCTTTGCAACCGCATAGACCGCAACACCTGCGGCATAGTTATTGCGGCAAAAAACGCCGCCACCCTTCGCGTTCTCAACGACAAAATAAAGGAAAGGGAGCTCGATAAGCGCTATCTCTGCGTTGTGAAAGGCACTCCAAAAAAGCAAAGCGGCCTTCTCGAACATTTTATTTTCAAAAACGAAAAGACCAACACCGTCGAAGCTCTTTCTTCAGAGAAACCCGGAGCAAAAATCGCAAAAACAAAATACTCCGTTCTTTCTTCTCACGACGGCATGAGCCTTTGCGAAGCGGAACTTCTCACCGGACGCACCCATCAGATCCGCGCACAGTTTGCCGCTATCGGTCATCCGCTCATCGGCGATACAAAATACGGGAAACCGAAAGACGGCCACGGTTTCACCTGGCAGGCGCTTTGTTCCTATAAACTCACTTTCAACTTTGAAGAAGACGCGGAGCACCTTGCCTATCTCGACGGAAAAACCTTCACCGTAAAAGATGCCTGGTTCCTCGAAAAGCTCGGTTTCAAAATACCGAAAGAGCTTTTATAATAAGGACATTTTACAACATTTTACATAATAAGACAAGGCTGAATAACAAAAAATCCCCGAATATCTTCGGGGATTTTTATTTGCCTCACCTCACAGGGGAGGTGCCGCACGGCCGTATGGCCGCGGCGGAAGGGTTAAAAAACGGCGGGAGCAAGCCCCCTCCCTACATTTATTTTTGGGACAAATAAAAGCAACCCTTTTCATCGGATGTACGGCCAAAGAAATCCGTCCGCACTTCCGGTCTTTGACCAGACAGTTCTTTCCCAGTTTTCGTATTTCCATTCGCCGTTTTCGTTTTTGCAATATATTCGCACAAAAATCCACGAATATCTTCGGGGATTTTTTATTTGCATATTTCAAAGCGGAACGGTCAGGACCGTTCCCTACGGTTAATTGGCGATATTTTAAAAAAACGGGCGCACACACAGGTGCGCCCCTACGACGGTTCCGTTAATATTGTATTTATTTCAAAACCTCTTCCAATGCTTTGAGCACCGCTTCGTTTTCGTCCTTATCGCCGGCGAAAACGCAGAAATATCCGTCTTTGCAGCAAACGGAAATTCCCATATCAAAAAGCTTCTGTGCTCTTTCATCGGCGTCTTTTACTTTGAAGAAAACGCAGTTTGCCTTTGAACGGTAAAGGCGCTCAAGAGCATCGTATTTTATGGCAAGCTTCTTGATGCGGATATAAAGGCTGTCGCGGCTGTCAGCAAGCTTTCTCTGTGCGGTTTTGAGGGCGGAATCATGGTCAAAAATGACCTTTCCGGCGGCCTGTTCCTCCGCGGAAATTCCGCAGTCGAATTCCGGAAGATTTTTGCCGACGGCAAAAACGGGCTCGCCGCCGAAGCGCATCTTTTTGAGCACGATGAGGTTATCATGCTCCGGAACAAATTTGAGCACCGACGTGCTTTCGTCCACGCAATAACTTTCGTCAACAACGACTTTTGCGCTTACGGAATCCGCAAGCTTTATTATCTCATCCGCGGGAATCTCCAGCGCCGTGGGGCAGCATGGATTGGTGAGGAAAACAGCTTCTGCGCTGTTTTCGATCACTGCATCGGCAATACTCTGGGCCCTGATTTTCATATCGTTGGATTTTTTAACGCGAATCTGCTCCGCACCGGCAAAATGCTCCGCGGAAATATCGAATTCCGGAACAACGGCCTTCGGCACAGAGCCGAAAATTCCGCTTAAAATAACGGAATAATCCTTTCCGGCTCTGACGTTTTCCGCCTTTGCGCCGGAAACTTTCGCAAATCCTTTGCAAAGTTCCGCGGCGGATCTATCCGCCTCTTTACCAGCGTTTTGTTCCCTTGCTGAAGCAACGAGATTCGAAAAGCATCCCTCTATATCGAAGAAAAACCTGCTTCCGTCAAGATATATCATCAAATTACCTCACATTTCAAAAAAGCTCATCTGGCGGCTTTCGGGAAGACCTTTGAGCACGCCGTTTGTGCGAAGGATATCCATAACGCCGGAACCGATGCCCGCCCTTGCGGAAACATCGTCAACAGAAAGATAATCACCCTTTTTGCCCGCTTCTTCAAGAGGCTTTGCGGCGTTGGCGCCGAGTCCTTTAAGTGAAACGAAGGGCAGACGGAGTTTTCCGTCCTCGGGCATATATCTTGTGGCGCTGGATTTATAAAGGTCAACGGGTAGAACCTCAACTCCCCTTGCGAGCATCTCGTTCGCAAGTTCGAGCATGGTAAGCTGGTCTTCCTCGCCTTTATTAAGGCTTTCCATCGAGCGCATTTCCTTTATTTTGCGCTTAACGGCCTCGTGGCCTTTCATAACAATGCCGCCGTCAAGGTCGTCCCCTCGAACGGTAAAAATAGCAGCATAGAATTCGACCGGATGATAAACCTTGAAATAAGCAAGCCTTATGGCACCTATCTGATAGGCGGCGGCATGGGCCTTCGGGAACATATACTTGATTTTAAGACAGGAATCAATGTACCATTCCGGAACGCCGCATTCGCGCATAGCGGCCTTATGCTCCTCTGTGAGAAGCTTTTTCGCCTTGCCTTTTCGGGTTATCTCCATTATCTTGAACGACATGCTCGGGTCAAGGCCGTATCTGATAAGGTCGGTCATGATACTGTCACGGGTTCCGATAACGTTTGCAATGGTACAGGTGCCCTTTTTGATAAGTTCCTGGGCGTTGCCGAGCCAAACGTCCGTTCCGTGGGAAAGACCCGCAATCTGAATAAGGTCGGCAAAATTCTTCGGCTGGGTATCAAGAAGCATTCCGCGAACGAAGCCTGTTCCAAGTTCCGGAAGGCCGAGGCTGCCCGTCTGGCAGTCGATATCCTCCGGCTCAACGCCGAGAGCATGGGGAGAAGTGAAAAGGCTGTAAACCTTTTCATCGCTCATGGGAACATCCGTAACGGGAATACCCGTCATATCCTCGAGGTGCTTGCAGAGGGTCGGAACATCGTGCCCCAGCTCATCAAGCTTGAGAATAGTATCATGCAGCTTGTGGAAGTCGAAATGGGTCGTAAGCATATCCGTATCCGCGTCATCCGCAGGGTGCTGCATGGGGCAGAAATCCGTGATATCGTATCCCGTCGGGATAACGACCATGCCGCCCGGATGCTGGCCCGTGGTGCGTTTAACGCCGGTGCAGCCCATGGCAAGGCGGGTTTCTTCCGCCTTGTGATAAATTATGCCTTTTTCTTCACAGTATGTTTTAACATATCCGAAAGCGGTTTTATCCGCAACGGTGCCGATGGTACCGGCTTTGAAAACGTGGTCTTTGCCGAAAAGCTCTTCGGTATAACGGTGAGCCCAGAACTGATATTCGCCCGAAAAGTTAAGGTCGATATCGGGCGCTTTGTCGCCGTGGAAGCCAAGGAAGGTTTCAAAGGGGATATCGTGGCCGTCCTGCTTATATCTCGTTCCGCAAATGGGGCAATCCTTTGGCGGAAGGTCAAAGCCGGAACCGACTTCGCCGTGCTCAAAAAATTCACTGTGATGACAGTGGGGGCAAACATAATGCGGAACAAGCGGGTTAACTTCCGAAATACCGCTCATGGTAGCAACGAAAGACGAACCTACGGAACCACGGGAACCGACCTGATAGCCGTCCTCGTTGGATTTTGTAACAAGCTTTTGGGCGATGACGTAAAGAACGGCATAGCCGTGCTTTATGATCGAATCCAGCTCCCTTGAAAGGCGCTTTTCAACAAGCTCGGGAATTTTTCTGCCCTCGGGGGTTTCTTCGCCGTAAACGTCATAAGCCTTTTTCCAGCAGCGGTTTTTAAGATCCTCCTCCGCTCCTTCGATATACGGTGTATAGGTGCCGTCGAGAATGGGCTTGAGCACCTCGCACATATCCGCAATTCTGTTCGGAACAGTTATAACGACTTCCCTCGCCTTTTCTTCGCCGAGATAGGCGAATTCATCAAGCATCTCCCGGGTGGTCTTGAAATATAGCGGCGCCTGGTTTGCCGCATCCGGGAATCCCTGTGCCGCCTGGATTATCTTACGGTAATCGGAATCCTCCGGATCAAGAAAATGCACGTCACCGGTGGCCGCAACAGGAATACCCAGTTCTTCGCCAAGGGCTACTATCTGTCTGTTCCAGTCGCGAATCTGTTCTTCGCTTTCAACTTTTCCGTCACGCACCATAAATTCATTGTTGCCGACGGGCTGGATTTCGAGAAAATCATAAAATTTTGCGATTTCAACCAGTTCATCGTGTGATTTGCCGCCGGTCAAAGCCCTGTAAAGCTCACCAGCTTCACAGGCTGAACCAACTATAAGTCCCTCCCTGTGTTTTATGAGAAGGCTCTTGGGGACCCTCGGACGTTTTTTATAATATGTAACGTGCGCCTGAGAAACCAGTTCATAAAGGTTTTTAAGGCCGCGCTGGGTTTTCGCAATAATGATCTGGTGATACGTCGGCAGCTTGCGCGGATCCGCGCCGCGGAGTATTCCGTTTACGTTCGCGAAGTTATCAATATGCTCGCTTTCGCGAAGCTGTTCCATCATTTTCACAAGAATGAGCGCAAGCTCCCTTGCGTCGTCACAGGCTCTGTGGTGGTTGAAAGGCGCAAGCTTAAGATGGTTTGCGACTGTATCGAGCTTGTGGTTTTTTATGTTCGGATACATGGAGCGCGCCATGGCCACCGTATCCGCATAGGCGCAATCGAAAGGTATTCCGCATCTTTCACCCGCCGCACGAAGGAAGCCGGTATCAAATCCCGCGTTATGCGCCACAAGGAATTTACATCCGCCGCAGAATTCATAGAACATTCGAAGAGCTTCTTCTTCTTTCGGCGCACCGGCAACCATGCTGTCGTCTATACCCGTAAGCTCGGTAATGCGCTCGGGAATATGTTTTTCAGGATCGACGAAAGTATTGAATTCCTCTTTGAGCACGCCATTGACTACTCGCACCGCGCCGATTTCGGTCATACGCTCGGTTGCCGCGGAAAGGCCCGTTGTTTCAAGGTCGAAAACGATTACTTCGCCGTCGAAAGATATATCAGGATCGCCGAAAACCGCCTTAACGGTATCGTCAACAAAATATGCCTCAACACCGTAAACAACTTTGAAATTCGGATCTTTGAGCGCTCTTAACGTTTCCGCCGCTTCGGGGAATCCCTGAACGTTGCCGTGGTCGGTGATGGCTATTCCCCTGTGGCCCCAGTCATGGGCACGCTTAACAAGCTTTTCGGGCGAGGTTATGGCGTCCATCTGTGACATATTCGTATGACAGTGGAGTTCAAAACGCTTTTCTTCTTCGTCATCAGTTCTGTAAAGTCTTTTAACTTTACAAATATCCGTGGGACGAATGGTCACGTCGTGCTCGTATTTATCAAGGCTTGCTTCGCCTTTAACGACAACCGTATCGCCGTTTTTAAGGCCGAGCACGCCTTCGGCCTCTTTTTTCTTCGCAATAATTTTAAGTATATTGGAACCCGTAAGGTCGGTAAGCATAATTGTGACAATAACGCTTTCGCCGTCCCTTGTTTCTCTGCTTTCGACGGAGAAAATATCGCCCCAGATAACAACTCTTCCGCTTTGCATATCAACGTCGCAAAGCTTCATTGGGCGCTGCTTTATAGGTCTGCCCATAACGACGGTCATTTCGGAAGGGTCTATCGGAAGCCCGCTTGCGTCAAAGCCGCCGTTGCCAAAAGGAACGGCTCTCGGCGCTCTCGGTTTCGGTGCGCCGCCGGATGGCTTCGCCGCGGAATAGGAAACGCCCGCGGTTTCGCGCTTTGTTATCTCCTCAACTTCAGTAATTCCGCAAAATTCTATATTGATTTCAAGGCCGAATTCTTCCCGGACAATGTTTTTCATAACAACGTCACAGCGTCCGTGCTCAAGAATATCCGCGCCACCATGGGCAAGTTCAATTTTGAGCACGCCGTTTTCAAATTCCGCCTTTGCGCCGCTGAAAAAACCGTTTACCGGAACCCCGCGCATATTTGCCTCAAAAGCAAGATCACCGAAATAATCGGCGCCGAACATCGAAGGCGGATAAATAGGAATAAGCCGGGCGTTATTTACACCCAGCTTTTTACAAAGTTCTTTTTGCGCCGAATAAAGGTCTTTTTTATGTATCAATTTATCCGGAGCGATTTTCGCAAGAATATTTCTGCTTTCCATATCTATATTCATGCCGATTAATTTTGCAGAAAGAATTTCTTCGCTGAAACCGGTTCCGAAAATTTCGGAAAAATATTTTCCCATTTTTACATCCTTCCGATCTCTTCAAGAAGTGCCGGAAGAATTTCATTTTCCGGAACTTTTCGCAGTATCTCGCCTTTTTTGAAAATAAGTCCGCATTTTTCGCCGCCGGCAACGCCGATATCCGCTTCTCTTGCTTCGCCGGGTCCGTTTACTATGCAGCCCATAACGGCAACGGTCAAAGGCTTCTCACAACCTCTGAGAGCCTCTTCAACCTCGTTTGCAAGTTTTATAAGGTCAATTCTTGTTCTTCCGCAAGTCGGGCAGGAAACTATGTTTACGCCGAAATCACGAACACCCGCCGCTTTAAGAATATCTTTTGCGGCATAAATTTCCCTCACCGGGTCGGCAGTAAGGGTCACTCGGATAGTGGAGCCGATGCCATCCACAAGAAGCCCGCCGATGCCGATGGCATTTTTGATTATGCCCATGTGCTCGGTGCCCGCTTCTGTAACGCCGAGGTGCAAGGGATACTCGCATCTTTGTGAAACAAGGCGGCAGGCATTTATCATCGTTTTAACGTTGCTGGATTTTATTGAAATGACTGTATCGGTGAAACCGTATTTTTCAAGAATTGAAACATGATCCATGGCGCTTTCCGCAAGGGCTTCCGCAGTGGGGGCGCCGTATTTTTCAAGAAGGCGTTTATCAAGGCTTCCGCCGTTGACACCCACACGGATTGCGACCCCCGCGTTGCCGCAGGCTTCAACAACCTGTCTGGTGCGTTCTTCCGAACCGATATTGCCCGGGTTTATACGGATCTTATCTATTCCGTTTTCAACTGCCGCAAGGGCAAGGCGGTAATCAAAATGAATATCCGCCACAAGAGGAATGGAAATCTGTTCTTTTATGGCCGGGATAAGCTCCACCGCCGCCATATCCGGAATTGCGGCGCGAAGAATCTCACAGCCGGCTTTTTCAAGCTCCGCCGCCTGTTTAACGCTTCCCTCAATATCCGTGGAAGGAACGCTTATCATGGACTGTATCGCAATGGGGTTATCTCCGCCGATGGCGATATTTCCGATTTTAACTTCCTTTGCCATAATAAATCAGCCTCCGGTAACAAGTCTTACAATATCGTTATAGGCAACAACCACCATCAAAAGCATAAGAAGCCCCATGCCGACAGTATGGATAATGCCCTCGACTTTCTGATTGATGGGTTTTCCGCGAACAATTTCTATAAGCATAAAGAAAATTCTTCCGCCGTCAAGCGCAGGAAGGGGCATAAGGTTGAATACGCCGAGATTCACCGTAACAACCGCGAGAATAAGAAGAATACTTTTATAGTTCGTGGTGGAAACCGCTTCCGAAATGGTTTCTGTAACGCCGATGGGCCCGGAAAGCTGGCTTATGCCGAATTCACCGCTTATGATATCCCCGAGAGAATACCAGACAAGCTTAACAAGCGACCATGTCCATTTGAAGGAATAGGAAATAACGCTCGTAAATGTCGCTTCTTCGCCGTAAATGCTGAAATCAAGAATGATGGATTTTGTGCCGTTTACATCCTGCATATCGAAAACAACTTCGTCAATATGGAGCTCCTCGCCGCCGCGAAGAACGTCCATACTGACTACGCCGTCGGTATCGCGGATAAGGGAATAGACTATATCATAGTCGCAGTTCGCTTTTTCTCCGTTTACGGCAAGAATAGTATCATCGACCTTGAGGTAATTTGCCGAAGAGGAGTTTTCGAGAAAAGCGGCAATGGTCGTTGTTCCCAAAAGTTCCTGGCCGCTTGTCAGGATAAGAATAACCGCAAGGCCAAGGATCAGGTTCATTATTCCGCCTGCGGCGGTTATGATGATCCTTTTCCATACGGGGCAGGCCATAAAACGACGCTCGTCTTCGCTTTCTTCGTCCTCCCCTTCCATAGCAACAAAACCGCCTATGGGAAGAAGGCGAAGGGCATATTCCGTTTCGCCTATCGTTTTTGAAATTATTTTCGGACCCATGCCGATGGCAAATTCATTGACCTTTACCCCCGCCCATTTTGCGGTTGCAAATGTCCGAGTTCGTGGAAAAAGATCATAAAACCAAAAAGTAAAATCGCAATAACAATGCTCACGGTGTTTTCTCCTTATTTAATAAGTGAAGCGGCAAATTTTCGCGCTTCATAATCTGTTTCAAAAACCTCTTCAAAACTGTCACCGCCCGGAAGGGGCATTTCAACTGTCTTTTCAACGATTTTCGGGATATCTGTAAACCCGATTTTTCCTTCAAGAAAAGCCTCAACAGCAATTTCATCTGCGGCGTTGAATGCGGCTGTGGCTGTTTTTCCAAGAGAAAGGGCGTATCTTGCTATATTTGTTGAAGGAAAAGACTCGTTATCCTGCGGATAGAAGTGAAGCGTTCCGATTTTTGCAAGATCAAGGGTTTCGACTGCGCTTTCACAGCGTTCCGGAACGGTAAGCGCATACTGTATCGGCGTTCTCATATCCGGAACGCCAAGCTGGGCAAGAACCGAATTATCCGTAAACTCAACAAGCGAATGCACTATGCTTTCCCTGTGGATTACCACATCTATATTATTCTGTTCAACACCGAAAAGATGCGCGGCCTCGATAATTTCAAGCCCCTTGTTTGCCATTGTAGCAGAATCTATGGTCACTTTTCTGCCCATATTCCATGTGGGGTGATTAAGGGCATCCGCCGCGGTTACGTTTTCAAGTTCATCCGCCGTTTTTCCGAAAAAAGGCCCGCCGGAAGCGGTGAGTATCAGCTTTTTGATGCGGGAATAATCCCCTTTTGCCTGTAGGCACTGAAAAATCGCCGAATGTTCACTGTCAACCGGAAGAATTTTTACATTATGCTCCTTTGCAAAATCCATCACCCTTCTGCCGCCGGCGACAAGGGTCTCTTTATTGGCAAGGGCAACATCATTTCCGGCTTCGATGGCGGCGATAGTTGGGCGAAGTCCCGCAATGCCGGTGACGGCATTGAGCACGGTATCGCAATCCGCCGCTGCCGCCATGAGCACGCCTTCTTCCCCGCCGAGCACGGAGATACCTGTGTCAGAAAGTGCGATGCTCAAGCGCTTTGCGGCCTCTTCATCATATACAGCAACTATATTGGGTTTGAATTCCCTTGCCTGTTCTTCAAGAAGCTCGATGTTTCTTCCTGCCGCAAGAGCAACCACCGAAAAACCGAGCCTTCTGCAAACGTCAAGGGTCTGGGTGCCGATGGAACCGGTGGAACCCAAAACAGAAAGGCGCTTCATTTTCTTAAAAGGCCTCCTTCTAATCCGTAAATGCGTAGTGGATTTTATAAAATTATTGCCGCGCTCCGGCGGCAATAAAACATTATCACTTTTTTGTGTCCGTTAAATGAACGGATAGTAAATATTCCAAATATAGAGAGCCGGCGCGACGAAAAGCCAGCTGTCAAAGCGATCCATAACTCCGCCGTGGCCTGGCATGATGCTGCCGTAATCCTTGATTCCGAACTGGCGCTTAATTGCCGAAGCGCAAAGATCGCCGAATATCGCAAGAACCGCGCCCACCGGCAGGAAAATCACAAAGCTTACCCAATTTATAACGTAATTTGTTGCAACGCTGAAAATGAAAGCAAGAAGGCTGCAAAGGATAACCGAACCAAAAACACCGCCTATGGCGCCTTCCACCGTCTTTTTGGGGCTGATTTCCGGGCAAAGCTTGCGTTTTCCGAAGAAATAACCGCTGAAATAGGCACAGGTATCGTTAAGCCATGCCACCGCAAGACCCATCAGCACAAGGAAATAAGAAACCGGCTCGCCATAATTTCTGAAAAGAAGAATGGTTGAAAATGCTTTCGGAATCACCAGCGTGAACAGAAAAGCATAGGCCGCATCCGTGATTTTTATCTTTTCGTGGTTGTTCATAACGAAAAGCAAAACAACCACCGCAAAGCCAAATTCAACAAACCCCGAAATGGAAGCAAGGGTCTGATAATGCGCGGTCGAAAAAAACGCCGCAAAACCGGCGCAAGCCGCCGCAAAAATCTTGTTTTCGGAAAGGCCCGCTGCGTTTATCATCTCATAAACCGCCATTACCGAAAGAACGGCAACCGCTATATCAAGAACCGCAGTTTCAAAAAGAAGCAGCACTGCGCCGAGAAGCGCAAGCCCCACCACCGCGGAAATAACTCTCGTTTTCAAAATATTTTCCCTTCTTTTGCCTGTTATCTCTAACGATTTCTATCGTTGAAAAGAATAAATTATAAAATATGAATCTTGAAACAAAGCCGCAAAGCGGCTTTGTTTATTTTCGGCGAAAATGCCGGAAATGAATATCGGTTATTCAAACTCCGCCAAAGCGGCGATTCCTCTTTGAATATTCCTCTATGGCACTGTCAAGGTCGGCTCTTGTGAAATCCGGCCAAAGCACATCCATAAAAACAAATTCCGAATAAGCGCTTTCCCACAAAAGGAAGTTTGAAAGGCGCTCTTCACCGCTTGGGCGAATAATAAGATCCGCCTCCGGAATTCCTGAATAAAGCCGTTTTGAAATGGAATCTTCTGTTATTTCGTCGGGGGAAATTTTGCCCCCGGCAATTTCTTTCGCAAGCTCTTTTACGGCGTGAACTATCTCGTCTCTTCCGCCGTAATTAAGCGCTATCTGAACAGTTGTTATAACTTCGCCGACGTCGGCGTTTTCCGCCTGTTCCATCATTCTTTTAAGGTCTTCGTCAAAAGGCGTTTTATCACCGATAAAACGCACCGCAACGTGTTCGTTTGCGGCTTTTCTCATATTTTTGAGGTAATCGCGCATAAGGTCCATAACCCCATCCACTTCCTCTTTAGGTCTTTTCCAGTTTTCAGTAGAAAAGGCATACACCGTAAGCCATTTTATGCCGAGATCTCTGCAATATTTTGAAATATCAAGAAAAACCTCGGCACCCTTTTTATGGCCGGCATTGCGCGGAAGGCCGCGTTTTTTTGCCCAGCGGCCGTTTCCGTCCATAATAATGCCGATATGTTCCGGCAAAATTAATTTATCGGTCATATCGGCACCTCCGTTCTGAATTCAAGTTTAGATTTCCATAATCTCTTTTTCTTTTTCAGAAGCCATTTTTTCGATTCTTGCAACAAAATCATCGGTGAGCTTCTGAATATCTTTTTCAAGGTCTTTAAGGTCATCTTCGGTGATGAGCTTATCCTTCTGCTGTTTTTTGCAGAAATCATTTGCGTCGCGTCTGTGGTTACGGATATTTACCTTTGCTTCTTCGGCATGTTTGCTTACGGTTTTGCAAAGTTCTTTACGGCGCTCTTCGGTAAGAGGCGGGAATACAAGACGGATGCAAACGCCGTCGTTCTGGGGCGGAATACCGATATCGGAAGCGTTGATAGCCTTTTCAATAAGTTTAAGGCAGCTTCTGTCCCAAGGCTGGATAACAAGTATCCTTGCTTCAGAAACAGATACAGCCGCGACCTGGTTGATGGGGGTCATGGAACCGTAATATTCAACGCTTACTCTGTCAAGAACGCCGGGATTTGCGCGTCCTGCACGGATGGAACCATAGTCGCTTGCAAGTACGGAAAGGGTTTTCTCCATTTTTTCATTATAGGGAATAAGCTGTTCTCTCATAATGTTTCCTCCTTTTCTTCGGTGAAAGGGTATTTATAAAAGCCGTTTTCCCGGGAAGCTTCACCGCCCTTCCCTTTCGGCAAAATTAACTTATATCAATCAGTAACAACGGTGCCGATATCTTCGCCGCAGATGGCTCTTACGATATTATCCGGGTCATCAAGGCTGAAAACAAGAACAGGCATGCTGTTGTCACGGCAAAGCGCCGCGGAAGTAGCATCCATAACGCCGAGTTCTTTATCAAGAACTTCCTTAAAACTTACTGTTTCAAAGCGTTTCGCATCGGGATATTTATGCGGGTCTTTATCATAAACGCCGTCAACCATGGTGGCTTTGAAGAAGATATCCGCTTTTATTTCAACAGCGCGAAGGGCGCTTGCGGTATCGGTGGAAAAACAGGGTCTTCCGATTCCGCCGCCGAAAATAACAACGCGGCCTTTGTTGAGGTGTCTTATGGCTCTGCCCTTGATGAAAAGCTCTGCGATTTCCGGCATGGAAATGGCGGTCTGAACTCTTGAATCAACGCCGAGCTGTTCAAGGGTATCGCCGACTGCGATAGCGTTTATGATTGTTGCAAGCATTCCCATGTGGTCGGCTCTTGTTCTGTCCATGCTTCCGCTGGAACGTCCGCGCCAGAAATTTCCGCCGCCGACAACTATTGCAACCTCTGCACCGAGGTCAACGCATTTTTTAATGCTTTCACAAATAGGTGTAATCACGCTGAAATCAAGGCCAACGCCTCTTTCGCCCGCAAGGGCTTCGCCGCTCAATTTAAGAAGCACGCGCTTATATTTAAGTCCCATGTAGAATCACTCCAATCCGTCATAAAAGCGGAAATCGGCAAAAGCGCATTCCGCTCCCTATTCTATATTATTTTACTATAATAAAGAACAGATGTAAAGATTAAAAATGAGATTTTTGGATTTTTGATCATCACATTTTATTTATGTTATAAAGAAAGAAGGCACGGTTCCTGACCGAACCGTGCCTTCCTTCCGAGAAAGTTTAGCAATGAAGAGCTTGTTATATTTATTTAATTTTTTTGAGAACTATTGCCATTCCCGCAAGAACTGCCACCGCGCAAAGTGCAGAAACATTCTCTACCGGTGCGCCGGTGTTGGGGTTGGATTCGTCCTCTCCCCTCGGAATCACGACGGTAACGCCTGGGTTAGGTTCATCAGAAGGTCTGTTAGGAGCAACAGGTGCCTGAGGATTCTTGAGCGCATCAAGTGCCTTTTCCGCAGCTTCAAGAACATCGTAATTCTCAACAAGAGCTTTCTGCTCATCGGTAAGAGCATCATAAGCCTCTCTTGCGGCTTTGATTGCTTCTTCGCTTTCAAGAGTTACCTCGCCGATGGCGGAAATAAGCTGTTCGGCAACCTTAACTTCCTCAGTTTTTTCTGCAACAGTGATATAATAGATAGCGGGCTCTTTTTCGCCTTCCTGAACGATTACACGGATAATTCCGTGTTCGGGAACTGCCGCAAAGGAAAGGGTTTCGCCTCTGGTGCTGTTGATATAAATATTCGCTCCTTCGTTTGCGGAAACCGCAACATCAAATTCGCCTTCAACGCCGACAGTATATTCATAAACCCCTTCAGCAAGCGCGATTTCTTTTCCGTCAACAGTAATAGAAACAGGAGCTTCAGTAATTCCAACGGCGGAATCGTTTGCTTTTGCACGGTAAACAGCATTTATTTCAGTGGATTTTTCGCCAATACCGCCGGAGCTGTATCCAAGGTTGATAGTCTGAATCTTTATATAGTGAACTCCGCTGAGCTCAACCGGGCTGCCGTTTTCATCGACTGCCCACGCAATGTCCATTCCGTCGGCACCAAATTCATTTACTTCGTCATCAATGGTTTCATTCGGTTGAGAACCGGAAAAAGTAGGAAGCGGCCAATATGGGTTTCTTGCTTTTCCCGTAAGTTGCGCAACTGTACCGGTACCCGCACTCGTTGCACTTGTAAGCTTTACATCCGCATATCCCCACTCCGGATACGCTGCTTCGCTATTTTCTCCTTCGCGTGTCGGAAGCATTACTCCCCCCACTTCAAAGGAATCCGCCTCGACTCCTTTATAGTGAAGCGGATAATTTTCGACGGTTGGTATTCCTGAATTTGAGTTGAGTTTCTCAGGTTCGCCGTCATTCACCTGACGATAATAATTTCCTTCTTCATCTTTATAATATTTTATTTTCTGATTCCATACTGTATCGTTATCATAATGTCGCGAACCGGCAAGGGCATACCAGTTTTCGCCGTCTTCAGAAACATAAACCTGACCCGGTTCAGAAAAGTTTGGCCCGCCATTAGAATTTCCATAAATAATAAAGTCGATGCCATAGGGGTTGTTTGGACTATCGACTATGGGGGTTTCATAGTAATAAATGATATAGCCGCCAAAATTTCCTGCAGTAATCGGTGACCACCAATATCCAAGACCGCGAAGACTTTTTTCGGGTTCAAGACCGTAAAGTCCAGTAAGTTGGTTTCCTCCATTAGTATATTGTGAATCTACGGGAAAAAAGTCTGTTATTTTATCTGGTTCATCAATATTATTGTTTCTCGCATAAACTTCAAAAACAACATTTATCAAACTGTCGTTTCCCTCTATAGAAACATTTTTTACAGCGCTGGGAGAATCTTCTATATCTCCCGCAAGTTCTGACTTTGTAAATTCCAATCTGTATTCACCGTTTTCATTTGGAAAAATCTCTGTTTCTCCGAATGTTACTGTATTATATACTTCGGAATTAATTTTAAACACAAACGCAGAGCTATCTGCATTTTTATCCATTATCATCCTAAAGGTAGTATTATCCAACTTTACCGGCGTATATAATATTCCATTTTCTCCGGATATTTCCGTAAAAGCCGTCGGCGTAATCAAAGTATGTTTATTCCAACAAATTACAATTTTTTTACTACTATCACGAGTATTCGTTAATACCGTAATAAGATATTTGTCTTTTTCAAGATTTAATTCCGCTTCAAAGTCTATACCTTTTTCAATATAAAGCCTTTTTATGTAATTATTATCTCCCTGAGGTCCAAACAGATTTTCCGCTTCTGAGTTTATTACAAAACCGCCCTGGGCATTGTTTCCTCGTACTGTATATCCACAATCAGTCTTAAAAATAGATGTTATAAGCGCACCATATTTTTTAGTTTTTATATTTATAGTTTTGGTTTTCCCGCTTTCAACTATGATATAGTCATAACTGACACCGTCTATCTCAACTGAAAGTATGTCCTCGGTTAAAAACTCAAGCATATCCTCCGCTGCTATAGCCGTCATTGGGAACATTCCGATGACCATGATGACAGCAAGAAGCAAGCTTAAAAACTTCTTCATCTTTTACTTTCCTCCTCCGGCAACCAGGAACCTTTATTCTCTGCCATCGGCAGAGAATACGGGACGTCCCGTTGCTGTTATGTATTATTGTATTTCTATAATAACACATAACCGATGACGGTTTTTGCTCAATTCGCATTTTCATAAAAGATAGCAAAAACCGTCATTTTTCAAAAGCTTCATAAAAAAACACCCTCCGTTTCCGGAGGGTGTAATTCTTATATGCAACGCAGCGATTACAGAAGAGAATCGAAAAGTTCGGGTGCATATTTCGGGATAACGGTGGAACCGATATAGAGATCCATGCGTGCTGCTTCTTCGATACCTGCAGCAACAGCGGCTCTTACAGCGCCAACGTCACCGGTAAGGGTAACAACACCCTTGCCGCCGACAGCATAACCCATGGTGATTCCAACAAGGCTGATCTGTGCAGCTTTTGCAGAAACATCTGCTGCTTTGATAGCAGAAGTGATGCTGTAAAATTCCATTGCGCCGATAGCATCGCCTTTAACAACCTGTGCGGTGCCGCTGAGCGCGGGAATAAGCTGGGGATGTACGTTCTGGATAATCATCTTATCAACAACGCAGTTTCCGCCGTTCATTTCGCCGGCAAGAATGGAGGCTTTAACGGAACCGGTGTCGCCGGTGATAATGATGATATATTTGCCGGGGCATACAGTAGAGGTTCTGATAAGGGATACCTCTGCTGCTTTGAGCATTACATCACAGGTTTCGATACCTTTTGCAATGCTGTTGAATTCAAGCATTCCGATAGTCTGGATCATTTGCTCTCCCTCCTTAATACTACTCTGTCAGTAACAGCGGTAACTTCGCCGTCAAAGCTGGCGTAAACGTTTGCGCCGAGTTTGCCATCGTCCATCTGGCCGATAACGTCGCCCTTCTTAACTTTGTCGCCAACTGCAACAACAGCGGTGGAAGGAGCGCCGATATGCTGTTTGAGCGGAATCTCAACAGTTTCGGGTTCAAGAACGATAGGTTCATCGGTCAAAAGATGTTTGCCATAGTATTTGCTAAGGTCAAGACGTGCAGCAAGACGGTTGGTCGGGATCTTTCTGACCTCGCGTTCGGGTCTTGCAACGGGTTCCATGTTCTTCGGAACATCGATTCCTCTTTCACGGAGCTTGCTCTTAATGTAGATGTTTGCTTTTCTGGGAGCAAGGTGCATCGGGCAGGAGAACAATTCGCAAGCACCGCATTCAGAGCAGTTGATTGCATGTCCGAATACGCGAAGGAATTCATCGTTATCGGTAATCATGTTCTCTCTGTAAAGGTTTCTCATGATCTTGTGGGGTTCAAGGTCATGGCCGGTCTGATATCTGGGGCAGTTATCAGTGCACATACGGCACTGGATGCAGCTGGATTTTGCTCTGTTCTTCATAGATTCAGATTTAAGATGTGCCCATCTTACAAGGTGATGATCTTTAGGAAGAACGATGATGTTACCGTCGGTTTTGGTGATAACAAGCTTATCAATATCAGCTTCATCATCATGAACGCCGCCCATCATAGGTCCGCCCATGATAACTGCATAATTGGAAATGGTGGGGTTGGCTGCTTTAACGCAGTCACGAACAGAAGTTCCGAGCGGTACGGAAAGCATAACGGGATGTTTTACTTCACCTACTACGCTGAGGAACTTATCGGTAACAGGTTTGCCGTCAAAAGCATCAACGATGTTGAGAACGGTACCTACGTTATCGACAACTGCGCCGACCATAAGCGGAATTCCTCTTTCGGGAACGGATTTACCGGTGATTTCGCAAACGATTACCTGCTCGTCACCAGCCGGGTAGAAATAGCCCATTTTGTGGAGTTTAATGTCGCTTCCGGCTTCAGCAATAGCGGCTTCGAGAGCAGCAATTTCGGTTTTGTATGCTGCTTTGAGGGCTATGTACTTTTTGTCAGCGCCGAGTTCCTTTGCGATCATGTCAACGCCTTTAACAAGGTCTGCAGCTCTGGTACGCATGAGGAACTTATCGGTTTCGATAAGGGGTTCACACTCTGCTGCGTTGACAATGAAGTACTCGGATTTAGCGTTCAGTTTTACATGGGTAGGAAAACCTGCGCCGCCCGCACCGACTATACCGGCATTCTTTACGGTTTCGACTAAACTCATATGAATGCACCTCCCTGTAATTTTCTGCAATTTACGCTTTAATATAATCCGGAAGAATATAAATTATAATACATATTTTATATTCTTCCGTCATAACGCACTTAATTCAAAAAAACTGAATTATTTGCTTGCCATCTGTTTGGCAACTTCGTCTGCAAAGTTTTCCTGTTTTTTCTCGATGCCTTCGCCTTTTTCCATACGAACGAATTCAGCGATTTTGATGGAGCCGCCGAGTTCTTTTGCAACCTTTTCGGTATAGCCTTTGATATCGAGGTCAGGATCTTTTACGAATTCCTGGTTCATGAGGCAGTTTTCTTTGTAATATTTACCGATTCTGCCTTCAACCATTTTTTCTTTAACTGCATCGGGTTTGTTTGCAAGTTTTTCGTCGTTGCTGATCTGAGCAAAGAGGATTTCTTTCTCATGAGCAATAACTTCTGCAGGAACGCAGTGTTCGCAGATGTAAGAGGGATTTGCTGCAGCAACCTGCATAGCAACATCTTTGCCGTATTCAGCAAAGCCTTCTTTATCTGCAACGTCAGTTGCAAATTTAACCATTACGCCGATGGTGCCGCCGCCGTGAACATAAGTTGCAACGTCTCCTTCATAGCGAACGAAACGGCGTACTTTAAGGTTTTCACGGATTTTGAGCTGTCTGTCCTGAAGGTGTTCGTTAACGGTTCTACCGTCAACAACACATGCGAGGAGAGCATCAACGTCTGCAGGATTGTTGTCGATGACAGCCTGTCCTGCGAGTTTTACGAATTCACGGAAGTCTTCGTTTTTGGAAACGAAGTCGGTTTCGGAGTTGACTTCGATTGCAACGGAAGCTTTCTTTTCGGGGTCGGTGAATGCGAGAACAAGACCTTCTGCTGCGATTCTTCCGGATTTTTTTGCTACGGATGCAAGGCCTTTTTCGCGAAGGAATTCAACTGCTTTTTCCATATCGCCATCGGTTTCGATGAGGGCTTTTTTGCAGTCGAGCATTCCGCATTCGGTCATCTCACGGAGAGTTTTAACGTCTTGAGCAGTGAACGGCATATTATTCTGCCTCCTCTTCAGATTCTTCAGGAGTATTCTGTTCGCCCTGTTTGCCTTCGATGATAGCGTCGGCGATGGTGCCTGCGATGAGTTTTACAGCGCGGATAGCGTCATCATTGCCGGGGATAACATAATCGACATCGTCGGGGTCGCAGTTAGTGTCAACAATAGCTACGATCGGAATACCGAGTCTTTTTGCTTCTGCAACAGCGATTTTCTCTTTTCTGGAGTCAACGATAAAGAGAGCGCCGGGGAGCTCGGTCATATCTTCGATACCGCCAAGGAATTTTTCAAGTTTCTCGATTTCGAGGGTGAGCTTGGTAGCTTCTTTCTTGGTAAGGCGATCGAAAGTGCCGTCTTCTTCCATTTTACGGAGCTGCTGAAGACGAGCAATTCTTCTTCTGATGGTTTTGAAGTTGGTGAGCATACCGCCGAGCCAGCGAGCGTTTACAAAATAAGCGCCTGCTCTTTCAGCTTCTTCACGAACGGAGTCTGCGGCCTGTTTTTTGGTGCCGACGAAAAGAACGGATTTGCCTTCTGCGGAAATTTCGTTTACGAAGGAATATGCTTCCTCGATTTTCTTAACGGTTTTCTGAAGGTCGATGATGTAGATTCCGTTTCTTTCGGTGAAGATATACGGAGCCATTTTGGGGTTCCAGCGGCGGGTCTGGTGACCAAAGTGTACACCAGCTTCAAGCAGCTGTTTCATAGATACTACGGACATTGTTTTTTTCCTCCTTGTTATTACCTCCACCCCAGTCATTTCCCGGCAGCAACCGGGCTCTTCCCGGTCAACGACCGACGGGATTGTGGGGTGTGTGTGCTTTTAGAAGACGCAATTATAGACTTACAGTCTTCCAGCCATTAGATTATAACACTAAACGCCGCGGTTTGCAACCGTTTTTGCTGTATATTAAAAGAAAATATTAAAAAATTTTTGAAGAAAACTATCTTTTCTGTTGTGCATTTTGCCTTTTCTTTCGGTTTTCACAAGAATAATATCCCTTCCTATGGTATCGATCTCGTTCCAGCCGATGGAAATGTCTTCCTCCTTGCCCAAAAGACCGAAAAGCCGGAGCCGCCCGCGAATGATAATCTCAACTATTTTTTTCGTTTCGGTATCAATGGCAACATCATCCGCAAAACCAAAGCATGTTCCGTCGATTATATTAACAACCTCTTTCCGGCGTATTTCTTCAAGTGTAAGCCGCATAAAAATCATTCCCCTTTCCCGGGAAATTATATGCCGTTTCCTTACGTTTTCTGTTTGTCCGTGCTCAAATTTTTCCAGACAATTTATTCCGTGCTCAAATGAATATATCCGTGCTCAAAAGCCCATGATTATTCTTGTGAAAACATTTTGAACGGGGAATTTTTTATGTATTACGGTAAAGTTGAAATCTGCGGAATCAACACAGCGAAGCTTCCGGTGCTCAAAGAGGAAGAAAAAATCGAACTTCTCAAATTAGCAAAATCCGGCGATAAAAACGCAAGAGAAAAGATGATAAACGGCAATCTGCGCCTTGTTTTAAGCGTAGTTCAAAAATTTTCTGGCCGCGGCGAACCGCCCGACGACCTTTTTCAGGTGGGCTGCATCGGGCTTATCAAGGCCATCGACAATTTCGATCCCACCCTTGATGTTCGGTTTTCGACCTATGGTGTTCCGATGATTATCGGCGAAATAAGGCGCTTTCTGCGGGATTCCAATGCCGTTCGGGTAAGCCGTTCCATGCGCGACACGGCCTATCGCGCAATGCAGGTGAAAGAGGATTTCATCAATGAGCACGGCCGTGAACCCACCGTTGAAGAAATTGCAAAATCCATGGAAATTCCGAAAAGCCAGGTTGTTGTGGCGCTGGAAGCCATTGTGGAACCCATATCGCTTTATGAGCCCGTCTATTCAGATTCCGGCGATACGATTTTTATGATGGATCAGATAAGCGACAAAAATTCCGACGCCGGCTGGCTTGAAGAAATCGCCCTTAAAGAAGCCATAAAGGTGCTTTCGCCAAGGGAAAAACGCATTCTCGCCATGCGCTTTTTTGACGGGCGCACCCAGATGGACGTAGCTTCGCAAATAGGCATCAGCCAGGCGCAGGTTTCCCGCCTTGAAAAAGGCGCCCTTCAAAAAATAAAAAAACAGCTTTGATAATCCTCACCTTTGCGGCAAAATGAAGGCAGAAAAAAGGCACGGTTCCTGACCGAACCGTGCCTTCTTTCCGAGAAAGTTAAGCAATGAAGAGCTTGTTATATTTATTTAATTTTTTTGAGAACTATTGCCATCCCCGCAAGAACGGCCACCGCGCAAAGTGCAGAAACGCTCTGTACCGGTGCGCCGGTGTTGGGGTTGGATTCGTCCTCTTCTTTGGGAACAATTTCTTCAATTCCGTTATCTGCAAGAGGTTTAATTACAGAATAAAGCTTGTTTCCGCATTCCGAGCAGGTTTTTACCTTTTCGCCACTTTCAGTTTCGGTTGCTTCACGAATTACAACCCAACCGCCGTATTCATGCCCCGTTGCAAAAATCGGTTCGCCGCTTTCAATAACTGCTCCGCAGATTTTGCAGCAAGTATCTCCGGTATAACCATCTTCGGTACAGGTTGATTCGGAAGTATTTCTTACTTCTGTTTCATAGTCGCTGTGGTTTTCAGGGTCTTTTTCGCCGATGGTTTCCTCCGCGGTAATTTCATTTTCCGCATTTTCATCGGAGAAAAGTTTTCCGCAGTTTTCACATTCCCAATGTTCAAGAATTGCGTTTTCGCTGCAGGTTCCGGCAACAGCTTCAATTTTTACTGTTTCATGCTCAAGGCAGATAACAATTTTCGGAAGCTGACCAAGAATCATTCCGACGGTTGAAGCGTTATAGTTCGGATTAAGCCCTGTCGCATAAGTAACGCCCCTGTGACCTCCAACAGAGGTATTTCCAAAGCCGCCCATTTGTATTGCACCGGTAAGGGTGTAGGCATTTTCAGCCCAATCCGCAGGAACAGTGATTTCTATAAGTTGACGAACAGGATTTCCGCTGAAATCATAAACACCGAAAGGGCTGCCGGGATTGGAACGGAAATAGGTTCCGTTTTCATCAACATAACGAAGAGAAGCATTAAAGTTATATGCTCCGGAAAGTTTTTCCGCAGGGTTTACAAGGTTGCTGAATTGGAGTTTGACGGTGTCGCCGGGTTTGACTTCGGTGCTGTCAATCTCAACGCCTTCTGCATTTTGGAGAACATAGCTTACCCCTCTTGCTGTAATTACCTGGTATGTCGCAAGACCGTCCTTTTCAACTTTAATAATATGGCGTCCGGAAGTAAGACCCGAAACGGTTACCTCACCTGTTTCGGAATTTACGAAAACGCCATCTTCGGTGAATCCATTATAAGTAAGCTCATCATCAACAACTGCGCGGTTTACTGAAACGGTACAGCCGCTTTCGGGAGTAAAACTATAAGATGCACCTTCGTCCCCAAGATAAAAAAGCGGATCATGCTCCGCATCGATTGCGGTGCTGTTGGCATCAAGTCTGTCGATAATCATGTTGGTTTCGATTGCGGAACCATCCGCACCTACGGAAACCACAACAACACCTGTACATTCCGGCCAGATTGCAGAAAACCGGGTTCCGCCCTGACCAACCATATGGGTCATTGCATCATAGGTTACGAGAACAACTGCCGTGCCTTCTTTGTTTGCGGTCATTTTTGCAACGGAGCTGTTGTTTTCATCGGGAACTATGGTGAGGATATCGCTTGGGTTACCTTCCATATCAACAACTTCGTAATGCATGTCCGGAAGCGCAACTTTTGCATTCATAAAGCTTTCGATAGCCATCCAGTTACGGAAAACGTTGAATTCAAAAGTTTCACCAACATCAAGATCCATATATCCTTTTCCATTTGCGTTAAGATAAATATCCGCACGGTCATAAACGTTCTTTTCGTAACGATAAATAGTTTCTTTATCAAATTCTTCGCTGCCGATATAAAGATCTTCTTCAGTTACGGTAATTTCAGTTTCTTCGGTCCATTTCACGAAATTCCAGTAAGTAACGCCTTCCGGATTCTGAACACGGTAAAAATGGTTTAAGGATGTTTCAGGCATTCTGAAAACAGCTTTTACGCCTTCCTCTGTTTCGGTAATTTCCAGTTCAGCAAAAGTATAAACATAATAGTTTCCGAAAGTACCGGCAGAAACGGTGGAACCTTTCGGCGCATTGATCGTTACCGGTATAACCTGCGGAATTTTTGCAGTCATATCATCGTTCGCAGAAGGTTTCTCGGTAATAGTCACAGCCGTTGCACTTTCTGCCCTCTCACCGATTGGGGTAAGGGTCGCTTTTATGGTGTCGCCGGACATAAAGAGAAAAGATTTGTTTATTTCTCCCCAACTGTTTGCCGTACCGGTTTCAATAACACGCTCTTCTCCTTCTGAAGAGGTTACCGTTATGGAAATTTCATAGTCAACACCTTCTGCCCAACCGCTGTTGGTTGCGGCAACTTTGTAGATTCTGTAAATAGTAAAAGTATTGTCGCTGTCTGCTTTAACAGTAATTTTCATTCCACCGTTGTAATAATTCTCTGCGTCATAAGCCTCATACCAATAATCTCCGGCAGGGAGTTTTGTCTGGTACATAAGAGACCAACCGTCTGCAACAGTGCTCGTTTCCGCCAAAAGGTCTGTTTCTCCTTTTACGCCATCTGTGTAGGTATAAAGTTTTGCATAACTTATCTGTGCGCTGTGCAAACCTTTGATACAAACATCATAACTTTCTTCCGCAAATGCTGTTACGGAAAAAAGGCTTACTGCAAACAAAACTGCAAGCAGCAAAGAAAGAATCGTCTTTTTCATGTGTCCTCCTCATCAAAACAACCTGACTACTCCGGTGCTTTGAAAATTATATTTTATATGAAAAACGACCCGCCTCACAAAACCATCCAAGTTTTGCAAAGCGGGCCGATTTTTCCCGTTGTAATATGCACAGAAAGGCACTTATCACACAAAGTAGGTCTTCCGGCTTATACATTTGGGGCTTTCGCCCTGCGAACCTTTTTCTACCTTCTCAGCATATTGCCAATGGCCGGCTTTCGCCGCGAAAAAAGCTCTCCTGTATTTACGGCAACGGTTAAATGCTCCGGATTTTCACCG
>JAFUJP010000050.1 GCA_017473745.1 Oscillospiraceae bacterium
GGGGCGGGTGCCCTGAGCACGAAGTGCGAAGTAATCCCTTTAGGGACCCCCGCCCTACAGTAGTGGGGGAGGTAATTATGAAAGGAGCTTTTTGAAAATGAACAAGCTGTTTTATTTCTGTCTATTCATGCTCGGAATCGGGCTTTATTTTGACGTTGCGGCGGAGCTTATTATAAGCCGCGGCGGATTCTATATTGGTGGGGAAGCACTTCTTCTTGGGCTTCCGCTTTGGGTTTGGCTTATCAAAGAGGGATTTGGGGAGCTGTTCAAATGAAGAAAGAACGGATTGCCACACCCACCGAAGGCGGGTTCGCAATGACAGAAGGAACAGAAAGATTGTTTGGGTACCTTAACGAGCGGGCGCCGGCATGCCCGAAATGCGGGAAGAAACTTTCGGTTATTGAGATTAAGATGGGATTCGGCGACGAGATCATCGGGACATACATCTGCCGCAACAGGGAGTGCCTTGCCTGCAGGAGCGGGCTTCGGAATTACCGGAGGATGCTTCCTGCGGCGGTTGAGAAAATCCGGAAAGAGGGAATCCTTTCAAATGAAATGATTTCTTACGCAGAGCGGCAGCGATCCGCGGCGATGGCGGCGGAGCTTCGGTGTTCGGTTTGCGGCCACAAGCGCCGTTATATTGAATCCGTTTTCAAAAAAGGCGGGGAAAAGATACTTCACCGGTTCAAATGCGAGAACAGGGAATGCACCGGATTTGGCGGAAACATCCGCATTGAGCTGACCGAAGCGGACGTTCTGCGCATCGAGGGAGATTATGCGAAGAAGAATTCCTGTCGGATTTGCGGAAAGCTTTCCGGCGCGAAAGTGCGGTGCCAGAAGCACGGCGGATATATCTGCATGGAGCATTGCGGGAAGTGCGAGTTCCATGACGAGAGGACAAGCCAGACACGCTGCAGGTACTTCCGCGATTTTGCCTTGCCATCTGCGGCACGGAAAGGTATTCCGGAGATAGAAAAAGCCTTTCGGGAGGCGAAAGAGATATAAAAGGGGAAAGGAAGGGAAAACCCTTCCACCGTGCCATACGGCAACGGTCCCCATCCCCTGTTAGGGGAGGTAATTTTAAGGCGGGGACGAGTAGTTTCCGCCCTTGATTTTACCTTTTTTGCCCTCATCCGTCGCCTTCGGCGCCACCTTCCCCCGAGGGAAGGCTAAAGCGGACTTTTTGAAAGAAATTTACATACAAAAAAGATGATTTTGTGTGCGAATTTTATTCAAAAAACGTGCAAAATCAAAAATCCGTTTTCACCGCATGAAAATGCGGTTTAAGCCCCGGTAAGAGGTATTAAAGTTGTGGGGGTTATCGGTACTTTTGGAAAGAGGGAAAATGAATCCCTCCACCGTACCTACGGTTTAGATGAATCCCCCCGCCGCAAGCGGCCCTCCCCCCCTTTAGGCAAGGGGGGCGATAGAGGTAATGGGAGGCAAAGAACCGGAAAAGGTGGGGTTTGCAAGGGGAGGGAACTCCGGTTCCCGAAGTTACCGGCAGACGTTCCCTCCCCTTGCCACAGCGGAGCTGTGAAGCGGGAAAAGAGGAAGGATTTTTATAATCCCTCATCCGTCACGGCATACGCCATGTGCCACCTTCCCCTCTGGGAAGGCAATAAAAATGAAGGAGGTTTTTCATTGTGCCTTATGTGAAAAGGACGGTTTCGGCCGGAAGGGTTATTGAAACGAAGAAGATGTTCACAGGAAGAATTCACACCAAGGGTGCAAAGAGAGCCGCCGCATGGAAGGACACCGAAAAAGCCCAGATGAAATGCAACGAGAGAAAGACCGAGGAGCGTTTGCGCTGGCTTTTGAACGGGAATTTTGATGAAAACGACCTTCACGCGACTTTGCATTATAACGATAAACCGCAGGATTTTGAAAAAGTGGAGGAGGATGCTCGGAAATTCCTTGACGTGCTCAAAAGGGAATGCAAAAAGGCGGGCACCGTGCTCAAATATGTGCTTGTTATCGAAACGAAAAGAATGAGCAATCCGCATATTCATGTGGTGCTCAACAATATGAGCATCAAAACCGTTACCGACGCATGGAGAAAAGTTTCGAAAACCGGGAACACGAGCTTCAAGCCCCTTGATTCCCGAGGGAACCACGCGGAGCTTGCGGCCTATCTTATAAAAGAGAGCCGGAGCACCGCTGCCAGATGGAGAAGCGGACAGAAACATAAAAAACGTTACTGGAATTCGCAGAACCTTGTGCATCCGGAGCCGACCTATGAAGTGATCCCGGCGAAGGCATGGAAGAAAGAGCCGAAGGCCAGGGCGGGATATGCCCTTTATAAAGACAAGAACGGTGCTTCGGTTTATGAGGGATTCCACGAAATTTCCGGCTATGCCTGGCAGGAATATTTTGAAGTAAAAATCGTTCTTCCACCGATTTTGAAGAGGAGGACTTGAATGAATCCCCCCGCCGCAAGCGGCCCTCCCCCCTTTAGGCAAGGGGGGCAAAAGAGGAAAAGGAGGAATTTGAATGCGGGTTCCGGGAACGAAAAGCTGTTGCTATAAATGCCCGAAGCGCAGCGGACATTGCCACGAAAAATGCCCGGACTATGCTGCAGAACGGGAAGAGGATAAAAGAAGGCTTTTGGAAGAGAGGAGGGAGAGAGAAAGTAAAGAGGCGTTTCAGACCCCGGCTTTTGAAAGCAGAAGGCGGGAAGCACTTAACAACATGAAATGAAAGCCGTCATTCGTAGGGGAAGCGGGACAGGGTTACACCTCATCCGCCTCGCTACGCGATAGGCACCTTCCCCTCAAGGGGAAGGCAAATAAAAAGGAGTGAGAATTTTGAAAATCACAGTTATCGAGAAGGCTTGCAAGGCGAAGAGAGAAATCCTTCGGCTTGAGGCGGTGAACGACGAAGGGGATTGGAGAGGAACCTATGTCGGGACCGGCGGCGCGGTTTTCGCGCTGGATGACGACTTTCCGGATTTGACGCCGATGGAATATCTTCAGGTTTTCGGTGTTCCGGATAAGGAAACAGAAAAATGGCACATCGGGAGCGGGACCAGCACAAACCCGGTTTATGCAGGGAACTTCCCCGGGGAGATACCCGCATTCGAGAGGCCGCTTAAAGTGGCCAATACTGTTGGAGCCTGGTGGGTATTCAGAACGCAGAAGGGCGAAAGGCTTTTTGTGCCGGCGGAATATCTTGAGCCTTTCAAAAAGCTTGAGAACGTTTTCTTTTTCCTGCGCGAGCACGAAGGGATTGAATACCTTGCGGTTAAAGCCGGGTTTCAGCTTGAGGCGGTTATTGCCGTTCCGAAAGAGGATGATCCGGAAATAAAGGAGCTTTGGAGAGTTATCCGGAGCGTGTTCCTGGAAGAAGGTGCGGAGAAAAATGAGTGATGAGATTATAAGCATTGAACAATGCCATGTTGCGGAACCAAGGCGATGTCCTTTTTGCGGTGGAGAAGGCCACTTGAAGAGTATGCTTGCAAAAATAAAAGAAAGCAAATACCTTTTCTACTTCGTTGAATGCAACGAATGCGGTTGCAGGACAAAAACGTTTCTGGAATGTTACCCAAGAAAATCCGACCAGGCGAAAAAAGATGCAGAAAGAGCATGGAACAGGAGGGCGTAAAAATGACACAGAGAGAAAAGCTCGTTAAGCTGTTGATGCTTGGATTTATTGAATGGCAGCGTAACAAAAAGAAACGAAGCATATATGAAGGGTTTGCCGACTATCTTCTTGAAAACGGAGTTATCGTTCCGCCTTGTAAGATGGGAGATACGGTGTGGATGCTGGTTACTTGTTCTTCAACGAAGACCGTTTACGAAAAAGGCAAAAGGAAACAGGAACATCGCCAACATACTTATATCCGAAGTGCTGAAATGACGAAACTTAATTTCTTCCGAGTGATTAAAGATATCGGCAATACCGTATTTCTTACCAAAGAAGAAGCCGAAAAAGCACTTGCGGAAAGAAGGGCGGAAAAGGCTGATATGTACGATATTGAACTTGAAGCAATGAACGAAACAAGGGAAGTTTGTTGTGATGGCGACAAATGCAATAAAAGATATTGGGAAGCCTGTTGCGGTATTAAAAACAGTTTTGGGCGTGTTGAGGGTTGTGCAGTGGCGGTTTCAAAATACTATGAAATACTCGGTAAATTAAAGAAAGAGAGGGCTGACAATGGGATTTGCAAGGAAAATGAAAAGGAAAAATAATCCGTTGCGTAGCGGTAAACATTCTTGGATTCACAAGGCTGGATATGACACAGAAACACACGAGTTTTGGTTTTGCGAACATTGCGGAAAAGAAAAGTGGATAGAAAAGAGGGTTGACAATGGCTGAAACGGGAAAAACTTGTGCCCCCGATTGGGAAGAGCTGTATCAGAAAGTGGAAAGAGAAAACAGAAAGTTGCGAGAAGAATGTCAATATTTAGAAAGACAGAACAGAGAAATCGAACTGTTAAAGGCGCAACTTGAAATTGTGTATTTGATTTTTGGAAGAGGGCAAAATGGTAATGGCTGAAATCGTTGAAACTGATAACAAAATCGTTGAAACCAAAGGGAAAATCGTTGATTCCGAGGAATTCCTTGCAGAATTTGAAAGGGTGTTCGGGAAGAACGCGGAATATTTCATGGCGGCAGCGGCTATGAGAACAACGCCGGAGGTGAAAATGCCCGCCGGGATGCCTGAAAATCCCTCCTCAGTCGCCGATGGCGACAGCTCCTCCTCCGAGGAGCTTGTTCACAGGGCGGAAGTATTCGAGAGGATGGCTTTTAAGCTGAAGGAGGAGCGGGAGCTGCTTGAATGGATATTCAGAAGAAGCGCAAAAAGCGGTGACATTGGATTCTGTATATGCGATGGTTGTGCCTATTGGGAACAGCTTGAAAAGTGCATAGATACAGAAAAATTTTGCAGATGTGATGAGAGCGAAGAATGCGAAGAGTGCGTCTGTGGATTATGCTGTATGGGAAACAGATTCGTTTTTGACCCGAAGAGGATGAAAAAGCTGAAGGAGGTTTTGAAATGAAATTCAGTTCCGGATATGATGAGGAAAAAGAAAAATACGTGATTAACATTGAAACCGACGATTATGAAACCTTCTTAAGGGCAAAAAAAGGCATGATTTACGGAATCGAGCAGGCGCTTGCTGGCGAACTTGAAAAACTGGAGAACGAAGATGCCTGATTTTGTTCCATGCGGCGTATGCGGAAGAATTCCGGTGGTTGAAGAACGACAGCTTGGAAGAAAAGAATTCAAATACGGAAAAAATGCAGGGGACTTTGAAATCAGAGTTTATTGCCCTGAAGGAGAAACACCGCACAGAGATGTGGCAGCGTGTGGACCTTCGAGGGAGAAGATTTTCGAATCAGTCAAAACAATGTGGAACGAATTTGCAGAGAACGACATGAGGAGGACGAAGAATGAACGAAAATAAAAAGTACGTTATAATCATCGAGCCGAAAGAAGAACCGTATATGAAGTTATGGCTTCCGGATTACGGGCTTTTTGAGTTGCAGTCGCTTTTGGGCGGAAACATTGAAACCGCGCCGACGGAGCGGGAAGGCTTGCTTCTTGTGGTGAACGAGGAGGGCAAGAATGAGAAGCTTCCCAGGAACAGAAAAGCAACGGGGCTTCTTCCGCACTATATGCAAAGGCTTGATTACATAGCCGGCACGGCCGTTCTGATGAAGCGCGGAGCGGAGGACCTTGAGCCGCTTTCGGTACTTGAGGCGGAAAGGATCCTTGCGGCGATGAAATGATATCATGATATCATTTTGCCGGGAGCGGGTTTTAACTTGACGGATAAACCCTTCCACCGTGCCATACGGCAACGGTCCCCCTCCCCTGTTAGGGGAGGTAATACAGGAGGTGATTTTTTTGAAGTACCATTCGGGAAAACGGTTCGGGCTTTCGGAAGAGGAGCAGAGCATCATATACTGGACTTGCCGGAACATCAATCGGATTCCGGAGGAACAGAAGAAAATCATCAAAGGGCTTATAAAAGAATGCGCCAAAGGACAGGAGAAA
>JAFUJP010000051.1 GCA_017473745.1 Oscillospiraceae bacterium
AGGGCAGGCTTCTCCTTGAGGAGAAGCTCCGCCGAAGGCGGTGATGAGGTGTTTGTCCGCTAATTTCCGTGTTTGCATAGAAACACCTCATCCGTCATCGCGAAGCGATGCCACCTTCCCCTCAAGGGGAAGGCTTTAAAGGCATATAAACAATAATTTATCTCTTTATTTTATTGACATTGGCTTTTTTTAGGAATATTATTTATATTAGGCATTTTTGCGGGAAAGGAGGAAACGTCATGGCTGAATTTGAAGAAAAATATGACGAATTGCGCGAGGAACTGGAGGAACTTTGTCACGAAAAGCGATATAATGACCTTCGAAAAAAATTCCTCGATATGAACCCGGCGGATATCGCATGGCTTTTTGATGATATGCCCGAAGACCACCTTCCCATAATGTTCCGCCTTCTTTCAAAAGAGGTTGCGGCGGATGTTTTTGTCGAGCTTGAAAGCGATTCCCAGGAAATGCTCATCAAGGGTTTTTCAAACACCGAACTCGAAGCCATTCTTGACGAAATGTTCCTTGACGATACTATCGACGTTATCGAGGAAATGCCCGCCAACGTCGTAAAACGTATCCTTAAATATTCCGACCCCGAAACCCGAAGCGAGATAAACAAAATTCTTCAGTATCCCGAAGATTCCGCCGGTTCCCTTATGACAACGGAATTTATCCGCCTTCGCCGCGGAACCACCGTTGCGGGCGCTTTTGACGTTATCCGCCAGAAAGGCGATGATTCCGAAACCATCAACGTTTCCTACGTCACCGATGAAGCCCGCCACCTTATAGGTTACGTCACCATCAGAACTCTCGTTCTTGAAAAAAACACCGAAGCCCTTATCGGCGATATTATGGAACCGAACGTAATTTCCGCATCCACTACCGAGGATAAAGAATCCGTCGTTCAGCGTATGAGCAAATACGACTTTGATACCATGCCCGTTGTCGATGCGGAAAACCGCCTCGTCGGAATCATCACCTTCGACGACGCAATCGACGTCATCGAAGAAGAGGCCACCGAGGATATCGAAAAGATGGCCGCAATCACCCCGAGCGACCGCCCCTATCTCCGCACCGCTATTTTTGATATCTGGAAATCCCGCATTCCCTGGCTTATGATACTCATGCTTTCTTCCACCTTCACCGGAATGATAATCAGCAGCTTCGAGGGGGCTCTCGCTTCCTGCGTAGTGCTTACGGCGTTTATTCCTATGCTTATGGGTACCGGCGGTAACTGCAGCTCCCAGGCCTCTGTAACCGTCATCCGCGGCCTTTCCCTCCAGGAAATAGAGTTCCGCGATATTTTCAAGGTAATCTGGAAAGAAGCCCGGGTCGGCGTTCTTGCCGGCGCGGCACTTGCGGCTGTAAGCTTTATCAAGGTTCTTCTTTTCGACGGAATGCTTCTCGGCAATCCGGAAGTAACGCCCATCGTTTCCGCGGTTATCGCCCTTACACTTTTCTTCACCGTTTTCTGCTCGAAGATAGTGGGCGCATTCATGCCCCTTATCGCAAAGAAACTCGGCGCAGACCCTGCGGTCATGGCATCGCCTTTCATCACCACCGTTGTTGACGCCCTTTCCCTCGTAATTTATTTCGGATTTGCGACTCTTCTTTTGGGGCTGTAAACCAAAATTAAAAATCAGAACTCCGGGGGCAATTTGCCCCCTGTGTTTTTTTGCATTTGTTCAGGAGGTTATATATGAACGTTATTATAGCAAACATAATCTCGCTTGTTTCATGCACCATGATGATGCTCATAGGGCTTATCAAGGATAAAAACAGGATCCTTCTTGCCCAGTGTGTTCAGTTCACCCTTATGGGGATTTCCCATTTCCTTTTAGGCGGCATGGGCGGCGTTATCGCAACCGTGGTAAGCATTTTAAGAAACCTTGTATTTTTCAAATGCAAAAGTTCAGCATGGCTCAAAATCGGGTTCATCGTTCTTCAGGTTGCCCTTTCCGCCGGAACCATAACTCTCAATCCCATAACATGGCTGCCCATCCTTGCAACCGCATCCTTCACATGGATAGTGGATACCGAAGATATCGTAAAATTCAAATGGGTAATGATCGCAAGCGTGGCCATGTGGCTCGTTTATGATTCCGTTCATCTCAACTTCATTTCCGCCGCTTTTGACGTTTTCACCATCATTTCCACCGGCTGGAGCATTTATCAGATAAAAAAAGAACCCAAAGAGGTATAAAAAAATGGATTTTCTTACCGGAATTGACTTAAACATTCTTTTGGGCAATATAATATCGTTTATCGCCTGCGTCATTATGGTGCTCATCGGTTTTATAAAAAACAAAGAACGCTTTCTTTTGATGCAGATTTTGCAGTTTACGCTCAATGCAATTTCCCGCCTGTTTCTCGGGGCCATCGGCGGGGCCATCGGCAGCATCATCAGCCTTATCCGAAACATAATTATAGCAAAATGGAAATGCACAAAAGCGCTTAAAATTTCGCTTATAATTATACAGATAGCTCTTTCCATAACTACCGTCACTTTCAACCCCATAACATGGCTGCCTATCCTTGCGGCCGGAATATTCACATGGTATATCGACACGGATAATATTATCCTTTTTAAGTGGGTAGTAATAATCACCGCCGCCATGTGGGCAGTTTATGACCTTTTCCATCTCAATTTTGTTTCCGTATGGTTCGATGCCTTTACTATCGCCTCCAACGGCTGGAGCATGGTGCAGATAAAGAAAAGCAGAAAAGCCGAAGAAATAAAATAAACATCAGAAATATCCCGAGGGTGGCCCTATACGGCCGCCCTTTTTTACAGAGAGATTTCCTTCCCGTTTCAACGAAAGTCAAACATCTATAACAGGTATCCGCTGTTCCCCATATTGACTTGCCGTGTTATTATAAAGGTATGAAAGAGGTGATACCATGGGTGAAATCAAAGAAATAAGCATCCACGACATAAAGCATATCAGCATCGGCCACGCCCAAAATGAAGAGCACGCCACCGGCTGTACGGTTATTCTCTGTGATAAAAAGGCCGTCTGCGGCGTTGACGTTCGCGGCGGCGGCCCGGCTTCCCGCGAAACGGAACTTCTGAACCCGATGATGAGCAACGACGGCATAAACGGCCTTCTTTTAAGCGGCGGAAGCGCTTTCGGCCTTGATGCCGCCGGCGGCGTTATGAAATATCTCGAGGAAAAGGGCCGCGGGGTCAAAATCGGCAGCGCAACAGTTCCGATAGTTGTCGGTTCCTGTATTTTTGACCTGGGCTGTGTTGACGGCTCTGTCCGTCCCGATGCGGAAATGGGATATGCCGCCTGCCTCGACAGCGAAAAAAACACCGAACGCAACGGCAACGTGGGCGCCGGCATGGGCGCCACCGTCGGCAAAATGCACGGCGACGGTTTCGCCATGAAATCCGGTCTCGGCTGTTACTGCATACAGATGGGCGCGCTTCAGGTGGGCGCCATAGTGGCTGTAAACGCCGTGGGCGACGTTTTCGAGATGGATTCGGATAAACAGCTTGCGGGACTTCTCAATAAAAATAAGGACGGTATGCTCTCCAGCGAGGTGGAAGCCGTGAAGCTTCTTCACCTTGCAAGCAAATTTTCTTTCAACACCACCATCGGCGCAATCATAACAAACGCCGATCTTGATAAAGCCGAAATGAACAAGGTTGCGGCCATGGCTTCCAACGGAATTGCCCGAACCATCCGCCCGGTGAACACCAGTATGGACGGCGACACCGTTTATGCCCTTTGCACAGGCAAGGTCAAAACCTGCGCAGACGTAGTCGGAACGCTCGGCGCAAGGGTTCTCGGCAAAGCCATCAACCGCGCGGTTTTGGAAGCCGACGAAATTTACGGCTATAAATCCGCAAAAAGTTTTTTGAAGTGATATTGTTTATAAACAGCAATTTGCTTCTTCATTCAAAAAAGCCTGCGATGCAGGCTTTTTTGTTTTATAAAAAGAACCCCACCGAATGGTGAGGTTCTTGAAATGTTCTGAATAATGATTAACGTTTGGAGAACTGAAAAGGCTGAATAAATCCGGACTTTTATCTTCGTTTTGTGCCGGATTTCGGCTTGGCAAAGCCACTTTTAGCAAAGAAACAAATCACCTCATTTTTGCTGAAAAAGCGTGTTTGCTGCCTATGTGATACCTTCCGAAAACTTTCGATTACCACACACAAGCTTTGCCTGCACACAGAAAAAAGGCACGGTTCCTGACCGAACCGTGCCTTCTTTCCGAGAAAGTTTAGCAATGAAGAGCTTGTTATACTTATTTAATTTTTTTGAGAACGATAGCCATTCCCGCAAGAACTGCCATTGCGCAAAGTGCAGAAACACTCTCTACCGGTGCGCCGGTGTTGGGGTTGGATTCATCCTCGGATTTTTCGCCGGGAACAATAATTGTGATACCGTCCTCGCTGAGAGGTTTGACATATTTGCTGGTCTGGTGTCCGCAAACAGAGCAGGTTTTAACGGCTCTTCCACCTTCTGTTTCGGTGGGTTCTTCAACGGTCACCCAAGAACCGAATTTATGACCAAGAGCCTCGCCTTCAGTATGTCCGCAGCCGCGTTTGCAAGTGGAAGGTTCAGTGCAGGTTGCGTCAGCCATGTCGTGACCGAGTTCAGCTTTTTCTGCATAGGTGCTGTAATCGCATCTGGAGCAGGTTACATATGCATCCCAGCCGATTTCGGTACAGGTAGGATCTTTTGCTTCGTGCTCAACCTCATCGTGGCCGAGGGCTTCTTTTTCTGCATAGGTGCTGTAATCGCATCTTGTGCAGGTTACATAAGCATCCCAACCGATTTCGGTGCAGGTAGGCTCTTTTGCTTCGTGCTCAACCTCATCATGGCCGAGGGCTTCGCCGTATTCTTCGCCGCATCTTCCGCATTTTGCTTTGGAAGTGCACGTTGCGGCAACATATTTGTCGCCTTCGGCGGTATGGCCGAGGGCTTCGCCGTATTCTTTACCACAAGCTTTGCAAATTGCTTTATCGGTGCAAGTTGCTGTTCCTCCAATGTGCGTTCCGTTTTCACAATCAGCAACGGCGATTGCTATTTCGGGGAGCACACTTCTTGTGTGTTCTGTACTTACTGCGTTAAAGTTTGTGCCTGTTCCGCTGTCACCGAGTTTTCTGTGTGCACCTTCGGGGTCTGCAGTTCCCATTACGTTAAACGCAATATATCCTCCGTCGAAAACAAATTCTCCGCCTTCATTAAAAGTTACTTTGTATATATGGTCTGTAATAAATGTATATTGACCGCCGGAAGATGTTACATCTGCACTTTCCGGAGCGTTATATACAATTCTATGTCCCTTGCCAAAGCCCGGATTATAGATACCTGAAAATTTGGGCACCGGGATATAGAGCCCATTAAACTTAATCTGAACAGTATCTCCGGCATATATTATTTCACCTTCGCGTGAAAGGTTTGTAACAGTGTAGGTTACTTTTGCTGCTCTTACAACCTGATAAACATATTCATCACCGGTTTTGAAACGTATAATGTTGTTTCCGCTCACAAGCTCATCTGCGATAAATTTTCCATTGGAAATGGAAATTTCTTTCCACGTTTTGCCTTTATCTACGGAAAGCTCCGCCTTTTCAGGAATCTCATCTCCGATTTTTGCGGTGAACGCAAGTTTTCCTGTTTCACCGGTAAAATATACTGTGTCATATTCAGTATCCCAAACGTTGCCGCTTCCATCCGCAGTAATTTCAACATATTTTCCGCTTCCGCCAACGCTTACAACAACAAGGCTTGTTCTGTTCGGGTCAGTTGCTCCATATATAGTAGAACCCGTACCCGTTCCAAGGGCATCATAAGAAACTTCGATTATTGCAACACCTTTGGATACGCCGGTAATATCCATCCAGTTGGATTTTTCTCCGGTTCCGGCGTTACCTGTGCATTTATCGGTAACGGGGGAAAGTTTAATATGTTCTCCGCCGCTGATAATTTCATAATTAAAATCCGGTTCTATCATAATGTTGGTTGTATCGCCGTTGATTATCTGCCATGCCGCACGGTAAGCTCTTAAACGGAACTCTTCCCCTTCATCAATCACAAGATTGTTCCTTGCGTTTATATTAACAAGTGTCGAGCTTTCCATGCGTTTTTGCATATTCTCGCTTACTATATTTTCGGTGGATTTCGGATCTTCGTTTTCCTCAAAAGTAACTGTTATTTTCTGTGCACTTCCGCTAAGGAACGATGCTTTTGTTATTTTGCCCTCCATGCTTACACGGTAAGAAGCTCTTGTATCGCTTTGAGCGATTTTGAAAAGATGAGTTACAGTTCCGTCACCGTTGTCAACAACACTTTTTCTTGCAACTTCTTTTACGTTAAAGTTGTTGAGCTGAATAAATACTTTTACGTCTGCACCTTCAGGCGCCGTTATCTCTTTATCAACTTTTTTTACAACATTAAATGTTTTATTCTGAGTTGTTATGGAAGCGGAACCGAATACCATGTTTCCTGCAACAACTGCGCCGTAATTTTCCTCAAGCTCATCTTTAAGAATAATTTCTGCCTGATAGACTGTTCTGCTTCCGCCGGCAACAATCATCATCGGCGTGACAACTCTTCCGTTGCCGTCAATGTATTGTTTTCCGTTTACACAATAATCCAGAGCGCCGGGTTTAAAATTAATTGTATAATCTCCAACAGAAGTTACCAACTCACTTGTTGTGTACCAATTTATGCGAAGAAGATTTAAAACCTGACCTTCACCG
This sequence comes from Oscillospiraceae bacterium, assembly GCA_017473745.1. Taxonomy (GTDB): domain Bacteria; phylum Bacillota; class Clostridia; order Oscillospirales; family Ruminococcaceae; genus UMGS1668. The sequence goes on from JAFUJP010000051.1 coordinate 6,725, forward strand.
GAAGGCTTTCCGTTTGAAAGGATTTCCTCCTCAACCGGCGCTATAAAACTTGCACCGCCAAGGTCCTGTCCGTTTTCGGTTGCGCGATAGGAATAAACTCCGTCTTTAACATAAAGGGTGTAAATTCTTTTTCCGCCGATTTCTCCTCTGTCAACAATAAATTCCTCGGAAAGGGGAGTTTTTGCATCTGCATCGACATAGAAAACAACTTCCGCAGTCGAGGGAGCAACCTCAACTCTGATTTCGTTATATTCGGAAGCCTCGGCTTTTACTGTAACTTCAACTTCTCTGTTGTGGGTACCATCGCTTACCGTGATAATAGCTTTTCCTGCCGCAACAGCGGTAATAACGCCTTCCGCACTTACTGTTGCAATTTTTTCATCGGAAGAACTGTAAGTTATAGCTGCCTCGGAATCGGCACATTCCACAGCAAGTGCAACAGTTCCTCCGACGGAAAGCATTGCGCTGCTTCTGTCAACGGAAAGATACGGTTTGAGTATAAGCTCTTCCGACATAAAGGTTGAAGTACTGCTCTGTTTGGAACATTCAGCGATATCTTCAAGGTAATATTCTTTTGCAAGTTCGCCTTTAAGTTCGGCATCAACTTTATATGTATAGGTTATGGGAGAATAATAATTGGTTCCCCCCTGAACAATCGCCAGGAAAGGAATATAAAGGTATCCTTCTTTTTTAAAAGTATCGCCAAGGACAACATCTCCGATTCCGGCCTCTTCGGTAGATACAGAAACGGAATAACCTTCTTTTGCGGCATAGTAGCTTCTGCAGTAAAATGCCACATTGTTAAGGAAATAGTTTTTCTTCAGCCCTTCGGAAGCATTTACTGTAAAACTCATTCCTCCGAGGAAGAGATTTTCGCTTCCGCCCAGGTCGTAGCTGACTCCCTGATAATTTGCACGGTAGTAGTATTTGCCGTCCGGAAGGTCAAGAGAATACAGCCATTTGCTGTCAAATTCCTGACTCTTTTTTATATACTCTTCGGGAATCGGGTTTGTGCATTCCGCATCGGTGTAAATAGTTACCGCCATATTATATCTTGGAGAGAAATAAATATTGACCGTTGCGTTTATGTTTTCAACTTTGACTTTACATTCCGCTTTGGCTTCGCCGGAAGATGCGGTGATAATTGCTTCACCAAGGCCGGTTGCCGTAACAACACCTTTATTGGTGACCGTTGCAACCTTTTCATCGGATGAGGACCAGGTTATTTCTGCTCCTGCAACATCTGTCGTTGCAACAAGTGTTTCGGTTTTATAGTCAGAACTGAAAACTATTTCTGTTTTATCAAGAGAAACAGAGGTCGCAACCGCTTTTTCGACCTCAACAATCATCTCATAAAGATAGTTTCCTTTGGAATCTTTTACAACAAAATAAAGGATATCTTTACTTTCGTCAACCTTGGGATCCCCAACCATGGATTTATAAGCTGCAATTGTTGCGGAATCCAGCTTCATATAAGAAAAATTGCTTGCAGGAATTGTAAGCGGAACATCGCCGATAGCCTGGCTTGAACCATTTACATCCACTATAGTTCTTCCAAGATTGCCGGAATCTGCATTTGTTTCATTCAAAACAAGATCAACGCCCGGTTTTGCTTTTGTTTTATATACGGGAATCGGTTGACCATATAATATTGCGTTTGTCAAACCGGTGTCTTCAACAACGCAGGTTTCAGTTCCCTGGGTTACAGTTACCGGAATTTCTCCTTCCGCTGTTTCGGCTGCATTTGCCAAAACGGGTTCAATAGTGTATTCGACCGATTTTTCAGTTTCTTCGTTTTCAATCTGTTCTTCTTCAGCAGGTTCAACGGTTTCGACGATTTCTTCCGTTTCGCCGACCTGTTCCAGTTCAAGCGCCATTGCGCTCATGGGGAACATTCCGATGACCATGATGACAGCAAGAAGCAAACTTAAAAACTTCTTCATCTTTTACTTTCCTCCTCTTCCAAGCGAAAAGGAGCTCATTATTCTCCGCCCATAAAGGCGGAGAATACGGGACGTCCCGTCGCTTTGAAATTGATTTTTTTAATATGAAAAACAGCCCGCCGCAAAACCATCCAAGTTTTGCAGCGGGCCGATTTTTCCGTTGTATAATGCAAAAAAGCAAAACGCTTTGCTTCGCAAGGTCGGTCTTCCGGCTTATACATTTGGGGCTTTCGCCCTGCGAACCTTTTTCTACCTTCTCAGCATATTGCCAATGGCCGGCTTTCGCCGCGAAAAAAGCTCTCCTGTATTTACGGCAACGGTTAAATGCTCCGGATTTTCACCG
>JAFUJP010000052.1 GCA_017473745.1 Oscillospiraceae bacterium
ATCCCTTCAGGGACCCCCGCCCTACACTAAAATGGCGACAACCTGCAAACTGTAGGGAACGGTCTTGACCGTTCCGTAACCCAAGAACGCGGAGCGTTTATCGTAATTGGACAGGGTTTGCGGCGGGAGCGGGTGCCCTGAGCACGAAGTGCGAGGTAATCCCTTCAGGGACCCTCGCCCTACATTGAAAATGCGATAATCTGCAAACCGCATGGGCGGATATCATCCGCCCGTCATTGCGAACAAACCGAAGGTTTGTGTGGCAATCCGTTCTCTTTTTCTACGGATTCCCACGTCGCTTCGCTCCTCGGAACGACATTGGCGGCTCGCTTTTAACTCGCGGGGAACGGTCAGCTAAAGCATATCTTACACCAGCCAAATCAAAGATTTGGGGTGTCAGATAAATATCGTTCCCTACACTAAAACGGGCGAACACGCAGGTTCGCCCCTACATTCTGATTTATAGATTTTGGGATACAAAATCCTATGCCCGCAAAACCCGTGGACAAAAAACAGAGGCACTTCCTTGCGAAGTGCCTCTGCTGCGGTGCCGGTTTTTATAAATTATGCCGTTTTACAGCGGGAAGTTTTTTATTTTAAACCTCTCTGCCCTGATATTCGGATTTTATAATGCCGTTTATCTCTTCGGGGGATTCGGCACAGCCTTTTTCAAGCCACATTTTTATGATGGCGTTAAGGCCGTTATAGAAAAACGCAATGTGGTAATCAATGTTTTTGTTGCCAAAATATTTTTCGGCCTGGATCGGGTCGTAATTCATTTCTCTTTCGGTAAAACCCGCCCCAAGCTTGAAATAGGCCCGGTAAAGCATCTGGTTTTCTTTAACGTGATAAAAAAGTTTAAGATAATCGTTGCTGTTGGTGCGGCTTTTCATTTCGTCTTTATAAACTTCGCGGAATTCCTCCAAAAGGCGCTCTTTAAGTTTTTCGCCGAGATCTTCAATATCAATAAAATTGGCATAAAAAGTGCTTCGGTTGATTTTTGCCATGGCACAGATTTCGGAAACGGTTATGTTCCCGGGGTTTTTCGTTTGCAAAAGTTCCATGAATGCGCTTTCGATTTTTTCAACGGAAGCTTTTTTCCTTTTGTTGTTTTTTGTGTTCATATCATCACCCGCCGCGGATTTTTGATTTAATTATAATATTTTTCGGCAAAAAAGCAACAATATGTTGAAATAATATCTCTGCAACCGAAAGTTGCGCCGAAGTTGCGCGATAATTGATGGCGCAACCATGTGAAAAATGTTATAATGGCGTTATGAAAGGAGAGATTTTTATGTCAGTAGTAGGCGCAAGAACGATTTTATTTACTTTAATCATGATAATTCCGATTTTCATTATAGGAATAATTATTCTGATTGTTTTTCTTTGCACAAGAAAGAAAAATAAACCGCAATACGTTCCTCAGGAAGTCGTTACCCCCCAGCAGGAAGAAATACGCAAGACCCTCGGTGAAACGCTGAAAGAACTTCGCACCGAGCGGAATATGACCCAGGAATTTGTCGCCGAAAGCCTTGGGCTTTCGCGCCAGGCGGTGTCGAAATGGGAAAACGGAACTTCGGAACCCAGCACGACAAATCTTATTGCCATAGCAAAGCTTTACGGCGTTGAACCCGAAGAGCTTCTTAAAAAGTTGGTATAAATAAAGCGGAACGCCGGAAAAGGCGTTCCGCTTTTTGCTGTTTCGGCAAAGAAAAAGCCCTTCAGAACGAAAGGCTTTTTCAAAAAATGTATTAGGAAGAAATAGGAATTATCCTTTGCTTTCCGCAAGTTTTACGGTGACGTTAAGGGTAAGGTCGTTCATCCTTGTGGCGGAATAGCGGTAAAGGGTGATTGTAATCATGTCGCCGGGGGAACATTCCGCAAGATAGCTTTGAAGATCCTCGAGGGAGGTGACTTCCTTGCCGTCAAAAGCGATGATGATATCGCCGACCTTGGCTTCGGTTCCGATAAAGCAGCTGTCCTCTTCGATGGTGATTATCTGAACGCCTTCGGGAACTTCGTAATATTTTGCGGTGACGGAATCAATGGTGGTGCAGGAAATACCGAGCTTCGGTCTTCCGGAAACATAGCCGTTCGTAATGATCTCTTCGATAATGGGCTTTGCGGTGGCGGTGGGAATTGCAAAACCGATGCCCTCGTAATCGGTGGAAACGATTTTGGAACTTGTGATTCCGATAACCTGGCCGTATTCGTTAACAAGGGCGCCGCCGGAGTTGCCCGGGTTGATGGCAGCGTTGGTCTGGAGGACCGTCATGGTATAAACGCTGTCATCGGTGGAGATAACGCGGTTAAGGCCGCTGATGATGCCGTCGGTAAAGCTGGATTGAAGGGTAAGGCCGCCCGGGTTGCCGATGGCGTAAACGGTTTCGCCGATTTCAACCTGTTCGGAATCGCCGAATTCCGCGCTTACAAGATTTTTGGCACCGATTTTGAGAACGGCGATATCCGTCTGGGAATCGGAACCTACGACAAGGGCTTCATATTCTTCTTCGTTATAAAGAACAACTTTAACGGTTTCGGCACCTTCAATAACGTGGGCGTTGGTTACGATATAACCGTCATCGCTGATGATGATTCCGGAACCGGAACCTGCGGGTTCAAGGGAATAGCTGTATTGATACTGAACAACGCCTACTACCGAAGGGCTTACGGCTTTATAAACTTCGGTGGCAGAAAGGCTTCCGTCGGTGGAAACGGTGCCGTCTTTCGGAACGTCGTGAAGGCTGATATCCGGGGTTTCGGTTTCGTTTTGCTGGCCATCCTGGGAACCGATGATATTATCGTTTCCGGGAAGAGTCTGGCCGAGTTCGTTGTTGCCGGCAGTTATGAGCTTATAAATTCCGACGGAAGTAAGGGAAATCACACAGATGCAAAGAACCGCGGCGATGATGCCGATAAATACCTTGAAGCCTTTGCCCGAAGATTTTTTCTTCGGCGCTTTGGCTGCTTCGGCGCTTTCGTATTTATTGAAATCCCACTGATAATTTCCGTTGCTGCTGTAATAATTGGTCTGCTGGGGGCCGCCGTAATAGCCATACTGCGTTCCGTATTCCCTTCTGGGCGGCTGCTGTTCGGTTCGCGGCTGGGGGCCCGGGTTCCAATGGGTGTTGTTAGGGTCGCCGTTCCCATCCCATGAAACGTATTGGTTGGTGTTTGCGGAATAGGTCCAGCCGGAAGGAGCGTTTGTGTTCCTTTCGGTGCCGGCGGAAGGTTCAGCCTGTTCGGAAGCATTGGGTTCTTCCTTAACTTCCTCAACGGGGGATTCGTTCATTTCGTTTTTTTCAAATTCGTCCATATTGAATACCTCTTTTTGGGGGTGGATTTCTTAATGGTTATATTCTAACCTTAAAATGTTAAATAAAAATAAACAGCGCTTGAATTTTCTGTACTTTTTTGCTGAAAATCAGGTGGTGTTTTTTTCAGCTTCATCAATAACCCGGCGTTTGTTCATTTCTTTAACCGCTTTCGGATCCGCAGCGGGGACGGAGAAGGTGAATTCGGTATATTCCCCTTCGACGCTCTTTACAAGCAAATCGCCCTTGTGCTGGTTTACTATGGTCTGTACTATATAAAGCCCAAGGCCGACCCCGGTTTTATCAAGGCTGCGGGATTTATCCGTTTTATAAAATCTGTCGAAAAGCCGCGGAAGTTCCTGTTGGGCAATGCCTGCGCCGGTATTCTTTACGGAAACAAAAACGCTTCCGTCCTTTACGGTATAGGCGAAGGAGATGCAACCGCCCTCATCAACAAATTTCACCGCGTTATCTATAAGGTTATAAATAACCTGATGTATAAGGTCGCTGTCGGCGCTGACATAAACCTCGTCGGATTCAAGACCCATTATTTCGAGATTTTTCGCTTCGATTTTCTGCTCGAAGGCAAAAACCGTTCGGCAGACAAGCTCGTTTATATCAAAATTAGTGGGGTTAAGCTTCATATCGCCGGCTTCTATCCTTGCGATGCTGAGCATGGATTTTACCATTCTTGAAAGGCGTTTTATCTCTTCCGAAACGACTTCGAGATATTGCCGGCGTTTTTCATCGGGAACGGTTCCGTCAAGGATTCCGTCGATAAAGCCGCCGATGGTCATCATCGGGGTTTTAAGTTCGTGCGAAACGTTCGCAATAAAACTTCGCCTTACGGATTCAAGATCCGCAACGGAATCTGCCATGTGGTTGAACGAACGGGCAAGCTGGGCGATCTCGTCCTCACCTTCCGCCTGAACGCGAACGGTGAAATCGCCGGTGGAAAAGCTTTTTGCCGCGGCGGCCATTTCGCGAAGGGGGCGGGTCATCTTATTTGTTACGAAATAGATGGCCACCGAGGATATAACCGTTGCTATAAGGGCACAGAAAAAGATTATATCCATAAGGTCCATGATGAAATACCAAACGTCCGTTGCTTCGGTTGAAGCGAAAAGCACCGCAAGGGTTTCGTCATGGTGTTTTATGGGTATTCCCACAGTGTAGTGGGAAGTATCGTATATTCCGCCGAGCGTTCCGGAACCGTCGTATTCACCGGAGATGGCCTTTTCCATAACGTCTTCCGAAATGCTGTATGTTCTGTGGTTGCAGTTTTCGCCTTCGGAGCAGATGAGGGTTTTGCCGTCAAGGTTCACCAGAAAAATATAAGATTCCGTCGTTGCCGAAATGATTCTGTATCCGTTCTGCACAGTTGCCACGGGCACTTTAAGGTAATTGTAATCCTCCATACCGGCAAGGGTTATCTGGGCGGCCTGTTCCGCGTTTTTGCGAAGCGATTCCTGGCTTGTTTCGCCGAAATAAGTTGCCGAAAAACCGATGACAAGCCCGCCCATAAGGGTCACTGTCGCAAGGATGACAGCGGAGCAGATGGCGAAATACCGGTTGAACAGCGATTTTCTTAAACTTTGCTTAAACTTCGACATCATCAGTCATCTTTCGTTTCAAATTTATATCCGACGCCCCAAACGGTTTTAAGGCTCCATTTTTCAGAAACCCCTTCAAGCTTTTCGCGAAGGCGTTTTATATGAACGTCAACGGTTCTGGAATCTCCGTAATATTCAAAGCCCCAGACTTCGTCAAGAAGCTGGTCGCGGGTATAAACGCGGTTCGGGTTCGATGCAAGGTGGAAAAGAAGCTCGAGCTCTTTGGGAGGGGTATCGATCACTTTTCCGTCAACTTTAAGCTCGTATTTGGTCATATTTACGGTAAGCTTTTCAAAGTTTACTTCTTTTTTATCCGCTTCGGCAGAAGCTTTTCCGGTTCTTCTCAAAACCGCCTTGATGCGGGCGATAATTTCCTTCGGCTCAAAGGGCTTTACAACATAGTCATCCGCGCCCAGTTCAAGGCCGAGAACCTTATCAAAAGTTTCGCCCTTTGCGGTTATCATAATAATGGGGCATTCGGATTTTTTGCGAAGCTCGCGGCAAACCTGCCATCCGTCAAGACGGGGCATCATAACGTCGAGCAAAAGAATATCCGGATTCTCTTCGTCGAATTTTGCAAGAGCTTCTTCGCCGTTGGCCGCAAGCACAACGGAATAGCCCTCTTTTTCAAGATACATTCTTAAAAGTTCGCAGATGTTTTTGTCATCATCCGCCACAAGAATTTTTGTGTTTGTCATTTATTTTGTCCTCCTCTTTGCTATAGGATTCGTATGCAGATAATTGTATAACGCCGCTTTGCGGCTACACCTCATCCGTCATTTCCTTACGGGAATGCCACCTTCCCCCCAAGGGGAAGGCTATTTATTCTATTATAGCGCATTTTTCGGCGGAATAGTTAACACTTCTTGAACATTTTTTGGATTTTTTCATAAATTCTCTTGTTAATTCGGCGATTTGCTGTATAATTATGATGTAATAATAGCGGATGCCGCTTTTTTAATCAGAACAATAAGAAAGAAAAGGACGTTTTAAGTTATGAAACTCGGAATGATCGGACTTCCCAACGTAGGAAAATCCACCCTTTTTAATGCTATCACCAATGCCGGCGCCCAGGCGGCAAACTATCCTTTCTGCACCATCGAGCCCAACGTGGGCGTGGTCGCCGTTCCGGAACCCCGCCTTGATAAGCTTGCCGAAATTTACGAGCCGGAAAAATATACCCCCGCAACCGTTGAATTCGTTGATATTGCGGGCCTTGTTAAAGGCGCCGCAAAAGGCGAGGGCCTCGGCAATAAATTCCTCGCAAATATCCGCGAGGTGGATGCGCTTATCCACGTCGTTCGCTGCTTCAGCGATGATAACGTTATCCATGTTGACGGTTCCGTCAACGCCGGAAGAGATATCGAAGTTATCAACCTCGAGCTCATCTTTTCCGATATCGAAATTCTCGACCGCCGCATAGCAAGGGTCGAAAAAGACCTTAAAGGCGACAGAAGCCTTGCTGATGAGCTTGACCTTCTCAAAAAGCTTAAAGAACACCTTGAAGAAGGCAAATCCGCCCGTGCTTTTGCCTGTGACGAAGAAGAAAAAGAGATCATCAACGCTCTTCCTCTTCTTTCCAACAAGCCCATTATCTATGCCGCAAATATGAGCGAAGACGACTTTATAAACGGCGTTGAAACCAACGAAAACCTTAAAGCGGTCGAGGAGATAGCCGCTTCGGAACATTCCGCGGTTATGCCCGTCTGCGCAAAATTCGAGGAAGAAATTTCCGATATGGATGCGGACGAAAAGAAAGAATTCCTTGCGGAAATAAATCTTGAAGAATCCGGCCTTGACAGAATGATAAAGGCCAGCTATGACCTTCTCGGCCTTATGAGCTATCTTACCGCGGGCAAGAAGGAAGTTCGCGCATGGACCATAAAGAAGGGCACAAAAGCCCCCAAAGCCGCCGGAGCGATCCATTCCGACTTTGAAAAAGGCTTTATCCGTGCGGAAATCGTCAAATACGATGACCTTGTGGCGCTCGGTTCCTGGAACGCAGCAAAGGAAAAAGGCCTTATGAGAAACGAAGGCAAGGAATACGTTATGCAGGACGGCGATATAGTCGAATTCCTCTTCAACGTTTAATTTAGTACCGCAGGGCGGGAGCTTGCTCCCGCCGCTGTATTTTCATCACAAATAAGGAGGCGCAGATACCATGAAACCGAAACGCCTTGTTACAAACGCCATGCTCATTGCGATGTATGTCGTGCTCAGCATTGTTGCCACAATAAACCTCGGCAATATGAAATTCACCCTCGACAGCCTTCCCATAATAGTGGGAGCGGCTCTTTTCGGGCCCATTGACGGAATGCTGATTGGCCTTTGCGGAAGCTTTATCAATCAGCTTATTACCTGGGGCCTTGGCCCGACGACGGTTCTTTGGATAATTCCTGCGGGAGTTCGGGGACTTTTGATCGGTCTTTACGCAAAGCATCATAATTTTGATATGAACTTCAAACAGACCCAGCTTATAACTATTTCCAGCGCGCTTGTTGTAACCGCGCTGAATACCGTCATTTTGTATGCAGATGCGTGGATAATGGGTTACCACTATGCGGCGGTTTTTGTTGATGTTGTTTTAAGAATCCTCGTCGGGGTTATTATTGCGTTCGTTTTCGGCGCGATTTTGCCCCATATATTAAAGCCCCTTAAGAAAATATCCGGAAAATGAAAAAAGACGCCTCTCACAAAAAAGTGGGGGCGTTTTTTATCCGGGGAAATCCTTTCGGGTATTATTTAATGGGGGAAGGGGAAAGCTCTTTTTTATTTCCGAAAGAGGAAGAAAATGAAGCCTGCAATATAAATTTTCCTTTTACTGTCATTTTATTACAAAAAATTACAAATCCATGGAAAAAATTTTTACTTCAGTTACTTTTTAAATTTATAAAAAACATCTTGCGGAAAAGACTATATTTATGTATAATATTCTGTTGTAGATAATGTTTTTTCGCTTGAATATTGCGAAAAAAGGGCTTTTTTACAATAGTTAAAAAAAGTCTTTATATAGAAAGGATCTGTTTTTTATGGCAAACACCAGAAAAGTTGGTACCGTATCCCGTGGCATCCGCTGCCCCATCTTCCGCCAGGGGGATAATCTTGGCGAGATGGTAACCGCCTGCGTTCTTGAAGCGGCCGAAAGCGAAGGCTTTGAAATCCGCAACCGCGACGTTATAGCCGTTACCGAATCCGTTGTTGCAAGGGCACAGGGAAACTATGCATCCGTTGATGACATCGCTGCTGACGTTAAAGCAAAGCTTGGCGGAGAAACCGTCGGCGTAATCTTCCCGATCCTTTCAAGAAACCGCTTTGCGATCTGCCTTCGCGGAATTGCAAGAGGCTGCAAAAAGGTCGTTCTTATGCTCAGCTATCCTTCCGACGAAGTGGGCAACGAGCTTGTAAGCCTTGATAAACTCGACGAAGCGGGCGTTAACCCCTATTCCGACGTTCTTTCTCTTGAAAAATACCGCGAACTTTTCGGCGAAAACAGACATCAGTTCACCGGCGTTGATTACGTTGAATATTACGGCAAACTTGTTCGTGAAGAGGGCGCAGAGGTCGAAATCGTTTTCGCAAACCATGCAAAAGCAATTCTTGATTATACCGACGTAGTTCTTACCTGTGATATCCACACCCGCGCAAGAAACAAACGCATCCTTAAAGCCGCAGGCGCAAAAATCGTTCTTGGCCTTGATGATATCCTTACCGCTCCCATCAGCGGCGGCTATAACGAAAAATACGGTCTTCTCGGTTCCAACAAAGCAACCGAAAACACCGTAAAACTCTTCCCCCGCGACAGCCAGGAGCTTGTTCTCGATATTCAGAAACGCGTTCTTGATGCCACCGGCAAACACGTTGAAGTAATGGTTTACGGCGACGGCGCCTTCAAAGACCCCCAGGGCAAAATCTGGGAACTCGCAGACCCGGTCGTTTCTCCTTTCCACACCGAAGGCCTTCTCGGAACCCCCAACGAGCTTAAGCTCAAATACCTTGCGGATAACGATTTCAGCAACCTTTCCGGCGAGGAACTCAAAAAAGCAATTTCCGAAAGCATCAAAGCAAAGGATGCCAACCTTGTGGGCAACATGGCTTCTGAAGGAACTACCCCCCGCCAGCTTACCGACCTTATCGGTTCCCTTTGCGACCTTACCTCCGGTTCCGGCGATAAAGGCACCCCGGTTATCCTCATTCAGGGTTATTTCGATAACTACACCAACGACTGATTTTTGTAAAAAATCAAAGGTTTATGCAAACGAGGCACTTCGTAAAGAAGTGCCTCGTTTTTTAATCTATCCTTCCGGAATAGGCGTTTATGCCGCCGATATCCATGACGTTGTCATAGCCCATATTTTTGAGAAGACGGGCCGCGGTGCGGCTTCTTGCGCCGCTTCTGCAATAAACGAAGAGCGGGGTGCTTTTGTTTTCAACCATATCGCAAACCCTTTCGATAACCTGAACGGGGACGTTCCGGCTATCCGGAATGTGCCCGTCGAGATATTCCTGAAGGGTACGCACGTCAAGCAAAACCGCGTTTGAAAGTGAACGGTATTTTTTGATACTTTTATTTATATCGGACATTGTGTCGCCCTCCTTATATTTATTCTGCGGTTTAATTATACCCTTATTTTTTGCGGAATTTCCGTGATTTTGTCACAAAAAAGCCCGCTTGCTTTGATTTTTTTCAAAACAAACGGGCTTTTTATTGTTAAAGATATTTTTCTATGCGTTCGAGAACGTTTCCGCAAAGATAATCCTTTATATTTTTGGCGATTTCTTCCGGCGTTTCCGAAAAATCGCGGGAGCTCCACCATTTAAGGAACATACAGAAAACCGTCGAGAAAAACTCGAAGAAAAGACCGTCATCGGAGTTTCTTATTCCGAATTTTTCATACATTTCCATGATATCCTTTTTGATATATCCGCGAATGATATAAATCACTTCATCCTGGGTGAAGCCTTTATAAATCAGCCGGTTTTCATACCATGTGTTGCACACAAGAGTTATAAAATCGTTGATGCTGTGGCTTTCGGTGGCATAGGTTTTTTCGACAAGGCGGTTATTTATTTCACCGATGCTGCGGTATATGATATCCGAAAGGTTTTCAAAGTGGCGATAAAAGGTATTTTTGCTGACTCCGGCTTTTTTACAGACTTCCGCGACGGTTATCTGATGAAAAGGCTTTGTATTCATAATTTCGGCAAGAGCAAAAATTATGTTCTGTTCATTTTCAACAGCATTTTTATAAGGCTTTCTTTCCATAATATGAAACATTTCTCCTTACGAAGTGTCAAATCTTTAACATTTTTATTGACCTTTGGTACATAGATATGATACACTGGTGTCAAATAAAAGTCAAACAGGAGGAAAGTTTTTTATGAAATGTACTGCCATAAACGGCGTAAAAAGCCTTGAAGTAAAAGAAATTGCCGATCCCGTTTCCGTTGACGGAAGAGTTGTTGTTGAAGTCAAAAAAGCCGGCATCTGCGGCAGCGATATACATAACTGGGATGCGGGCGCACCCCTTGGCCTTGTTATGGGCCATGAATTTTCCGGCGTTGTTCTCGATCCGGGCAGCAGAGATGACCTTAAAGTGGGCGACAGAGTTACCGCCCTTCCCATTTCTCCCTGCGGCGAATGCGAAGCCTGCAAAAGCGAAAACCCCCAGTATTGCGCAGTAACCTGGAACCATGCGCTTGGCCTTTCCCTTGATAACCCCGGTTCCATGGCTGAAAAACTTTCCTATCGTGCCGATATGGTAAGAAAACTTCCGGATTCCGTAAACGATGAGGAAGGCGCAATGGTCGAACCCACTGCCGTAAGCTATCACGCGGCAAACCTTGCGAACATCAAAGAAGGCGCAAAAGTTCTTGTAATCGGCGCCGGCGTTATCGGTCTTGGCTGTGCTATGTTCGCGAAAAAAGCAGGTGCTTCTTTTGTTGCAGTTTCCGAAACCAACGAAAAACGCGGTGAAAAAGCAGTAACCCTTGGCGTTGCAGATAAATTCTATGACGCAAAAGACCCGGAATTTGCCGCAAAAGCAATGACCGATACCCTTGGAGGATTTGACGTTGTTTTTGAATGTGTCGGCATTGCTCCCGCAATCAACAGCGGTATCTTCACCGTTAAACCCGGCGGCACCATGGTTCTTGTCGGTGTTTCTCAGAAACCGGAAGCAATTTTCAGCGTTATGGCCGTTACGAAGGAACTCAAAGTTTACGGCGCCATCGCATACACTGTCGAAGAATTTGAAAAATGCATCGACATGATCGCAAACAAAGAAATCGATGTGCTCAAATTTGTTGACGACATCGTAAGCCTTGATGATACCCAGAAAGCTTTCGAGCGCCTTACTTCCGGCAGCGGAACCGAAATCAAAATTCTTGTTGACCCCAAAAAATAATTGAATATAAAGCAAAGTGCCGGATGGGATTTCCCCTCCGGCACTTTTTTATGCGTTTTATTTTTATATATCCTGTTCGAGCATTCCGTCGCGCATCATAAAAACCTCGTCAGTCTGCGAAGCAATTTCGAGATCGTGGGTGACGATGATAACACAGCGGTTTTCTTCATGGGCAAGGCGCAAAAGGATTTCAACAACCTGTTCGCCGTTGGTGATATCAAGGTTGCCGGTGGGTTCATCCGCAAGGATTATGCGGTTCCCCGCCGCAAGGGTTCGGGCAATGGCGACCCTTTGCTGTTCGCCGCCGGAAAGCTGGGAAGGGAATCTTTTGAATTTTGAATCATCTATTCCAACGGCGTTGAGATGCCTTTTTGCAGCTTCTTTGGAAGCGGCTCTTTCTGCTTTCTTCAGCTTCAGAGGATAGAGAACGTTTTCTTCCGCCGTTAAAAGGGGAAAGAGGTTGTAATTCTGATAGATAACCGCCGCGTGATCCCGGCGGTATTCGTCACAGTCGATTTGCGCGGTGGATTTTCCGTCGAAAAGGATCTCGCCCTCTGTGGGGAGTTCAAGCCCCGCAAGCAGTGAAAGCAGGGTTGTTTTTCCGCTTCCGCTTTTGCCGACTATGGCATAGCATTTTCCAAGCTCGAAACCGCAGGATACTTCCCGAACGGCCCTTACAGTCTGGGATTTGTTCTGATAAGCAAAAGAAGCGTTTTTTGCAGTAAGAATATCCATATTTTTCACTCCTGTTCCCTTAAAATCGAAGTGGGTGCCGCTTTGATGACTTTAAATGCGCAGGCGGCACAGCCGATAACGTAAAATGCAAGATAGATTGATATCGGGATAAAAGCCCCGGCAAAAACCGATGCCGCAAGTGCCGGAATAACTGCCGGAACAGTTTGTTCCCGCAGAATCGAAAAGAAAAGCTTTTTGCGGGTCATGCCAAGGGTACGCATAAGGGCATAGGTTCGGTTTTCGTTTCTCGTTGAAAGAAAGCTTGCCAAAAAGCCCGTTCCTGCCCCGAGAAGGAATAACAGCGGGATCAGAATATCCGTGCGGCGTATATTCTGTTCCATGGCCGCAACGGAAGAGCGGTATTGCTCGTCGAAAATTATAAGAGCAAAGGATTCGTCACTCGCATGGGCAAGGGGATCTGCCGCCCCGAATTTTTCGGAAGCCGCAGAGGAAATCATATCGAGCTTTCGGTTATCCGAAGCGATGAACGAAATGGAATCGCAGGAAACCCGGCCGGAAATCTCTTCCGAAAGCTTAAGCGCCGCACCGAAAGGCATGAATATACTGCTTCCGCGGCCGGGATAATAACCCACCGCTTTGAATTCGATAGTACCTTTCCCGACCCCGGGTTCGCGGTTCTGGTCAACAACGGGATCCGTCACGTTAAGGCGGATTGTCTTTTCTTCGCCAAGCTCATAATAAAGCTCTTCCGAAAGGATGCAGATATAATCGGTTCTTTCATAAAAATCTTCTTCAAGATAGGTTATCTCCGCACCGAATTCCGGGTTGAGAGTATCGGAACAGCGTTCGCTTATAACGCCTGTGAGCGGGGTGTAATCAACGCTGCCCAAAGTGCTTATTCCGTAGCCCGGGGCGGAAAATTTGAATTCCTTTGTTATCCTCAAATCGCTTATATAAGGCGCAAGGGAGGATTCGGGATCCATAACGAAATCCATATAGGATTCGTCCATCCGAAGACCGGAGGATTTTGTTCCTTTCGCGTCGGTTACAACGCAAAGAACGTCATAGGACTGCACCGCTTCTTCAAGGCCGATTTTTTGTTCATCGCGATAGCTGAAAATATAGCTTATAAGCACACAGAGCACAAGACTTATAAAAACCGTGCAAAGGCTTATCCAGGGCCTTCGCAAAAGCCGTTTGAACAGATAAGGATCCATAAAATCAAACCTCCAAAAGCTTTCTCGGCTCTTTCTTTGAAAGCGAAGCCGCGTGTATCCAAAGAACCGCCGCAAGCACCGCGATCTGGATGCAGGCAATGATTATAAGAACGTGAACAGGAAGCTGGCTTTGCAGCACCATTTGTTCGAGCATCTCGCTGCTCAGTTCCATTCCGCCGCTGAACTGTTCCATGGTGGTTTGGGCTGTCATGGTTTCGAGCAGTTTTGTGTTGATGGAATCATTCCCGAGAGCGGTAAGAGCCGTTCCGATAACTATGCAAACCGCCCCAAGACCAAAACCGCTTATGAAAAGATAATTCCTTGCCTGTTTGGGTCTTGCGCCGAGGGAACGCATTATTCCGATATTGCGGCGCTGGCCGTTTTGATATATAAGAATATAAAGGGCGAGAAGCATGAACCAACCGAAAACCGCAAGCGTAAGAAGGTTTTGGGCGGATTTTGAAATTTCTTCAATGCTTCCGATAAGTCCTTCATAGCCCTGGCTGAAAAGGCTGAATTCCTTTTCCCAATCGGTTCCGGCAATATCGTTTTTGAATTCTTCCATGGCTCCGTTTTTCAAAAGCATGGAAAAATAAATTCCGTAAGCGCCGCGGTCAATCGGTTCATAATATTCCACTTCATTTCCTTCAGAATCAATTCTTGTTCTGATTTCTTTATAAGTTATGCCGCCGAAGCCGCCTTCTATCTGCGCCTTTTTGGGGATAAAAACCGTGTTCGGTGTTACGGAATAGGAGGTTTCTTCCCATTCGTTTGTCTGGCGATAGATGCCGATAACGGTAAATTCTTCGTTTTCGGTAAGGTATTCCATATCCGGTATGGGTTCGCCGATGGAAGGATTGTTGAGCATACCGTCAATATAATAAAGATTCGTAGAGTGGTTAAACTTTTCGCTGCAAATAAACTGGGAAATATGAACGGTATCGCCCAAAGTCACTCCGGATTTTTTAGCGACGGTTTCACTTATGATGCAAACCCTTGCGCCGGAGGAATATTCATCTTCCGTAAAGGTTCTGCCCTCGACTATGGAAGTATCTTCCGAAAGGAACATATATATGCTTTCAAGGCTGTCTGTTCCGATAACGGGAAAGCTTTGCTGCGTATTATCCAAAATTTTAATATAATCCGCCCATTCGGAATTTGCTTCATCTGCAAGAAATTCTTCAGCGGGAACTTCAAGTTTTTCCGCTATGGGGCGGACCAAATCAATCTCGGTTGTATCGGTTAGATGATAATAAGTGTAGCGGTATTCCCGAAGGGTGCCGTTTTGTGCAACGGAATTTATTCCCATATACATTGAAGGGTTAAGCGGTTCCAAAGTTTCGGGGTCATTGAATGTTTCCGGAGCATATTCCCCGGCAAAAATATACTGTGCCCCTGTTTCCAAAAAATCAAGAGCTTCTTCTCCGTATAAAGCAAACGAGCAATCCACGTTTCCGCTGTATTTGATTCCGTCGGAGAAAATATAATCCGGGTTGGCGGAAAGGATCTTATCTATTTTTATTTCCGCACTAACGGATATATGGGGTTCTTCCGCACCGAAGCCGATGCCGCTTAAATCCTGGGTTCCGTAATCATTTTTGGAATAGATATCCAAAACCGTTCCCACAAAAGCAACCATATCATAGCTGTCGCTTGAATCGGCATAAGCTTCGAAATGGTCACCGTGTTTCAGCTCTATTCCCGGAAGGGCGTTAAGTTCCGGAATATATCCGCCGGTAAGGGTATGAAAGTATATTTCTTTTACAGAATCAAGCCCCATAAAATAATCGTAATCTTCCTGGGTGAAGGATTTAAGTCCGAAGCTCCACATCGTTCCGCCGTCAATGCTTATTTTTTCGTAAGCGCGGTCGGTTCTGAGGGCGACAGAGGTATGGCTTTCGTCCAGCATCGGCAAAAGGCTTTCGGTCGAATAAAAAAGCGCGGTGCCAACTCCCAAAAGCAATGCCATTGCAACAACAAGGATCATCCAGAGGACGGTTGTTGCGGGTTTTCTGAAAAATCTTTTTTTAATATCCATACGATACCCCCATTGCAAAGAAGAATTTTTTAATGGTTCTGATATATTTATATCATGTACGCTGATATTTGTCAATGCTATATATTGATTTTTCGAAAAATGTGTGCTATATTTTAAAATAGCATTTTGTGCAAAGGTTATTTTTCGGGAAAGGGGAGGAAGCTTCGTTGGAAAGAGAAAACACGGGTCATTCTTTTATTTCCTATTTCAAGCGCGCAACAAGCCCGCTTGTGGTGCTTCGGTTTTTAAGCGAAAAACCGATGTACGGATATGAAATAACCGCGGAACTTAAAAACCGAAGCGACGGAAAATATATGATCTCCATCCTCTATCCGGTTTTATACCGCCTTGAAGAGCAGGGCTATATCTGTGTTTCTTCAACCGAGGTTGCCGACGGCCGTGCCCGAAGCTATTATTCCATCACCGAAGAGGGCAAAAAACACCTTGAAAAAACCTGGAAGGAATACCTCGAAATATCCGAAATTTTTGAAAACATGATGAATATGCAATAAAACAAGCCTTCCGGCGTTTGCCGGAAGGCTTGTTTTTTTATTTGGGTTATTCCCACTCGTTGCAGGGACTTGTGTCTTAAACAATTTTGTTTAGAAGATATTGCACCTGCTGTTCTGATTATTTTGATTGCCCATATTATTGTAGCTGTACGATGGATGCTTATCAAAATCTTATCAGCGGTGATAAAATCCTAATTAATTGAGGTAATATGTTGCTTTTTTCTACAGAAACACATACCGAGTCTGCCTAGCAACATTTTTCCCTCAAAAAATTCAGTATTCTAGCCATGTCTTTGAGTGAAGCTGTTGCGTAGTAGAAATCTTTTTCCTTTGCCACACAGCCTATAATTGGGGAAGAAAGAAAATGCAAAGCAATTTCAATTTCATTAATAGTAGGTGTAGAAACAAGATTTGGATTCCTGCGCAAAGTCATATACAAATCACGAACCGAAAGTTGTCCCTTTGTAATTGGGTCTTCACTCTCATCAATAAGGCATTGCATTATCCCAATAAGTAAAGAACAACTGCTTTCGGCTTTCCGAATATCAGCATCCAATATAGACAAATCTGCTTTTCCGGATTGTTCAAACACTTTTCGATATGTTGCGATTTTCTGGGGCGTTTTTTGATGTATATTCAAAAATTCTTCCAATGTATCTATGTCAAAGAGAACAACGTGATGTTCAGTAGCTCTCCTTATCAATCTTTCGTTAAAATCCCTACCAACAACCGCAATATAATTAGAACCATGTTTCTTTTGATGCTCCTTTAATGTATCAAAATCAACAAGTCCGTCCGTCACTGCACTTGAAGATGTTGCTTTAGCATCAACTGTTACTACATAATAATCTAATGGCGAACCAGTTGATTTTAGTAATACATCTGTTTTTCCTGCCCCTCCAAGCCATTCGGCATCGAAACCTATCAAAGAAAAGAAATCCTTTACAACTTTTTCAAACCTATCTGGATTATAAGAGTCTTTTGATGCCATTCTGAGTTCAGACACAATGTCAATATTATCTACAGCAGCAGTTCCATTGGTATTTACTTCGGGTTTTTCAATACCAAAAGTGTTGCCATATTTCTCTAAAAACAACTTACCCCTATTCGTCAAGGTAAATCTTTCTGCTGAAAGATTTATTATTAATTTTGCTTGTTTTAGAATAGCAATACGATTATTAATTTCAAATACATTGTCCTTATCAAATCCGTAGGAAACTTTTGCAAGGGTTGCAAGTTCTTTGGCGGAAAGGGTGCTATCTTTTAACTCCGTGAGGATTTCAAAGAAAAACAGATATTTTAATTGGAACAACGGTAACAGAGACAAAAACTCTTGGCTCTCCATCCAATAAGACCCAAGATCAGTTATAGCATAAGACGTATTTGTTTTCCGTACAATAAGCCCCATTGCTGAAATAGTATTCAATGCACTTCGGGTCGATGAATCCTTGATGTTGTATTTTTTAAGTGCGTAGCTATTTATAGATTCGATTTTATTGTCCTTGTTTATTTGAGTTAGAAAGTCGGATAATGTATTTTCAAATTCGTTGATTTTTCCTGGAATATATCCAAAGCCCACTTTCCTTACTGAAGTCTTGTTTTCACGAAAATATGTAATAAATTGCTCATCGAGAACCAATTCATCTTCAGATAAGGTTTCATCGCCACTATGCGATATACTTTCGGGCATAATGGGATTCACTGTTTTAATAAACGCTTTTCCCTTATCGGTAATACTATAAAGCAAAGAAAATTCCTGAAATTCAATTAATCCAAATTGTCTTAACCATACTAAACGATTGTTAATGGTTGTAGTTATTTTCCACGCCATGTCATATTCATTAACAGCAATATTAAATAACTCACGCGACGTTTTAGGAGAATCGAGATAAAATAGAATTTCCGCAAAAAACTTAACATTAGCGCAAAAATAAGCGGCAAGATATAATTCATCCTCAGATTCAATCCATTTTTTTGCGCACTTTGTCAACAACCACTTGCCGTCGCTTGATCGTTCAACAAAGTTCATTGGGCTTAATTGATGAATACATAACTGATTCAATGTGCTTTTACTGTTACTTTCTTCTAATTGTGGCACTTGATCTAAAGGAGCATTATTTTGAACAGCGAGCAATAACTTTTTTAGATTAGACACTACAACGTTCTTTCCACCAGGTATACTTGGGGTGGAATGTATTTTTTCGCTCCAATCTTTGGCGCTTGGATAGTCAGAAATTGGTACGGTATACACTTCATATCCTCCTTTAGTGTGGATGTTGTTTTTCATGAATATAAACTCATTATACACTATTATAATAATATTAACCGAACAAATCAATAAGTTTGTTGAAGCTATATCTAAGATTGTACCAAGAGCGTTAAGTTTTATACACAGAGGTGAGTTCTGTTAATAGCTAATATTACAGTTTGCTAAAGTAATCTTGGAATATAATCCTTATCATTTTCTTATAATCGTTGATAAAAATCCCACACACTAAAACAAAAAAGTGGTATGAAATAAGGTGATTTCATACCACTTAAAATTAATATGTGGTTATTCCCACTCGGCTTGGGAAGCCTTGATTTTGTAAGAGTAGCGACATCGCTACACGATTTTATCCTTTACTTATGCGGTTCTTCTGAACCGCCGCTTTTATTATCCGGAAACCCTGTACTCAAAATGTACTCAGAAGAATATCCTCAATTACATACAAATTCAAATTCATCGGGATCCATATCGTACTTTTCAATAAGGACTTTTATAAATTGAATAATGGATGCAGCGCTGAGATTAATTTCATAATACAGACCGGTATTTGAGATTTCTTTACTTCTTCTTAAATCGCCTTGGTCTGTACTGATATAGATTCTTCCGCTTGTTGTAGGTTTGAATTTGTTTTTAGCCAAATCTTCGAACACGGAAGGTTCCAAATCATACAATGTATTTATCAACGAAGAAAGCATATTTGAGTAGTTCTTTACTTGAACTGTTTCACCATAAAAAGTGTATGAAACAGGGGTCGTTCCAACAACTGCTTCCAAATCATTAAGGTTATAAGTATGATCCGGAGCAATGTTTTCTTTTTTAACTACTTCAACTTCTTCAATTTTAAAGATTTCAATAGCTTTTTTCGCTAAATCTTTTGCTCTGTTAAGAATATTTGCCTCGTTCCAATTGTCAACAGAAAGGATTAATTCATTAAGAACATTAGCTTTAGAAAGGTCTTTAATAATTTTTTTCTTTTCGTTGAAACTTTTGGTTCCAAGTTCACTGTTATGTCCTGTTATTGTAAGATTACCAAGAGTATGTAAATAGGTATTGTAAGTATTTTCATACTCAGCGCCCAAAGCCGTTTTCCATACAAGGGCGTTTTCTTTTTGAGGCAGAACATGTTCGATTGAAAGATTCTCAACGTTTAGAGTTTCATGAGAATGCTCGTTTTCAATGGAAGAAAGCAGGAATTTGCAAACTTTCTTTTTTGCATACAAATTTTTATAAATCAGAGAATTGTAAAACTCACTGTCATCGATTAATTTGTCTTTTGTAGGTGTTGTTTTGAAAAACGAATAGATATTTTCGTAATATTTATCGTAAGCCGGCTCTTTGAACAAACGGTTATACAAAGTTTTATATAATCCACGTAAAGAGTTCGAAGACTTTTCACAGACTATTCTTCTTACAGAATAGCTTCTCAAGAACGAGAGAACTCGAACAACGGTTTCATGATTTATGTTATTCGCTTCATAATCAGCAAAAATATCAAACAAGAAAGAATAGAGTGTACTTTGGTCAATGGTTCTGAAATCCTGTAAGTATTTATTTATAATGCTGCTATAGCTGTTATTTCTTCCAATAAAGGCAGAATAATACTTTGCATATTTGCTCAAATCTTCAAGAATATTTTTATGTGATAATTCCTTTTCTTTGCAGAACTTTACAAATTTATCGTAGGCGTTATCTTTAGATATTTTATCAGACATTTTATAATCCAAATATGTAATAAAATAGTCTGCAAGATATTTATTTCCAATAGTTTCTTCAAGAGGAAGCCAGTATCTTTCAAAAAGCTCATCTTGCTTTTCATCGTCCATTAAAACAAAGTTTCTAACTTTATCCGCAAGAGATAATTCGAGTCCAGTGGAGTTAATACTTTCAAAGATAACCTGTGGATCGTCACCTTGGGATTTATCCAGAACAATTTCGACTATTTCAAGCTTTTTCATTCCCTCAAGAATATCTTTTAAAGATAATCCTTTTTCAATGGAGCCATCAATCAATTTGTTGAACAAATAATAATTGCGGATTATATTTGAATTTTTATTAAAACTGTTTTCATCGTTTTGCATTAAAGCTTTGAATTGCTTGTCATCAGCTTTAACTGGTTTTAATTTTAACTTAAATTCTTCATCACAATGACGGTTAAAAAGAAGATCATGCAATTCATCAGTTATGGGATCACCTAACGCGCATGCTTTGTCATAGAGCGCTTTAAGCAAAATTATTATGGTAGTAATCCTTTGCTGACCATCAATAATGAGATCCTCATTCAGAACACTGGAACTATGGTTTCCGGTTATGTAAACTATTGTTCCTGTAAAATGCTTTTTTTGAGAAGAAAATGCTTCAACAATGTCAGAAAAAAGTTTTTCACACTGAACATTAGACCAATCATAGTTTCTTTGATAGACGGGTATTTTAAATAAACGCTTGTTTTTCTCGATAGTGTCACTGACTATCCAAGCTTTATAAGGTTGCATATAATCCCTTCTTTTCAGCAAATTACACTATAATTATACTTTATAATCGGTTTTCTTTCAATGTAGTATAAAAATAATTGTTCAATAAATTTGCTTATTTGGGAAAGTAATAACAAAATACACATCAAATTGCATAAGAAGTATAACACAAAACAATATTCATGTCAACGCTTTAAAGTGATAAAGTTGTAGTTTGCTTTTATAATTTTTGTTTAAAAGTGGCAATAAATCTCTAACTTGCAAAAAGGTGCAAATAATGCCTTAAAAAACATTGAAAAATGTGCAAACAACTACTGAAATAACTTGGAAAATGGTGCAAATTATAATATAGTATAGTACTTGTACAAAAGGATACCCTCAACACTTAATGGCTTTTCAACTTCATAAACTCATCTGCAAAACTCTCAGCTGTAGCCTTATTTTTATCAATACTTATCGTTTCCTTATTGTAATTTGCAGCTTTTGTCCAATTGAAGGTTCCGTGAACAACAGTATGCAAATCAATAATGCAGAATTTATCATGCATTATATTTTTGTATAAAGATTCTATTTTGACCCAATGTGTACAAAAATCATCGTCAAAAGGCAATCCGGAATTTCTATTTTGAGAATTGTCATCAAGTACTATCTCAATTGAAATTCCTTCTTCTTTCTTTTTCAAAAGTGCTCGATATAGTATTGGATCAGTAAACCAAGCCATCGCAATCCAGATAATGTATTTTGCTGATTGAATTTCTTCAATAACCTGTTTTTGAATGTCCTTAAACAATATCTCTTGACTAACTTCTTCCAACGCCGGTAGAGCACCTGGTTTAAAAAGAATGTCTGACAACGTGTACTCATTGGTTACTGGATAGATTTCATAGCACAATTCTTTAATGAATTTAGAGTGGGTTTTCAATTGTAGTAACCTATCAGGTATTATACTTAAGTAAATATATTCTTTTCGTTGGTCCCAAATACCACTATAAGCAAAAGCCCCCGTCTTTTCAAAGGTTACATTACATATTCGAAGCAAATCAACCACTTCGTCTTTTTTATCATAATCACTAATTAAAGCTACATCGATTAGCAGCCTCTTATATTCAGTTTCAGTCAAAGTAACTCCTCGATTCTATAAACACATTAACAATCAATCTTTCATACCGTCGGAAATCCAATTATCAAACTCTTTTTTTATAATGCTTGCCGAGTAATACACTCCATCACCCTCGTCATTATGATATGTAAACCAATTTTTTACATCTTCTTTGGGGCTCCTTTCTTGTAACTTGTCTATAAAGTTACGATAGCTACAACTTGAATAAACTAGTGCAGAATTTCCGTTCTTATTTCCAAGGGAAGAAAGATTGGATGCTCGTGTTACAGCTTTGCCAATCCAGACTTTACTGTTAATCCCTACATCTTTACGACCAGCTTTTATTACAAGCTCTTGCGCTGTGGACATACCTATCCCCACTTTTATTTTTGGTAATGAACGCTCCTGGAGAAGTTTATTAAGCATTTTCATATATGTGTTGATGTAAAAGGTTTTGTCCGCGATCTCAAATATATCACTTGGTTTTGGAGTGGTATAAATGCCATATACACAATCCCCCCTGATGCCAATTTCTCGTAAATTATCATCATTTCGCAAGATTTCAATTATTTCAGATGTGAAACTACGAATTATTTTTGAAACTTTTTCTTTGTCATTATCAGCAAAAAGCGTAGAAGAATCTCGCACATCAACAAATATCGCACTAACCCAACTATAATAGCCGTTTGTAAAAGTAAATGCAGAATCTGCTGGAACTTCGCTCTGCTCTATAACTTTCAACTCATTATCGAGTATATCTTCAATTCGCTCCTTACCTTTCTTGTAATCGTATGTTGCCATGGAATCCTCCTCAATAGATACAAATGCCAATAAGCAGAAGCACAATAAATAAAACGAAACCTATGATTGTGCGTCTGAGCCCTAGATTGTATGTAGCATATTTGATAGATGCAATATCTGCATTTATGTATATCTGCTCAATTAGGTCATTCAGGAGATCTTCTTTGCTCATTGCATAGAATCTCTGATTATAGGTTTTGTAGTTGCCACTTTTTCTTATTCCCGTTAAAAAAATGCGAGAGTTTTCATCTTTTCTTCCAATTGCTTCTTCCGAAGTTTTTGCAACCAACACACTTCCAAGATTGAACATTCCTAACACCATGACAAAGATTGAACCTGCAAAACAAAGTAGGTAGAGTATGCTGCAGAAATTCTTCGTTTCGATACAAGTTTTTACAATGTTGAATATCTCATTCAAACCTTCATTTGTAAGAATGATTGCAAGAAGGACCCCAAATGCAGCTAAGACAATCGAAGTTTTGTTATCACAATTTGTAACAAAACTAATATTACGGTCAAGGGTTTGAGTTGCAATTTCAATTTTGTATCCAAGATCTTCTTGATTCGGCATATCTTCGGTCTTGGACTTTTTTTCTGTCGTTACTGTCATATCAAATGTTCTCCTCTATCCATTCATCAAAATCAGTTTCTATTATGTTACAGTGGTAATAATCAACACTTCCGCAATAACCAGAAGTGTGAGCACTAATCCACGATTTATATTTTTCGTTTTCTTGGCATAAATGTTCTATAACATTATCATAGAACAGAGGACTCATCGCAATGGGAGAAATTCCGTTTCTATTTGCAACATCAGACAAGTGGGCTGCATCTACAACAGCTTTTCCAATCCAAATTTTATCATTAATGCCGCTGCCATTTTGGCCTGCCTTAATAATTAAGTCATGACTGCATCCTACCCCGATACCGGCTCTTATTGTGGAATATCCATTCTTTTGGAGCAATTTGTTCAACATACCCATGAAGGAATTAATCCGATAGGCGTGTCGAAAGATATCCACTAAATTCGTTTGGTAAGTTGCATTATAAATACAGTACACACAGTCTCCCCTAATGCCGATTTCACGATAGTTGCTGTCATCCTTTAAAATCGAAATAATTTCCGAACAAAAACTTCTTATAATACGGGCAGTGTCTTCGCTTGGAGATTGAAATAGTTTACTGGAGTCTACAATGTCAACAAATAAGGCCCCGACCCATGCTTTAATTCCGTTTTCGTAAGTGAACTCAGCATCTGATGACGGGATATTATCCTTTTCAACAATTTTTGTTGGAGATTTTAGTATTGTCTCCACAGTTTCTTTAGATTTCTTAAATTCATACATCGTATTTCACCTTCTGTACTGTTTACGGTGATACATTAAAAAACAGTTTATTTTATTATACCACATATTCCGCTATTTTTTAACCCGACCACTATATATTGTTGTCATATTATTTAATCCAGAAATAACTTCTATCGGTGTTGACGGAAAAGCATGGCTTTTTCAATGGAATAAAACTATTTTAGTAAAAGGCTTAAAAATTTTGCACAAAAAAGCCAATAACTTACGACAAAAAGGCAAAAAACAGCCGCCCCGTTTTCACGAGGCGGTCATTTTTATCTTTCATTTCCTTTTTTCTTCTTAAGATTTTTCAGAATATCATTCACGTTAGTAGTGTTGGTAACGCCGGGATAATCCTGCTCAAAATTTATGAGCAAGCCTTTTGCCTTGGTTTCTTCTGCGCTGATTTCGGCATAAACTTTTTCAAAATTTCCTTTTTCCATCGCTTCCCGAATGAAGTTTTCAGAATCCTCGGAAATTTTGTCCCAGCTTCCATACAAATCAGTAACAGCTTTGTCTATTCGCTCCATCGTGATCGGTTCACCGCGTTTTTCATGTTCCGCAAGAATTCCGATTACATCCGAAAGATCTTTTTTATATTTTCTTCCGGAGCAAAGTTTCATAGCTATAAGGTATTCCGCAGAAACGGTGCGGACTGTGAGCACATTGGAAAACTCCCTATAATAGACGGAATACTGGTCGAGTTTTGAAGAATAGGAATCCGTTTTCATAAAATCGGCATTTAGCCAACCATTGGGAAGATCGTATCTGTCACCAACTCTGTTTACGGCTTCCTTCATGGAAGAAACCGCATGGATAACAGCATCAACATCGGTTGTCATTTCTCTGAAGCCATAGTTTGCAAGGATTGCAGCGCCGCCGATGAGAATGATTTCTGCCGGCATACTTTTGCCGTTTATCTTTTTGTATTCTTTACCAAGCTCTTTGAGATAGATATTGAGGTTTTCTTTTGTAAAATAATTTGAATTTTCAGATGACATTTCGTACCTCGCTTTCTATGATGTTGAATCTCATAAATTCGGGTATTGCTTCTTTTCTAGATTTTTCTTTTGCATAATCGCTGTTCGAAGCGGCCGAAATAGCTATAACACTTGAAGGATAAATGGTTTCACTCAATGACTGTCTGCGAAGATCTATAAATTCATCACAAAGCGGTACATTGTTTATACGGCTGATATAATCAAGCATTGCGAGAAGATAAAAGCTTTCCGGATACCATTTACGGTCATAATATTCTCTTATGTCATTGCTTTCAAGAGTTTCTATAATGAAATCAATGTCACCCAGTTCTTTAAGTCTGTGGCAAACATTGCTTTTGAAAAGCTCAAAACTGCTACGCTTAACAAAGCAGGGCGCAAGCAAATCTTCCATCGAAATCTCGAGTTCTTTTGAAAGGCGGTAAACCGTTTCGGCACTGCATTTTCCAAGCTGTGCCTTGCCGTTTATAATATCCGTAAGTGTGGAATAGGGAATTCCGCTGTTTTTGGACAGACGATATTTAGTTATATTTTTCTTTTTCATGAGTTCGTTAATAGTCAATCAAATCACCTGCCTTGATTAAATTATAACGGTACACCGTGATAATGTCAATATTATTATAACCAAGGCAGGAATTTTTATTTCATAATTTCATCAAGAACAATTTCCACCGCCCGATTTCGGATATTGTTCATTTTTCCAACCCATTCCATTTGGTTTTGCTCTTTGAGCACCTCGTTTACGCCTTCCTGCTCTGCGAATTTCTTTATTAAATCGTTGAGCATGGTTTGAGCACGGGTATCAGCCTCTGCGAGATGCTTGTTGAGCACGCCGCTTGTGAGAAGATTTGTATATAAAATTTTGCGGTGCTTTTTGATGAAACGCAGATAACGCTGACCCCAAATTCCAATTTCATGTTCTTCTTCAGCCGGTAAAAGGTCGGGGAGATAATAATCTCCCCGCAACGTATAGCCTATCCCGGTTTTCTCATTTATATAATGTTCTTTCATCTTTCGTAATCTCCTTTCTTTTTGTTTCTTTTCGGCTGTTCATGTTTAATTTCCGATTGAGGCTTTTTCTTCGATCCAATGGTTATTTCCCACTGTGAAGGTTTATCCTCCTCAGCTTTTTGAACAGCCTTTTCCGGTGGTTTTATGATTTCTTCAA
>JAFUJP010000053.1 GCA_017473745.1 Oscillospiraceae bacterium
CTTTTTGCCCTACAAATTGACTTGAAATTATGGATAGAGAGATTATCACCGCCCCTCAAAAAAGCCGCCCTACCACGAAAGATACTTCCAAAACGAATACAAAAAAACAGCGTGTACCGCAAGCCTTGCAATACACGCTGTTCTGTTGTCACACCTGTTTGTCAGCCGTTAAGTTTGTTTCCAATACTTCCTTATCGGCTGTTGCCAAATGGCGCACGCTTCTTTTTTACCCGATATGTTTTTTCGCAAAGCTTTTATAATGCCCGTAAACTGTTTCGATATCAAAATTTATAATTTCATCGAAACTGTAATTTTGCAAAAGCTCATATATAAATCTTGTTCCGAGATAATAACCCACGTCGCCGCGGCCGCGGTAATCGCACCAATCGCCGAAATATCTCTGGCTGAACCTGGTCATTGCCGAAAGATCGCAATCAAAATCCGCAAGCATCTCCGCAAAATGCTCGTCACACCATGCTTTCCATCCATTTTTATCCTGGTGATAAAATTCCGCATTGCCGAAAACAGTCTGCTCAAAATACATGGCTATGCCTTCCGTAAAAAGCTGATAAACAAAGCTATTTTCGTTTTCTTCCGCAGCCTGCTCCATTTTTCCGCGCTGACTGTGGAAAATATGCCCCAGCTCGTGATAAACAAGCGCGCACATCTGCTCTTTTGAGCACCAATCCAGCTCGATTATCTTTTCCGCACCGAGCAAAACTGTGTTTCTTCCGTTTATTTCTCCGGCACAGCCTGCGCTTGTTCCGAGCCCAAGCCAGAAAACAACGTCGGCATCAAGTACCCTGCCGAAATTTTCTTTGATTCTGCTGTTGAGGTTTTCTGTCGCTTCAATAAAAACTTCGTGCAGTTTCTCAAATTCAAAACTGCCGCAAACTGCGTTTATAATCGGCAGAAAATCTTTTTCAAAAGTATAATCTCCGTTTTTTGTATAGTTTTCTGTTTCACTTTCAAAAATATCCGCCAGCGCAGGATAAATCTTTTCAGCGTAAATGCGCCATTTTTCGATTTGGAATTTTCCGTCCTCGAACAGTGACGGAATTTCCGCATAAGTATCAACTATTTTTATCATTTTATCTCTTCCTCAGTTCCCAGAAAGCAACGGCACTTGCCGCCGCAACGTTAAGAGAATCCACCCCGTGTGCCATGGAGATTTTTACAGTATAATCACATTCCGCAATGGTTTTTGCCGCAAGGCCATCGCCCTCTGTTCCGAGGATTATGGCAAGCTTTTCTTCCTTTGCAAGGCGTTCGTCATCAATGCAAAAGGTATCGTCGCAAAGGGCCATTGCGGCCGTTTTGAAGCCGAGCTTTTGCAGTTCCTCCTGCCAGTTTTCGCCGACAAAAGTCCATGGTATCTGAAAAACCGTACCCATGCTCACACGGATGGCGCGGCGGTAAAGAGGATTGCTGCATCCTTTTGTAAGCAGCACGGCGTCAATGTTGAGTGCCGCCGCACTGCGGATTATAGCACCTATATTGGTGGGGTTCATAACCTCCTCGAGCACCGCAATTCTTTGAGCACCGGCGCATATTTCTTGCGTGCTCAAAAGCGGCTTTCTGCGCATTGCGCAAAGAAGCCCCCTTGTAAGCGGAAAGCCGGTAAGTTCTTTAAGCACATCGAAAGACGCCGTAAAAACCGGAATGTCCCTGCAGCCGGCGATTATATCCTTTGCTTCGCCCCCGATATGTTTATCCTCA
The DNA here is from genome assembly GCA_017473745.1 of Oscillospiraceae bacterium. Lineage (GTDB taxonomy): Bacteria > Bacillota > Clostridia > Oscillospirales > Ruminococcaceae > UMGS1668. The sequence goes on from JAFUJP010000053.1 coordinate 1,720, forward strand.
ACCAGTATGGAAACTGGCTCATATCCCGCCGCAAGGGCGCGTTCGATAACCTTTGGGCTTTCTGCAATGAACATACCCTTTTCCGGGAATTCGCGGTTCAGAAGCTGAACTTCCGTAAGGCGCGCATATATATCGAGTTCCGGCGCGGAAAAATCGGTTATTTCAATGATATTCGGCATAAATTTCTCCTCTTTGCTTAATATATCAACATTATAATATTTAGTTACAATTGTGTCAAACTGCTTTACACATTGTCTGAATCCATTTATAATATATTTGAGGTGACCCGAAATGATTATTTTATAATTTCCTTTAATTATTAAAATAGGAGATATAAAAAATGAATTTGAACTATATTATTGCAGACATAAATTATTCCGTCGAAAGTATAATGGAATTTACAAAACCGGAACTTCCCGCCTTTTGGAGCGACCCTTTCTTTCATTTCTTCCCGGATATTGACCGCGTTTATTTCAACACCCTTGATAAAGAAAGCCGCGCAAAACTTTTGACCGACTATTTCAAAAATTTTGAAAATGAAAATAAAGCTCTTCTTGATGAAAAGCTGCAAAAATACAACCGCCGCTGGGAAGAATGCCGCAATCAAGTTGTTTCTGCTCTGGAAGATTCTTTCAGCCTTGACCTTTCGGATCTTTTCAACGATATGAAATGTTTTGTTACATATAATCCTGTTTCTCCAAGATATCTTGAAAACCACTCTTTCGACGTATTTTACCTCAACAGCGAAAACGGCGCGCTCGGTTCTTCCATTCACGAAATAATTCATTTTGTCTGGTTTTATGTCTGGCAAAATCATTTCCGCGACGATTCTTCTGAATACGAAACGCCGAATCTCAAATGGGTCCTCAGCGAAGCGCTTGTTGAAACGATAATGCGCGATGAACGCCTTTATTCAATCAATCCCTATGCCAAAGACTGCGTTTACCCTTATTTTTACACAATGAATCCCGGCGGAAGAAATATTCTTGATATTTTTTATGAAATGTTTTCTTCAATGAGCATAACGGAATTTATGGAAGAAAGCTATCGCTTTTGCGTTGAGCACGAAAATGAAATCCGTGCTCATATAGAAAAAAGCGAAAACAACCCTTGAAAGGAGCATAGTATATGAAACTTTTATTTAAACAGCGTTTTTTCTCCTGGTTTGACAGCTTTGATATTTTTGATGAGGACGGAAACACCGTTTATACCGTCGAAGGCCAGCTTTCATGGGGCCACTGCCTTAAAATTTTCGATACCGCCGGCAACGAGATCGGCACCGTTAAAGAAGAAATTTTCACCTTTCTTCCTAAATTCGAAATGTATCTCGGCGAAAACTATCTCGGCTGCATCAGCAAGGAATTCACCTTTTTCAAACCCGCATTCAATATCGACTGCAACGGCTGGCACGTTGAGGGCGATTTTTTCGAATGGGATTACAGCATAATCGGCCCGCAAAACGAAACTGTCGCAACCGTTTCAAAAGAGCTTTGGAACTGGACTGATACATATGTCATTGATATCAACGACCCGAGGGACGCCATCGAAACGCTTATGCTCGTCATTGCCATTGAAGCGGAAAAATGCTCGAGGGATTGATATGAAAACCGATTATGATTTTATTGAAATCGAGCTTCTTACCGAAAATAATTATGAAGAAGTTCGAAAAATCGACCGCAGCGACATAAGCTTTGATTTTGTTGACAGCGTAGATTCCCTTATGGAACTTACCCGCTAAGGAATTGAGCATAACTGCAAAGGCCATACCTATACGGTGAAATATTATAGCCGATATATCGGAGTCATCCTTCTTGGCGAAGCTTTTGAATGGAAAACCGACCCGCCAGAAATGAAAAAAGAACCCTTTTACCGCCTTATGGGGTTTATAATCGATAAAAACTATCGCGGAAAAGGCATCGGCGGGTTCGTTTTGGAAAAAGTCATCCGGCTTTGCTATGAAGAATTCGGTATCAGGCCCATTGCGCTTGGCTGTCATAAAGATAATTACTTCGCCGAAAGATTTTATCTTGCTCATGGTTTCGAAAAAACGGGATACATGGAAGGAAACGATTTTTATTTTCTGCGGCATATTTAAAAACAGTTTCGGAACCCCCATATATTTCAAAATAACCAGCAAAGCGGACGGATTTTATCTGAAATAGTCAATAGATAGTAGACAGAAAAAAGCGAGTTAAGCCACCAGTTCAGATTTGAAGAGGACTGGTGGTTTTCCATTAAGTTTACGAACAGGACGTTCAAAGTTGAAGTAGTGAACGGCCAGTTCAATTACAGA
>JAFUJP010000054.1 GCA_017473745.1 Oscillospiraceae bacterium
AATAAACATTGTTTTCAAATGTAAACGTGTACATTTTTTCTGTCGAATAGGAAAAAAAACCATCAAAATTTATTCCACTGTAATTGCGCAAAAGCTGTTCTCTGCTTCCAAGGTTATTTTCTTTCCTTTCTTCTTCAGAAATTTCAAAATACTCCGTTGTCCAAAAGAAAGCGTTATCCGTACCTGCGTGCAAAAGACTCAGTTTTGATTTTGCGGCATAGTTTTCTAATGGCGAAAAAACAAAATATTTTGGATTTTTTATATCATATTCAATAACCCATGGTTTGCTGTGATACAGTCTTATAGTTTCATCAAGTTCGTAATAGTATGAAGTTTCTTCGAATGTTTGATAAGCTCCCTTTCCGCTTTCATATTCGTGGCGAGTTACATTGTTCGAAACATACCCATTTGAATCATCTGAAATAAGAGTTTTATTTTCATCATCGTAAATCCAATGATACATCCCCGTTTTATGGTTGCAAGAATGCGGCACATTAATATTAAAACTGATAGTCGAATGCCAATCAAACTCATCGAAAAAGATTGCTCCTATTCCGGAAATAAGATCTTTAAAACCGCCTCCTGTACTCGTATTGAAATCAAACCTATCACTTATTGTACAAGTAATTTTATACAAAACATTCGTTTCTGTAATATTTGTCTGTTCAATTGAAGCTTTTATTGTCGCATTTCCGACCATCCAAAGCAACGAACTGTCATACTTATTCAAATCTCCGCTGTATTTTCCTTTTGGGGTTATTCTCCAGTCTTTGTTTTCAATACTATCTTCTTCTGACAATTTATTATAAACATCATAATAGTAGTTTGATTCATACCAACCGCAGCTACCTGATATATAAGGCATTTCTGCCAAATCCAAGCCTTGCATTGATTTTATCGCATTCAAACACATCTTGGTCAACCCAAATTTAACAAGCTCCGAATTAACAAGGGTTGCCGTCAGCGCGTGGTCTTCCCCAACATTGAGATCCTTTCCGTTTTTGAACATACCGTGCATGGCAAGGGCGTCAGCGGCTTTGCCGTCCGCGTCTTCCTGGTCGATGGATTTTGCGAAAGCCTCAATCTGCGGTCTTATGATTTCTTCAAGGCTCTGTTCCTCGCTTTCCGCGGCGAAAACGGTTCCTGCATTTCCGAAAATCATAACCGCCGCAAGAAAAATGCTTAATATCTTTTCTGCAAATTTTTTCATAAAAACCTCCTGCCGCCCAAAAAAACAGATAATAGAGGACGCCCCGTCGCTTATTTAATAATATTTTATTATACAGCCGATATTTTTTTAATGCAACCGTTTTATTATATAAAAAATCCCGAAGCCGGATGGCTTCGGGATTTTTCAGTTCTTTGCAGAAAATTCGGTTATCAGTTTCGCCGCAAATCTTCTGATAAGGTTGGCGTCGAGGACGTTCACCTTGCCGTCACCGTTAACGTCGGCGGAAACAAGCTGTTTTTCGTCGAGCTCCTCAAACTCCGCCGCATATCTGCGAACAAGGTTCGCATCAAGGACGTTTATCTTTTCGTCACCGTTCAAATCGCCGAGCAGATAATCAAGGGCGGCAAGAGTTCTTGTTTCGTGATATTCGCAGTTTGCGCAGTCGCGGCGCTCCTCTCCCTCTTCGGTATATGTGGGTGCTTTCGATTCGTACCATTCACCGAAGGAATGGCCTTTCGGCATGATTTCTTTCGTTTCGTAATGTTCACAGTTATTGCAGTCCCTGCGCTCCGTTCCGCTTTCGGTGCAGGAAGGTTCCGTTTCAACCGCCCATTCGCCGAAGCTATGACCAAGGGCATCGGTTGCACGGGTTTCGGCACAGCCGCAGTTTGTGCAGGTTCGTTCTTCTGTGCCATTTTCGCTGCAGTTCGGTTTTGTGGCAACTTTCCATTCACCGAAAGAATGTTCACAGTCATTGGGGATTTCTATCTGAAAATCAAATGTGGAATACCAGTCGAATTCCTCAAAAAGCAGCGCACCTATGCCGGAAATAAGACCGATAAAACCGGAATTTTGGCTTGTATCAAAATCGAAAGTATCCCTTATTACAACATTTATATCATAGATAATTTTATTTTTTTGAACTTCGCCGCGACTAAAAAATATATCCGCATAGGTTTCACCTGCCATCCATTCAAGGGATTCATCATATTGATTCAATACCTCCGGAAGCGGCGTATCTTTTTTTGTATCGAATACATTCAAAAATCCATTTTTAAGATAATTTCCGGCGTTATAATCATAAATATAAAGAAAAAATCTGTTGCTTTTTCCGATATTCCATCTGCAATCTCCAAACCCATATAAAACATTTTTACCGCACATTTCTTCCGTTTCGATAAAATGCAAAACGGATTCGGTAAAGTATGCTATTCCAAGTTCCGAATTAACAAGCGTTGCCGTAAGCGCGTGGTCTTCCCCAACCCTGAGGTCCTTTCCGTTCTTGAACATACCGTGCATTGCAAGGGCATCCGCCGCCGCTCCGTCCGCATCCTTTTGGTCGATGGATTTTGCAAAGGCTTCAATCTGCGGTCTTATGATCTCTTCAAGGCTCTGTTCTTCGCTTTCGGCGGCGAAAACAGGCTTTATCCCTGTTCCCATAATCATAATCGTCGCGAGAAAAACGCTCAACATCTTTTTTACAAAATTTTTCATTAAAAATCCTCCTGCCGCGGTACAGGAGTCTTTATTCTCTGCCAAAAGGCAGAGAATACGGGACGTCCCGTCGCTTTTTCTATGATATATATTATATTTTACATTTTTGTTTTTGGCAATACCATCTTTCTTATTTTCATAAAAAATCCATCTTTCTTTGGGGGCGGAAGTCTTTAAAATCTTTTTGTAATATGATAAAATAAAGAGTATTAAATTTTTCGGAGGTTTTTATGCCCTTTTTACCGATAAACAAAGACGACATGAAAAGCCGCGGATGGGACGAAGTTGATTTCGTTTTCGTAACCGGCGATGCTTATGTTGACCACCCGACTTTCGGCCCGGCGATTCTGAGCCGCCTGCTTGAAAGCAGGGGTTACCGCGTTGCGATCCTTGCCCAGCCGGATTGGAAGAGCAACTACGATTTTACCCGCTTCGGAAAACCTCGCCTTGCTTTTCTTGTTTCCGCAGGCAATATCGACTCCATGGTCGCGCATTACACCGTTGCAAAGCGCAAACGCCGCGACGACGCATATTCCCCGGGCAAAAAGGCCGGCCTTCGCCCAGACAGAGCCGTTACCGTTTACAGCAAAAAGATAAAATCCATCTATCCCGACGTTCCGGTCATCATAGGCGGAATCGAAGCATCCCTGCGCCGTTTTGCCCACTATGATTATTGGGATAACAAGATCATGCCTTCGGTTCTTGTGGATTCAAAAGCGGATCTTCTTTCCTATGGCATGGGCGAGCGCCAGACCCTTGAAATTGCGGAAAGGCTCAACAACGGCGAACTGCCCTGCACCATGACTGATATCCGCGGAACCTGCTATCTTGTTCCGGTAAAGGAATACGAACCCGGCCCCGCCGTTGAATGTCCGAGCTTTGAAAAAGTCTGCGAAAGCAAAACCGATTATGCCGCTGCCACCCGCAAACAACAGGATGAACAGGACCACATCCGCGGCAAAAAGGTTATCCAGCGCCACGGAAAAATGATGCTTGTGCAAAATCCCCCGGCTGCGCCTCTTAATCAGAAAGAGCTCGACGAAATTTACGAACTTCCCTATATGCGCGATTTTCACCCGGTTTATCAGAAAATGGGCGGCGTTCCTGCCATCGAGGAAGTGCTTTTTTCCATAACACAGAACCGCGGCTGTTTCGGCGGATGCAATTTCTGCGCCCTTGCGTTCCACCAGGGACGCTTTGTCACAAGCCGAAGCAAGGAATCCATCATCAAAGAAGCAAAAATTCTTATTGCCGACCCGCGTTTTAAAGGATACATCCACGATGTCGGTGGCCCTTCGGCAAACTTCCGCAACCCCGCTTGCGAAAAGCAGAAAAAGCTCGGTCTTTGCGCAGGCAAAAAATGCCTTGCGCCGGAACCCTGCCCCAACCTTATTGCCGACCACAGCGAATATCTCGAGATTCTTCGCGAACTGCGCGCCCTTCCTAAAGTAAAGGCCGTTTTCATCCGCTCCGGAATCCGCTATGACTACGTTATGGCCGACGAGGACGACAGCTTTTTCAAGGACCTTGTAAAATATCACGTCAGCGGTCATCTTAAAGTTGCGCCGGAACATTGCAGCGCAGGCGTTCTTGATATGATGGGCAAACCCCATATCGAAACCTATGAAAGGTTCCAAAAACGGTTTATGGAGCTCACCCGCTCCGCAAAGAAAGAACAGTATCTTGTTCCCTACCTCATGTCCTCCCACCCGGGAAGCACCATTAAAGATGCGGTTGCGGTTGCCCAGTTCCTGAAAAAATACAACATTCGTCCCGAACAGGTGCAGGATTTCTATCCCACCCCGGGAACGGTTTCCACCTGTATGTTCTATACCGGAATCGACCCCTATACCATGAAAGAGGTTTACGTCCCCACTAATTCCGAGGATAAGGCTCTTCAAAGGGCGCTTTTGCAGTATTATATCCCCGAGAACGCCGATGCCGTTCGCAAGGCTCTTCGCAGAGCGCACAGAGAAGATCTCATAGGAAACGGCACCGACTGCATAGTACGCGAGGACTTCCGCGCAAAGAACATTGCGGAAAAGAGCGGAAACAAAGCCGTTTCCTTCACCAGAGAGGACAAGCCCCTCGGCAAGCGCAAAAACCCCAAACTTTCCGGCAAATCCAAAAAGCCGAAAAGAATCAAATAAAAATACGGCGGGAGCAAGCCCCCGCCCTACTATAAAGAGGTACTATCAATGAGTCGTTTTGCATGGAAAGGTCACATTATCCACACCAACGAAAACCGTGAACTCGAAATTTTTGAAAACAGCTGGGTGCTTTGTGAAGACGGAATCTGCAAAGGCGTTGCCGCCGAACTTCCGAAAGAATGGAAAGATGCCGAAACCACCGATTTCGGCGACAAAATAATCATTCCCGGTTTTTCGGATCTTCACGTTCATGCCGCGCAGTATGCCTATATCGGAACCGGAATGGACGAAGAGCTTCTTGGCTGGCTTGAAAAATACGCTTTTCCGGAAGAAGCCGCCTTTTCCGACCTTGAATATGCCGAAGAAGCCTATTCTTATTTTGTCCGCGATATCAGAAGAAGCGCCACCACAAGGGCAAGCATCTTCGCTTCAAAACAGGTTCCCGCAACGAAACTTCTTATGGAAATGCTCGACAAAACCGGGCTTAAAACCTGCGTCGGCAAGGTAAACATGGACCGCAACTGCCCGGATTATATCCGCGAAGAAAGCGCGGAGGCTTCCGGAAATGACACCGAAAAATGGGTTGCGGAAACAATGAATAAATTTGAAAACACAAAGCCCATCCTTACCCCAAGATTCACCCCCACCTGCTCCGACGAGGTTATGGCAAAGCTCGGAAAAATCCAGAAGAAATACGGCGTTGCCATGCAGAGCCATCTTTCCGAAAACCGGGGCGAAATCGCCTGGGTAAAAGAGCTTTGCCCCAACACAAAGTTTTACGGCGAAGCTTATGACCAATTCGGACTTTTCGGCGGAGAAAACTGCCCCACCATTATGGCGCACTGTGTTTATTCTTCCGATGAAGAACTTGAACTTATAAAAAAACGCGGGGTCTGGATTTCCCTCTGTCCCCAGTCCAATATGAACGTTGCCACCGGAATTGCTCCGGCCCGCAAATATCTTGAAATGGGGCTTAAAGTCGGGCTCGGAAGCGACCTTGCCGGCGGAAGCACCCTTTCAATTTTCCGCGCCATAACCGATTCCATTGTTGCATCAAAACTCCGCTGGAGACTTGTTGACCAAAATCTCGCACCTCTTTCCGTTGCGGATGCCTTCTATATGGCGACACGCGGCGGCGGAAGCTTTTTCGGAAAAGTCGGAGCCTTTGAGGAAGGATATGAAATGGACGCCGTCGTTATTGACGACAGCGCCCTTTATACCCCGAAAAAGCTTTCGATGCACGACCGTTTTGAAAGACTTTGCTATCTCTATACCGATGCAAAAATCGTTTCCAAATGCGTTGCAGGAAAGATGATAGATCTCTCCTGACAATTTGCATTACTGCAACAAAAAACGGCGGGAGCAATCTCCCGCCCTGCAATTATTTTACTGTTATTTCTTTCTGTAAAGCAAAAGTTTTTTCATAAAGAAGTTCCAGAAAAGGACTATGCCGGCGGCGATTATTTTCGCTATGGCAAGGTGGATCCCCATTTTGTCAACAAATATCCACATAAGCCCTTCGGTTATAAGAAGGCCGAAAACGACAATGATGCCGAAAACGGTGAATTCTTTCGTGGCCTGTTTTTTATCTGATTTTTGGCTGAAAACAAGAAGCTTTGAAAGTCCGAAATTCACACAAAGCCCCGCAATGAAAGAAAAAATCCCTGCGATAAGGTGATAAACGCCCATTGCCTCTATTATCTGAAGCAAGGCCCAATCCACAACAAAGCTTGCCCCGCCGACGAAGATATAGCGGAAGAACTGGAGAAAGCCGTCCTCCGTCGGTTCAAGCATGATTCCCTTTATGTCGCCTTTTTTAAGAAGTTCAAAAAATCTGTTAAGCATAGTTTTTTCCTTTGATTTTAGTTTGTTCTTCTATTTTATAACCAATCGTTTCTAAAATCAAGTGCGGGAATATAAATCCCCTTTTCCTGCAATGCGCAAGTGATTTAAAATTTAATATTTTCACCTGAAATTCGGATGCGTATTTCATTTTGAAACATCAATATCTGTCCGCTATGTGAGGAGGTCGGAAATAATGACAAAAGACTTTCCTATTGAAGAGCTGCAAAAAACGCTTTCTGAAACATTATTTGATTTGGAAGCTGTTCCATATCAGCAAGCAGAACCCGAAGAATTTGAAACCATTGTTTTTGACGGCAGAGAAAAGGATAATACAAAGTGGAAAGCGCTGATTACCGAACATATTCGTACTGCCAAAACTTTTGAAATTCATTGTTGGAAAGAAGAAACCGATGAAATCGCTCTTGTCCTTCAATACGGCTCGGTAAAGCAGAAAAATTGGAAATACGGAACAATCATAGAAGGAAACGTAACTTCAGAGTTCAGAGATATGCTTTTGAACCTTCCCAAACCATCGGATACGCCCGATGCCTACCGCATGATGACGCCGTTTTTCGGGATTATGTTCGATAATGGATTTAGCAGCGAGCATTACGGAACGGAAAACCATTTTAAATTGAAGCAGCGCGACGATAAAATATAAAAGTCGATGCAGCCCCCTCACCTCTGCGGAGGTAATAAAATCTCTGAAAGGAGGAACAATCTCTGGAAAGACTCGATAAAATGATAGCTTCCCGAACCGGGCTTTCCCGCAAGGAAGCAAAGGCGGCCATTTCCGCCGGGAAAGTTACCGTCGGCGGTGAAATTTTACGAAATTCGGAACTCAAAGTTGACGAAAATGACGAAATTTTTCTTGAATGCAAGAAAATAAACGGAAAATCGCACATATATATTGTGCTCCACAAACCAAAGGGCTACGTTTCCGCAACGGAAGACCCACAGCAGAAAACCGTTCTTGAGCTTGTTCCGCCGGAACTTTTCAGAAACGGACTTTTCCCTGCCGGAAGGCTTGATAAGGATACCACCGGACTTATGATAATCACCGATGACGGCGATTTTGCCCACCGCATCCTTGCCCCGCGAAAGCACGTTTCAAAAAAATACGCCGTCACCATCGACCTTCCCGTAACATCCGCAATGGAAAAGGGCTTTGCCGAAGGGATAGAACTGAACGACGGAGTATGCAAATCCGCTCTTCTTGAAAAAACGGGCGAAAACACCTGTTTTGTAACCCTTTCGGAAGGGCGCTATCACCAGATAAAAAGAATGTTCGGCTGCTTCGGCGCAAAAGTAACGGAGCTTCACCGGCTTGCCATAGGTGGGTTCACCCTTCCGGGTGATCTTCCCGAGGGAAAATGCCGGGAACTTACCGACGAAGAAGTCGCTTTAATCGAGAAAGCAAGGTGAAAAAATGATTCTCTATACGGTTATCCCCTGTTACAACGAAGAAAAGGTTTTGCCCGAAACCATTCGGGTCATGACCAAAAAATACGAAAGCCTTATGAAAAAGGGGCTTGTTTCTGCCGAAAGCCGTGTGCTTTTTGTTGACGACGGTTCCCATGATGACACATGGGAAATGATCTGCGATGCTCATAAGGAAAACCCGCTTTTTGCCGGACTCAAACTCAGCCGCAACCGCGGTCACCAAAACGCCCTTCTCGCGGGACTTATGGAGGCAAAAGAGCATTGCGACGCGGCAATTTCCGTTGATGCGGATCTTCAGGATGACATCGACGCCATGGATAAAATGGTCGAAAAATATATTGAAGGCTGCGAAATCGTTTACGGAGTTCGCAACAAACGAAGCAGCGATAAATTTATGAAGCGCTTCACCGCCGAGGGTTATTATAAGGTGATGGAGTTTTTCGGCACCCACATCATTTTCAACCACGCAGATTACCGCCTTATGAGCAAAAAGGCCCTTGATGCCCTTGCGGAATTTGACGAAGTGAATCTTTTTCTGCGCGGAATGGTGCCCATGCTTGGCTTCAAAAGCGACAAAGTCTATTACGAGCGCAGAGAGCGCTTTGCCGGCGAAAGCAAATACAGCATTGCAAAAATGCTCGACCTTGCCTGGAACGGCATAACCTCTTTCAGCGTAAAGCCCGTCGAGATGATACTTTTCGGCGGCGTGCTCATCGCCGGTCTTTCCGTGCTCGCTATGCTCATTATGGCGGTGCTCGCGATTTTCGGCGTGCTCGAAGGTACCGCCGGCTGGATAATCGTCTCCGTTTTCCTTTGCACGGGTATCAATCTTATCGCCCTTGGAATAGTGGGGCAATATGTCTGCCGCGCCTATCTCGAAACGAAGCACAGACCGAAATATATTGTTGAGGAAATTATCCTTTGAAATATTCCAATTGAACTGTAAGGGCGGATATTATCCGCCCGCAAAATATGCCGCAATGGTTTTATTCCATTGCGGCATATTTTTTATAAAATCTATTGACAGACACGTTAGACAAACATATAATATATATCATATTCTACTTCCATAAAATTTCAAAGGGAGGCTTCCGCATGAATAAAATCATTTCCGTTCTGCTTGTTTGTCTTATGCTTGTTTTTTCCGGCTGTATGGCGAAGGAACCTGCTCCTTCCGAAGAAAACAGCTCTTTGCCAATCATTGAAAGCGAAGCTCCTTCGGTTTCCGAAAGCGAAAGTTCCCCGGAAAGCGAAGAAACTTCTTCCGAAGATTACGATGCCATCCTTGAAGAATGGGTCGAAAATCTTGAACCCATGCAGATTTTTGAAACCGAAAAGGAATATCCCGCGGTCATTCTCGAAATTTTCGATATCCTGATGGAGCAGGAAGAGTTAGAAGTTTTCAAAAGCAAGGAGCTTTTTTCCGTTGACGTTCTCGGCGATGAAAATGCGTTTTATGTTCACTATCTTTATGTCACCAACGAAAACATCGACGGTCACCTTATGATTAGGGTCCATAAACTTGAAAGCGGCGAATTTGCCCTTATGGCACGCGGCGGCGGTCCTATCGACTTCGGACTTGAAAAATCTGATATTACCCTTGAAGACATAACAGATATTTCCTCCTTTTCTTATAAAGGCACCCCATCCGTAAGTGAAATTCCTCCCGCTTCCGACATAAGCAAAGAAACACTCGATGAAATCGTCGAAAAATCATTTATTATTGATGAAAGTTCTCTGAATTCAAATGATTCCGAAATCAAAATAACCTGTGCGGAAGCTGCCCTTGACTATATGGCGGAAATTCTTGGAATTGAACAGTACGGGATTTTTACAAAAGTTTCTAAAGGGAATAATAACCAATATATCCGGCTTTTTGAAAGCTTTGGCGAAATGATTCCGGATGAAAACACCCGAGTTGAAAACGAAGACGGAAGCACCTATATGAAATTCACCGATTCCGATTACTATTACGGCGATATTTCACTTTCTCATACCAATTCCCCCGAATTTACGGACGAAAATGGAAATACTTATTATGAAATCGGCTTCGGCTTGAGTTTTGAATTTGTTGAGGGTCTTTTCATCTATGACGGAAAAAACGCAGGATACAATATAATCCGTACAGGCAAAAGCGTTTTTTATGCGGTCTATCCCGACGGAACAATAAAAGTTCTCCGGTACTTTTTATAAAAGTACTGCCAAATCCCGCTTCATTTTGAAGCGGGATTTTTTGACGGAACGGTCAAGACCGTTCCCTACACTGAAATTACAAATGCTTCGCGTTTTTTGTTTTATCGCTTTAATTTGCTGAATTATTTTTATTTCCCCAAAATTTGTATTTTTTATATTCTGTATTTTCGTCTATATAATTTTTCGCTTAAATAAAACAATTCTTAATAATTTATCTAAAAATAGTTTATATAAAGTATATAATCTGTTCTGTATTGAAGTCTATAAAATGTCGTGGTATAATATGCTCAAGTTTTTTAGAAAACGGAGGACATTCACCATGACTGATGCTCAGATCAAAATGCTAATCGCAATGGTTCTTTATATGGCGGTTGTAATCGCCATCGGCGTTTATTTTTCCAAGCGCGCAAACAAGAACAGCAATGAATATTTTCTTGGCGGGCGCAGTCTTGGCCCATGGGTTTCGGCTATGAGCGCAGAAGCTTCGGATATGAGCGGCTGGCTTTTGATGGGCCTTCCGGGCGTTGCATACTGGATGGGTCTTGCGGATGCATTCTGGACTGCCGTGGGTCTTGCGGCGGGCACCTATCTCAACTGGCTTATCGTTGCAAAGCGCCTTCGCAAATACAGCGTAAAAGTTGACGCCATCACCGTTCCGGATTATTTCTCCAAACGTTTCCACGAAACGGACGGCAAAAAAGTTCTTCTGACCATCGCTTCTGTTATCATTCTTATTTTCTTCTCTGTCTATGCGGGAAGCTGCTTTGTCGCCTGCGGCAAGCTTTTCTCCACACTTTTCGGTCTTCCCTATATCCCGATGATGATAATCGGCGCTGTTTTCGTTATCATTTATACCTTCCTCGGCGGATTTCTTGCTGAAAGCGCATCCGACTTTATGCAGGCGATCGTTATGATAGTCGCCCTTTCCGTAATTCTTATCACCGGAACCTCCGCCGCCGGCGGCATCAGTGCCGTTCTTGAAAACGCGCAGAACATTCCCGGTTTCTTCGAGCTTTTCGGAATCGCGACCCCCGTTCTCGGCGAAAACGGACTTCAGCTTGTTGAGAACGGTGCGCCGGTATTCGGCGAAGCCGGAGCATACGGTTTTATAACCGTTCTTTCAACTCTCAGCTGGGGACTTGGCTATTTCGGTATGCCCCAGGTACTTCTCCGCTTCATGGCGGCAAGAAAAACTTCCGAAATCAAAATGAGCCGCCGCATTGCAACCGTCTGGGTCATCATTTCCCTCTTTGCCGCCGTTGCCATCGGTATCATCGGCAGAGCAATGCTCCCCACCGAGGAAGCGCTTCTTTCCTCTTCCGGCGCAGAAAACGTATTCATCATCATCTGCGGAAAGCTTCTGCCGCCCATTCTTGCCGGCGTAATCATGTCGGGTATCCTTGCGGCAACCATAAGTTCTTCCGATTCCTATCTCCTCATCGCGGCCTCCGCTTTTTCGAAGAACCTTTATCAGGGAATCTTCCATAAAAGGGCCACCGACAAACAGGTTATGCGCTGTTCCAAAATCGTTCTTGTTGTCATAGCGATTTTCGGCATTATCGTTGCCCTTGATGAAAACAGCGTTATTTTCAACGTGGTTTCCTTCGCATGGGCCGGCTTCGGCGCCGCATTCGGCCCGCTTATGCTCATAAGCCTTTTCTGGAAAAAAGTAACCCATTCCGCCGCTGTTGCGGGTATGCTTTCCGGCGGCGCCATGGTTTTTATCTGGGAATACGTTTTCACCCCCATGGGCAAAGAGCTTGGTATAAGCTGGCTTACGGTTTATGAACTTCTTCCGGCGTTCCTTGTTTCCACCGCAGTTATCTTTGCGGTATCGAAATTCACAAAGGCACCGAGCGAAGAAATCACCGCGGAATTCGATTCCGTCGCCGCTGTTGAATAAATCATTTCATTTCCCTTTTCTCTTTTGAAAACACCGCCTGCGGATTTTCCGCAGGCGGTGTTTTCGTTCGTGCATTAAACTTTATTGTAGGGGCGGATATTATCCGCCCCTATGGCAGCTGTGTTTTCAGTTCCAATACCATGCTGAAAAATCAGTAAACCACAAATTTTCTTTTTTATTTAAACAGATTTTTGAAAAATATGTATCAAAATAAATCAGTTCTCCCGAATCCATATAATATATTGCATTTATTGGTTCACAATAATCCCATTGCCACCCCGGACGGTCTTTTGCAAGCAAAATTACATTTTCATCACAGTTATAATTTATACATCTATAATAATCAATGTCATAATCTATCGTTTTCTGTTCATCTGCTTCAAGATTATAGACACATAATTTTCCGCCTTTTTTGTTTATATAAAAAAATGATTTTCCGTGTTCATACCAGGATATTTCATATCCAGCCGTAAGCAAAGTTTCTTTTCCGTCAACAATACTTTTTTCTCTGACCGTAAAATGATCACTGAACTCACTTTTTTCGACAAATATGATTTTATCATCATACAAAAGCAAACCCGAAACATCAACCGGTTTTTCGTGATATTTTTCGATTATTCCGTTTTTCGCTTTCCAGATATAGAACAGCAAATATCTTCCGCCTTCGCTTTCCGGTTCCGGAGCAATAAAATATACCATATCATCGCTTATAATAGGTTTCCCTTCAATTTCATATTCCGTTGAAAGAATTTTCACCCATTCTCCGTTTTCTTTGGAATAGATATCGCCGCCATTTGCAAAAACTGTTTCTTCCCCAAGGTCAAGTTTTTCAATATCCATTTCAGATTTCTTTATCTTTCCGGTTGCAAAATCGACGGTTGTAACTTCTCCGTTTTCAATGACCGTAATTGATGACGACAAGGCAAATTCTTCGCGGAACTTTATGTTCTTATAGATGCTTATACAAATTACCGCTGTGACACAAATCAAAAGTGCTGTCACTATTGTTAATGTGATTTTTTTAGTGCGCGGTTTCATTCTTTCGCCCCTTTCAGTCCCAATCATCGTCCGCGACGAAAGTTTCCTCTATTCCTTCGAATTTTCTGAGCGTTCTTGCGCCGATACTGTCGCAATAAAGAAAGGCGTTTGCGCCGGCGCGTTTCGCACTTTTGGGAATGATTACCGTCCGCAGGTTGCGGCAGTTCTGAAAGGCTCTGTCGCCGATTTCGCAAAGTCCTTCGGGCAGAACGACTTTGCGAAGCGCTATGCAGTTCGTAAAGGCGCCGTAACCGATTTTCTTAACGCCTTCGGGAATCGTTACCTCCCGAAGAGAAAAGCAGTTATCGAAGGCAAAGGGCGCAATCTGCGTTTCGGAAGAAAGCAGCTCTGCGGATTTTATCTTGCCTGCGCCGCTGTAAATTCCGTTCCCTCTCGGGAAATCAGCGGGCAGATTCAGTTCCGAAAGGTTTTTACAGGCGCAGAAAATCCAACCTGCTCCCTTTTCTCCGATTTTTGTACCGCCGTTTGAAATTTTCAGCGAACGAAGCTTTGAGCAAAGCGAAAATGCGCCCACTCCGATTTTTTCCACCGTCGGTGGAATTGCAATTTCCTTTATTTCAGAACCGATGAAGGCGTCTTTCGCGATTTCCTTTACGGAATACGGGATTATCACCGTATCTATCTTTGCGGATTCGAAGGCGCTTTCGCCGATTTTCCGCACTCCGTCGGGAATGACCGGCGTTTTTGAACTGCCGTTATATTTTATAAGAACGTTTCGTTTTATCTCAAATTCTTCGGGCATAGAAGAGCCTCCTTTCGATTTAATCAGCTCCCTCTGACGAGGGAGCTGTCAGCGCAGCTGACTGAGGGAGAGATTTCTTAACCTCCAAATCAATGTATTTGCACACATTTTCAAATTTATCTTTCATTTCATAATTTGACACTCTGATAACTTTTAAACCGAAGTTTTCCAATTCTTCGGTTCTGTTTCTGTCATATTCATATACCGTTTTTCGAAATGCTCTTTTCCGTCAACCTCGATTATCAGTCTCGCTTTTGCGCAATAAAAATCCGCAATATAATTTCCTATCGCTTTTTGTCGCTGAAATCGAACCGGATAATCTCTTAAAAACTGATACCAAAGTTTTTTCTCCCATGGCGTCATATTTTTTCTCAAAGTTTTGGCGATAGGTATAATATTCTTATTGTATTTTATCATTTTCTCTCCCTCCGCCTCACTTCGTTCGGCACCTCCCTCATCAGAGGGAGGTTATTATACCTTTACTTCCCCCGCAAGGATTTTGTTGTAATCTTCGAGGTTTTTGATGAGAAGTTCCGCGGCGTTAAGCCCATAGGGACATTTTGTATGGCATTTTCCGCAATGGATGCAGTTTTCGATTTTTGCCATTTCTTCCTGCCATTCTTCCGAAAGCCACCTTGCGGAAGGGGCGCGGCGAATCATCAGTGACATTCTTGCGCAGTCGTTGATTTTGATTTCCGCCGGGCAGGGCATACAGTATCCGCACCCGCGGCAGAAATCCACCGCAAGCTCGGCCCTGTCTTTTTCAATGATTTTTGCGATTTCGCCCTCCACAGCAGGGGAATTATCCATATATCCGAGGAACTCCTCCAGCTCGTTCATGCGCTGGATTCCCCAGATGGGCAGAACGTTGTCAAACTGTGTCATATACGCAAAAGCGGCGGCGGAATTCATAATAAGCCCGCCCGCAAGGGCTTTCATGGCGATAAAGCCCATGCTGCGCTCTTTGCACATCCTCACAAGTTCAAGTTCCTGCTCGCCGGAAAGATAGCTCAGCGGGAACTGGAGCGTTTCATAAAGCCCGCTCTCGACAGCTTCTTTCGCAATGCCGAGCTTATGTGCGGTGATACCTATATGGCGGATTTTGCCCTGCGATTTTGCCTCAAGCATTGCCTCGTACATACCCGTGCCGTCACCGGGTTTATAGCATTGGGTAGCCTGGTGGAACTGATAGATATCAACGTGATCGGTTTTAAGAAGGCGAAGAGAGGTTTCGAGATCCTTCCAAAAATCCTCGGGCGTTTTCGCCATAGTTTTTGTGGCGATGAAGATATTTTCGCGCACATCCGCAAGGGCGTTGCCGATTTTCTCTTCGCTGTCGGTATAAGCCCGGGCGGTATCGAAAAAGGTCATGCCGCCCTCATAGGCGCGGCGAAGAATTCTTATCGAGGTTTCCATATCATCGCGCTGTACCGGAAGCGCGCCGAAGGCATTTTGCGGTGTTGTTATGCCCGTTGAACCGAGTGTGATGTTTTTCATTTTTGTGTCCTCCATACAGGGTTTGTTATAATTTAAGAATATACCCGCCATGACTTTTTGTCAATTTAAGATTTTCTTAATTTTAAAAACAAACACCCGCAAAATTGCGGGTGCTTGTTTTGGGAGTATTTGTCCATGTGTGGATCAGTTTTTAATCAATCCTGTACGGCAACAAGGCGACCTTTAACTCCGCCACGTTTAAGAGTTTCGAGTCCTTCGCCAATTTCTTCAAAAGAAATAGTGGAAAGTAAGGGCTTGAATTTACCGGTTTTAAGAATATCATAAACACCTGCAACATCGGAAGCAACACTTCCGCAGGAACCCATAAGTTTTACTTCTTTCAGAATAATTCCATCGAGTGCAGTAGCATCAATGGTAACTTTGTCAACAGCCATTCCGACAAGAACTACTCTTCCATATTTTGCAACGGCTTTAATTGCATCGTCAGTGGTAGTACCAAATCCTGCAAAGTCAACTATAACTTCGGGAGCTACTTCTTTAAGGTCAAGAACGTTTTCGTAAACATGCTGGCATCCCATTTCTTTGGCAAGTTCTCTTGCTTCAGGGTTAACATCAACCGCATAACAATCGCAACCTTTTGCAAGTGCCATACCAAGAGCAAACTGTCCAAGTCCGCCGATACCTACAATACCTACTTTCATGCCCTCTTTTGCACCGCCGATAGCGAAAAGTGCACGATAAGAAGTTGCACCTGCGTCGGTTCCGGCGGCACCTTGTTCAAAAGTAACTTCGTCCGGCATGAGAACACATTGCCTTTCATATACGAGAACTTTTGTTGCATATCCTCCATCAACAGTATATCCGATGCCTTCACCCAAGTCTTTATTAGACGGAGCGAAAACGCCAACTCTGTCGCCGGGTTTTACTTCTGTGACACCTTCACCTACGGATTCAACTACACCTGCACATTCGTGACCAAAAATAAGGGGTGCGCCACGTATAAGACCCATCCAGGATTCATGTTCCATTGCAGAAACGTCCGAATGGCAAAGACCGGAAGCTTTAATATCAATGACAACCTGTCCGGGACCCGCAACCGGATCTTCTTTTTCGATAAGCACAAGCGGGTCATGAGTTTTAGTAAAAAGCCAACCTTTCATAAATTAACAACCTTTCTGTGTGCACAAGCACAATAATTTTGTTAATTCCATAATACAATTTGCTTCGTTACCAATCAATGTGCAAAAAACAAGTTTCGTTTACTATTTCACAATGTTTTTGGCGGCCATTTGCTTACTACACTCATTTCAAGAACCAATTCAAGAATTTCTTTAAGTGAAAGACCATTATCATCTTTAAAATAATGCATTATTGCTGCAATTGCACCAGAAATTTTATATTCATAAATATATTCGTTTTTATTATTGTCATCACAGAAAATAAATTTTTTCTTGTTTTCCTGCTTCAGAACTTTACTCATTTTTGATGGAAATCGGCTTCCTTTTTCGTCATCTGCAAGAATTTTGAGATATTTTTTGTTTCTTTCGTAAACATCTGTAAATTTCTTAGCAGAAACTCCATTTTCATAAAAAAGCATATCTTCATCCGAATTTTCAATGAGTTCGTTGATTATTCTATCTTCAATTTGATTGAGTACATCATAAACATCAGTAAAATAATGATAAAAGGTGTTGCGATGATAACCGGCAATATCGCATATTTCCTGCACTTTTATTTTATTTATGTCTTTCTTTTCATAAAGCTGCCAGAAAGCATCGATAAAATTTTGTCTTGTCTGTTCGGATATTTCTCGATATTTTCCTGCCACAAAATCGCCTTCTTTCTCTTATTAAATCATACAACACCTGCACATTCTTATCAATAATTTAACATAATTTTGTGCATTTTCAGGTTTTTGCACACAAAAATGCGCCCGTTCTCACGGGCGCTCAGCCTTATATTTTATTTCATGCGGTGGATTTTTTGAAGAAATCCGAAAAATAATTTTTTATCCTCTTCTTTCGCCCAATCCAAGGCTCTTTGCGCGGAACCCCTTTCCACAGGTATATCGCCGGTATAGCCGTTTTCTTCAAGAATATCCATGATATCATAAAGAACAAAATCCTGAATATCCTCGTCATACGCAAGGTCGCAGTTTGTCATAAAAACGGCAATTCGCTCGATGCCGCGCTCTTTGCAAAGCTTGACCTGCTCGCTTGTCTGGGGCATGGGGCCGTCCGTTGCGGAACAGATAAGGATAGCCGCCCATTCGTCGTTTTTGCCGATATTCTCCATATACTGATGGTGGCCGCCGTAATCAAAAACCGTATAGCTGTCCTCGCCGATATTATAGCTTACACTGAATGAAAGCTCGTGTGCATGGGGATCAAATTTCGGTTCGCCGTTTATAAATCTGTCAAGGGCTCTTAAAAAAGTGGTTTTGCCGTGGTCAACATGGCCGATTACGATAATATTTTTTTGCATTGCTTTTCCCCCCGCCGGCGGTTTTTTCTTTAATTCTACTCTTTTGAAAAAAATATGTCAATCGACAGAATATAACTTGACTTTTTTACAAAAATGAATCATAATATTTGAGTAACCGCAGGCATAGTTCATCGGTAGAATGGTCGCTTCCCAAGCCACAGAGGCGGGTTCGATTCCCGTTGCCTGCTCCACAAAAAACACGGTGCGCAGTTTTTGCGCACCGTGTTTTTATTTTTCCCAAACGGAGATATATGTTTTTCCGAAAGGCGTTTCCATATACCCCGCCAATTCTTCCTGTGTAAAAGTCGTTTTTCCCGAAAGCGGGTCACAGGCTTTGAAAATTCCGTTTTCAAAGCCATAGAGCAAAATCCAGTGCATGACTTTATCGTGGATTCCGTCGGCGTTGCCCTCAATAAAAGTCTGCACTATCAACAGGCGGTCTTTCTTCAATTCCGCCGCAAGGGTTTCTCCGGTGATATCCGGATCAATCTCCGCCGAAAAGGCGCCATTTGCCATTTTAATATACTTTTTATGTTCCGCAAGGATTTCTTCAAATTGTTCCTGCGGATAATAGTTTTCGCGGTTTTCCAATAGTTTTTCTGAAGAATGGACGAGCTTTGCGCCGAGTTTCTTTTCCGAAAGAACATAGGCGATGGCTGAACCGAGCATACCCTTTTTTGCCGCTTTCGAGTGATATTTCAGATATAGGCTTTTTTCCTTGCCCGTGGTCGGAAAATCAACGCCGAAATAATCCTTTGCCATCAAAAGGCAGCTTATGCCGCAGGTTTCAAAGGGCGTTATTCCGATATCCTCAAAACCGTGCTGGCCATAAAATTTCATCTCACGCATAAAGTATCCTCCTTTCGGTTTTTTATCTGCTGGTAATATATTTATACTATACCCGCTCTGTGTCTTTGTCAATAAAAGCCATTTATGAATTGAAAAACAATGGGTTTTGTGCTATGCTGTTCTCATAATTAAAGCTAAACGGAGGTTTTATATATGGAAAAATCCAGAATTCACACCGACAAAGCCCCGGCGGCCATCGGCCCCTATTCCCAGGCCATTGACCTTGGCAATATGATATTCACCAGCGGCCAGATTCCCGTTGCGCCGGACGGCAGCGTAAGCGCCGATATTTCCGAACAGACAAGGCAGGCTCTTCTGAACCTTAAGGCTGTAATCGAAGCCGGCGGCAGCAGCCTTGATAAAGTTATAAAAACCACCGTATTTATCACCGATATGGCGCAGTTCGGGGCAATAAATGCCGTTTATGCGGAATTTTTTGCCGAACCTTATCCCGCAAGAAGCTGTGTTCAGGTTGCGGCTCTTCCCAAAGGCGTTTCCATCGAAATCGAAGCGATCGCGCTTAAATAATATGTTCAGAAAACTTACCGAACCCGAATTTGAAAAATATGCGGAGTTTGCTTATGAACTCGCCCTTGATCTATCCCATGCAAGCTTTCCGGTTTATACTGACGGAATAAAGACGAAATCGGATTTTATCGAGCAGGCCCGCGCCTCTTTCAGCCGCAGGGATGAAGAAATCCTTTTATTTGAGCGAAACGGAAAAACCGAAGGCTGGATTCATTATTACCGCATTGACGAGGATAAATATCTCGGCCCGCATTCGATCCTCATCAAAAACGGTTATGCCGAAGCCCTCGGCGAGCTTTTGGAATATTGGCGCGCAAAGTTCCCCGGATATTCATGGCACGCGTATTTTCCCGAGAAAAACCGCGAAGCTCTTTCATTCATGGAAAAGAAAGGACTCTCCGATCCCGAACCGGAAACTGTTGACGTTTTATTTTTTGAAAAATATTCCCCCGAACCCGAAAGCGAAAACGTCATAAAAATCGGCCCGAATAATTTTGACGTTTTCCGCAAAATCCACTGTAAAACCGATGGGGATATGTATTGGAACTGTGATCGCATTGCACAACACCTTGCGGATTGGAGCATTTTTGTTTATGCCGAAGGCGGCGATCCCCTCGGCACGATATATTACAACGGCAAAGGCACCGCCGATCTTGAAATTTTCGGTATTGATTACGCCTGCGGGGAATTTGACCCCAAAATAACCGAAGCCTTGCTTATTAACTGCCTCAACAGTGCAAAGGAATGTGGCGCAAAAAGCATGTATTTTTTCAATGACCCCGAAACACATAAAATTGCCGAAAAACTTAATTTCGATTATATTACCACCGCATACTATTTTGAAGGAACTGTCTGAGAAACCCCATCCGCTTGTTTTATAAGCGGATGGAGTTTCTTTTGTAAATCAGCCGCGTAAGACGCTTTCTTTTGCGTTCAGCTATGAAAACCTGTTGTCGAGAAAGCTTTTGCGCTTAAATAATTCAAAAACAAACCCCCCTCTGCCCGAAAACAAGCAGAGGGGATTGTTATTTTCGGCGGGAGCAAGCCCCCGCCCTACCGCAACAGGCATAATTTTATACAAAAGTGGTTTCTGATTTTTTGAAATAGAGCTTGCCCTCCGGATTTTCGCCGCAGGTTATGCTGTCGCCAAAGGTGATTTCGCCGGAAAGAAGCATTTCAGAAATGGGATCTTCCGCCGCTTCGCGGATATATCTTTGAAGGGGCCTTGCACCCTGGTCGGGCGAAAATCCGTTTTTTACCGCGTTTTCAAGCACCGGTTCCGGAAAATGCGCTTCAATACCGCTATCCGAAAGACGCTTTTGCAAATCTCCGTAATATTTTTTGGCAATGCGTTTTGCGGCGGTTTTATCAAGGCGCTCGAAAACTATGGTTTCATCAATGCGGTTGATAAATTCCGGGCGGAATATCTTTTTCATTTCGCCGAAAATTGCCTTTCCGTTAAATTCATTTTTACTTTCCTCCGTAAAAAATCCAAAGCCGAGCCCGCTTCCCTTCCCGATAAATTCCGCGCCGATATTCGAGGTCATTATGATAACACAGTTTGTGAAATCCACCTTGACCCCATGGGAATCCGTAAGCGTTCCGTCATCCATCAACTGAAGAAACAGGTTATAGACCCCCGGATCCGCCTTTTCTATTTCGTCGAAAAGAACCACGGAATACGGACGACGCCGAACCGCTTCGGTCAGCTTTCCGCCCTCGTCATATCCGATATACCCCGGAGGTGAACCTATAAGCTTTGTTACAGAAGCTTTATCGGAATATTCAGACATATCAAAACGCACCATTGCTTTTTCGTCGCTGAAAAGCGTTTCCGCAAGGGCTTTTGAAAGCTCGGTCTTGCCGACCCCGGCGGGGCCTGTGAAAAGAAAAATCCCGATGGGTCTTCGCGGATCCCGAAGGCTCGCCCGGT
>JAFUJP010000055.1 GCA_017473745.1 Oscillospiraceae bacterium
AGAATACGGGACGTCCCGTATTCTCTGCCTTTTGGCAGAGAATAAAGCCTCCTGTTCGGCGGCAGGAGGATTTTATGAAAAAATTTGCAGAGAAGATATTAAGCGTTTTTCTTGCGGCGATTATGATTTTCGGAAATGCAGGAACCGTTTTCGCTGCGGAAAGCGAGGAACAGAGCCTAGAAGAGATCATAAGACCGCAGATTGAAGACTTTGCAAAATCCATCGACCAGAAAGACGCGGACGGAGAGGCGGCGGATGCCCTTGCTATGCACGGTATGTTCAAGAACGGAAAGGACCTAAGGGTCGGGGAAAGCCACGCTATTACAGCGACACTTGCAAATGCAGAGTTTATGGAAGAATTTATTACAGCTATATGCGTGGATCTTGTTAAACTTATGGGGCAAACAAAAAGAGAAGTTTTATACTGTGAAGGAAGCGCAAACTGGCACCGCGCAGATAACAAATATTATGATTACAGAATATTTGATTCGGAAAAAACGAATTATGAAAATCCGATAATTTCAAGAGGCTTATCTGATTATTCAGGTGAACTAAACTCATATGATAATTCCTTGGTTTGGATAGCTGGAGATACCATAGAATATATAGAAATTCAGCAGGACAGTATTTATAAAGATAAAATTGTTTACAATATTGAAGTTGTTGTTTACGACAGGTTTGATTTTGATACAAGCAAAAACTCGGGGTTTATCGGTCTTATTTCCGGCATCGGCGCGCTGCTTTTCGAGGAATTCGACTGGTATTCCACATTTGATTTCCAAATCGAAATCCCCAATGACTGCGAACATTCTTTCGGCGAATGGAAAACAGCGAAAGAACCTGCCTGTACCGAAAATGGTATAGAAGAACGAACCTGCCCGAACTGCGGCTGTGTTGATACAAAAGAAACGGCGGCCTTGGGTCATAGCTTCGGCGAATGGGCGGTAGAAACGGAACCTTCCTGCACCGAAAGAGGAACGGAGCGCAGGGACTGCAATAACTGCGACCATTACGAAACGAAAGAAATCGCGCCGAAAGGCCATTCCTTCGGCGAGTGGTATGAATCGAAGGCGCCCACTTATACCGAAGAGGGCGAAGAACGCCGCGACTGCGCAAACTGCGAATATCACGAAACAAGAACTCTTGCAGCCCTTGATTATCTGCTCGGAGATTTGAACGGCGATGAAAAGATAAACGTTCTCGATGCGAACCTTGTTCGCAGATATGCGGCGGAGCTTGAGAAGCTCGACGAAAAACAGCTTGCCGCGGCGGACGTCAACGGTGACGGCAAGGTGAACGTCCTCGACGCCAACCTTGTCAGAAGATTTGCGGCGAAACTGATAACCGAATTTCCTGCAAATAACTGAAAAATCCCGTGTTCAAGTTTGAACACGGGATTTTTTTACTTTTTAACTCCGTATTTTTCGCAAACGGCATTTTCTTTTGCTGTAAGCAGAATTTCCGCCGCTTCACAAAAGCCTTCGCCGCCCTCGAGATTTGTGATATACGCGGGAAGATGTTCCATATGTTCGGCGTATTTCACAAGGTTTGCAACGCCGCAGGCGGTGGGGAAATATCCGAACATTTCTTCATCGTTGGCGGCATCGCCGAAATAGATAACGCAGTTTTTCGGGTCATCTATGCCGTAATGTTCTTTGAGATAGAGCAGGCTTGCGGGGAGCTTATCATAGTCGCCGAACCATGTGTTGACGTGAATGGAACTGATATTGCCCTTTGCGCCGATGGCCTTGACAGCCTCGAGAACCTCCTTAGCCTCTTCAAAAGTGAGTTTGTCTTCCTCGTCTTCGGCGTAGTTGAAGGCAAAATCGTTAAAACGGCTGTATTGGTCGATGCTGACTTTGATTTTCGGGTTTTTGGCAAAGGCGGCTTCACGGATTTTTTCGTGAACGGAATACCTGTCATCCGGAACGGAAGGATGGACAAATTCCTTTCGGGAACCGTTTTCGAGATAATAGACGACGCTTCCGCTTTCAACAATGATCGCATCAACGGGCCAATCGGTGATGGCAACCGCCGCCCATCCGGCGGTTCTTCCGGTGACGGGGATCACTTTGAAACCGGCGTTATGCAAACGCCAGAGCATAGCATAGGTTTCGGGGGCGATGCGCCCATCCGGGCCGGTAAGGGTGCCGTCGATATCGGTGAGGATGAATTTTATTTCTGCGGCTTTTTTAGCAGGGATTTCGTTTATATTTTTCACGGGGGAAATATCTCCTTTTTAATTGGCATACACTTAATATTAACCTTATATTTTTGTTAAGTCAATAGAAAAATCGGCGGTGATGCTTTTTTGAAGGGAAAATATATTGCGGTAAAACTTAAAATATGGGCTTTGCCGATAATGGTGCTCGCTTTGAGCACGGTTTTCGCCCTTCCGGTGCTCAAAGCGGAAAAAGCTGATGCTAATGCGATTAAAACGGTATATTTTACTTTTGATGACGGGCCTTCCGCTGTTACGGAGGAGATACTTGATATATTAAAAAGGGAAGGAATAAAGGCAACTTTTTTCGTCATAGGCCCTTCGGGAGAAAAAACCGACGAAAGACTTTATCGGATAGCCGCCGAAGGACATTCGATAGGCCTTCACAGCATGAGCCACGATTATGATAAAATCTATGCCTTTGCCGATGCGTTTATATGGGATCTGGAATATGAGAGGAGCTGGATTTATTCCGTTACCGGAATCGAATGCAATATCTTTCGTTTTCCCGGCGGAAGCGATAACGCGGTTTTGGATAAATGGCTTATTGATGAGATAAAAGAAAAAGCGGAAGAAAAGGGGTTTATCTGGTATGACTGGAATGCGGACGGAAAGGACAGCCTTGGCACGCTGCTTTCGGCGGAACAAATCGCGGAAAACGTTCTTTCTTCGGATGCGGTTGCCGCAGGCGGCGACGTTATCGTTCTTATGCACGACAGCAGCACCCGAAAAACCGCGCCGGAAGCTCTTGAAATTCTGATAGAAGAATTTCGGGCAATGGGGTATGGATTCGGGAAACTGGGATAAAACGGCCGGTTTGATTTTTCTTTACAAAATCAACAGTTTTTGATATAATAAGTTGAAAACAATTATAACTTATAACGATAAAACGAGCGAAAGGGGATGCACAAAATGATTATCACCATCGGAAGACAGTTTTGCAGCGGCGGCAGCGAAATCGGAAGAAAGCTTTCTGAAAGGCTGGGGATCCCATATTACGACAAAAATCTTTATGAATATGCGGCGAAAAACCGCGGCTTCAGCACAAGATACGTCAAAGAAATCGAAGAAACGCCCACGGGCAGTTTTCTCTATTCCATGGCGATGTATCCCTACGTTGATTTCGGGGCGGATAATATGATTCCTTCCGGCATTGCCATAGCGGCGGATCAGACAAACTATATTCTTGAAAAGGCGAAAGAGGGCCCATGTATTTTTGTCGGGCGCTGTGCCGACAGCGTTCTCGCGGACCGCAGGGACGTTCTGAACGTTTTCGTTTATTCGGATGGGGAAAGCCGTCTTAAACGCGCAATGGAGCACTATGGCCTTTCGGAAAAGGAAGCAATAAAATCCATCCAGCAAACGGATAAATATCGTGCTTCCTATTACAATATGAACAGCCGCAAGAAAAAATGGGGCATGAAAGAAAGCTATCATATGATGCTGGATTCCGGAATGCTCGGCATAGACGGTGTTGTTGATATTATCGAAAAGGTTTATCGGCAAAAAACCGGAAAATGAGGCGAGAAAATTTTATTGTGCGGCGGGGGTATGCTTCCGCCGCACGTTTTTGATATGAAGGCAATAAAAAAACTCCCTGCCGAAGGGCAGGGAGTAATTTTTTTTCGCCGGTTTCCCTTTTTCTGAATCAGTCAGAAACGTAGGGAAGGAATGCAAGGTGACGTGCGCGTTTGATAGCGGTGGTCAGCTGGCGCTGATGGCGTGCGCAGGTTCCGGTAACTCTTCTGGGAATGATTTTGCCTCTTTCGGAGAGGAATCTTCTCAGACGGGGAACATCTTTGTAATCGATTTCAGCGATTTTATCAACACAGAAAGCGCAAACTCTTTTGCGGCTTCTGCGGTTGCGGTTCATGGGTCTTTCAGGTCTTTCGGATCTTTCCACGATAATATCCTCCTTTATAGATTTTTCAGTTCAAGAATGTTTGAGCTCAGTTACTCAGAAAGGGAGATCCTCGTCATCGACGACGGTAAAGTCGTCTGCGGAACCTGCGGAATAAACAACAGGAGCCGGTTCGGCGATGGGCGGAGCAAACTCGTTTCTTTCGGTACGGAAAGAAGGAGCGCCGCTTGCGGCATCTTTGGTTCTCGGAACAAATTCGATGTTGTCAGCAACGATCTCTACGGATTTGCGTTTCTGACCGGCTTTGTCCTCCCAGACTCTGGTCTGGATGGAACCTTCAACGACGATGGGGGAACCTTTCTGGAAGTATTTGCAGACGAACTCAGCGGAGTTTCTCCATGCGACGATGTCGATCCAGTCGGTCTGACGGTCGGTACCCTTGGAATAGGGTCTGTCGACGGCGATGGTGAAGCTTGTTACGGCGATTCCGCTGCCGGTCTGGCGAAGCTCAGGATCGGCGGCAAGTCTGCCAATAAGAAACGCTTTGTTCATAGGGATTCCTCCTTATTCTGCTTTTGCAACGATCAGGGAACGGATTACGCCGTCGGTGATGTTGTAGATACGGTCGAGCTCTGCCGGGAAGGAAGGAGCGCTGGTGAAGTTAACAAGCACATAATAACCTTCGGTCTCGTAGTTGATGGGATAAGCAAGTCTCTTTTTGCCCCATTCTTCAACACCGTCAACAGTTGCGTTTTCGGAGATAAGAGTGGTGAATTTTTCAACGAGAGCAGGGATTGCTTCCTCATTCTTGCAGCTGAAAACCATAATGGTTTCGTAGCTCTGGGAAAGTTTTGCCATCTTTGATACACCTCCTTTTGGACTTTGGCCCCGCCAAGCGGAGCAAGGATGTTCGCTTTAAGTCATAAAGCAACATTGTTTATTATAACAGCCAAAATCTGGCTTGTCAACAGGGAATTTTACGATTTTTAAAGAATATTTGTTATTTCGGGAAGGATAAAGAATTCCGAGCTTACTATCAAGCCCGCAAGAACAAAGCTTGCTGCAAAGGTAAGGCAGCAGATGATTATGGGAACGACCATACTGGTGCCGCCTTTTTTGCGGAAAAATTCTGAGATAACGCTTTCGCTTTCTTTCGCGAAAGCGGTTCTTGCGTTTTCGATTTTACCGACTACCTTTGAATAATAAAGCCGGTTGAAGAAAACCATAAGCGCGATGCGCATCGCCCAGATAAGAAGATTGGCAATGATGGAATATATGGCGAGTTCCTGCTGGTGCGGAATTTCCCAGATGATCTGAGAAAGCAGCCCCATTTCGACATACTGTTCCTGAATGGTCACAAGGTCGAGCAAAAGGGTAGGGATATTGAGTATCATGGTTGCGGCGAAAACCGCAAGCCCGAGCCCATACATTTTGCGATAGAAAAGATAAAGATAGGAAAAGAAGAAAGCGGAAAAGTTTGTATCAAATTTCGCACCTTTGCTGAAAGCCGCAAAGCGGGGAAGAAAATACCCGATGTTGGAGCGAACGAAAATTGCCGCTTCTTTGGGAGAAATTCCGTTGAGGTCGCTGTTGAGGGATTCGGAGATAAGGCGTTCTCTTTCACGCTGGAATTCATCTTCGGGATTATATTCGCGTCTTGGCTGTGTTCTTTCGCCAAGGGGCGCGCCGCAGCTGTGGCAATAATGGGAAGAAGAGGGATTTTCGGTTCCGCAATGGGAACAGACGACAGTGCCGGTGTTATGAGAAACTTCGGGCTGATGAACCTGCGGAGTGGAAGCGGGCTTCCATTCGTAATTTTCGCCGTGCTTTTCTTCGTTTGCACAGGCGGAATGTTCTTTATAGCAATCCCTGTGGTGCGGGGTTCCGCATTCGGGGCAGACGACTATATCGTCGCCTTCGGCGAAATTTTTTCCGCAATAGGGGCATGGGTTTCCGAAAAAGCTTTGCATAGTGAATCCTTTCGTCAAAAAAGCATAAATTTCTTTATTATATTATAGGATTTTCACAGAACAAAATCAAACGTTTTTGCAAATGTTAATAAATGTTTTACATAAATGATAAATTATTGTTTATATGCATTTAAAGCCTTCCCCTTGAGGGGAAGGTGTCATCGCTTCGCGATGACGGATGAGGTGTTTCTATGCAAACACGGAAATTAGCGGACAAACACCTCATCACCGCCTTCGGCGGAGCTTCTCCTCAAGGAGAAGCCTGCCCTCC
>JAFUJP010000056.1 GCA_017473745.1 Oscillospiraceae bacterium
AATATTCCCGCATGAACGAGCCTTCCACCACCGGCGGCAACTGGCAATGGCGCCTTGTTCCCGGTCAGGTGGATTCCGCCCTTGCGGCGCGCATACATCACCACACCAAGCTTTACGGAAGACTCCGCTGATACATAATCAAAACAACAAAAACCGCCGCTTTTCAAAGCGGCGGTTTTCTTCATTTAAAGCCTTCCCAGAGGGAAAGGTAGACCACACCTGCGCGCGGTGGATAAGGGCAAACCAAGAACGCGGAGCGCTTTAAAGCCTTCCCCTGGGGGAAGGTGGCTGTCGCCGAAGGCGAAAGACGGATGGGCAAAAACATCGAAGCGCGCCCAGTGGGCGATGAAGCGAGATGTTTTTGGCGCCGCGGTCAAAATATTCAAGGCGAATGCCGCAGAATATTTTGGGCACCGCAAGAGGGCACATAATCAGGAACGCGGAGCGCATATCAAAATTTGACAGGGTTTACGGCGGGGGCGAGCCCCCGCCCTACATTGAAAATACGATAATCTGCAAACTGTAGGGAACGGTCTTGACCGTTCCGCAAACAAAGATTACGGCAGGAGCGGGTACCCTGAGCACAGGTGTCTTTTCGGCAATTATTGCCGAAAAGACGGAAGGGGTTCAATGCTGTCTTACATTCCACCCTTCAGTCAGCTTCGCTGACAGCTCCCCTAATAAGGGAGCTTTTTTTATTTTGTAATGATTGCCACCGGGCAATGGTCGCTTCCGAAATACTGTGGATAGATCATGCTGTCCTCCAGCTTTTCGCAAAAACGTTTTGAACAAATAAAATAGTCGATTCTCCATCCAACGTTCTTTTCCCTTGCGTGGAACATATAGCTCCACCAGGAATAGGCGTCGGTTCTCTCCGGATAGAGAACGCGGAAGGTATCCGCAAATCCCGCTTCGAGAAGCTCGGTCATTTTTGCACGTTCCTCATCGGTAAAACCGGCGTTGCCGCGGTTGGTTTTATAGTTTTTAAGGTCTATTTCCTCGTGGGCGACGTTCATATCGCCGCAAACGATAACCGGTTTGTGCTTATCGAGGGAACAGAGATAATCCCTGAAGCAATCTTCCCAGTCCATGCGGTATTCAAGGCGTTCAAGATCCCGGCGCACGTTCGGAACATATACGTCCACAAGGTAAAAATCCGGATATTCAAGAGTGATAACACGGCCTTCGTGGTCGTGGCGCTCAACGTCAATGCCGTAATTTACCGCAATGGGTTCGTGCTTTGTGAAGATTGCCGTTCCGGAATAACCTTTTTTCTCCGCGCTGTTCCAGAACTGGTAATACCCCGGAAGCTCAAGGCTTATCTGATCCGGCTGGAGCTTTGTTTCCTGAAGGCAAAAGAAATCCGCGTCCATTTCATTGAAGCTTTCCATAAAGCCTTTGCCCATACAGGCACGAAGTCCGTTTACGTTCCAAGATACAAATTTCATAAAATTTCTCCTTTAAGCGTGATAAAGCTTTTTGTTGCGGTATTTGGGTTCGCAGGTAAGGTTAAGCCCAAGTTTTTTGAAAGTCTGGGTATCCACCTGCGAAAGAATAACCGTTGAGTGGCATTCGCACCCGCGCAGCTCATCAAGACAGGCAAGTGCCTTTGCCGCATCCGGGTTTTTCGGTGCGCTTACCGCAAGGGCAAGAAGCACTTCGTCAAGATGAAGCCTTGCATTGTTATGGCCAAGGTGTTTTTTCTTCAGTTCCTCGACCGGGTTCATAACAAGCGGGTCGATTATATCAATGGAATCGTCGATTCCGGCAATTTCTTTAAGGGCATTGAGAAGCATCGCTGCGGAAGAACCGAGAAGAGAGCTTGTCTTGCCCACTATTATTTTTCCGTTTTTAAGCTCGATGGAGGTTGCGGGCATATCCGTTTCTTCCGCTTTTTCAAGAGCGGCGGAAACAACCGGTCTGTCCTCAACGCCGACCCCAACCCTTTCCATAAGAAGCTCGATTTTGAGCATGGGGTTTTCATCGCATTTACCCTGGCGGTATTCACAGGCGGCTTCATAGAAACGGCGCACTATTTCCTGCTTTGCGGCTTCGCAAACGGCTTCGTCATCGCTGATGCAGAAACCGACCATGTTAACTCCCATATCCGTCGGGGATTTATAGGGGCTTTCGCCGAGGATGGTTTCAAAAATCCTGTTGAGCACCGGGAAAACCTCGATATCACGGTTATAGTTTACTGTCATATCGCCGTATGCCGCAAGGTGATAGTGGTCTATCATATTTACGTCATCAAGATCCGCGGTGGCGGCTTCATAAGCAAGGTTTACCGGATGGGTCAGCGGAAGGTTCCAGATAGGGAAAGTTTCAAATTTCGCGTATCCCGCTTTAACCCCGCGTTTGTTTTCATGAAAAAGCTGGGAAAGGCAGGTCGCCATTTTGCCGCTTCCGGGGCCGGGCGCAGTCACCACTACAAGGGGTTTTGTGGTTTCAACGTATTCGTTGCGGCCAAAGCCTTCGTCGCTCACGACAAAGTTTACGTCCATGGGATATCCCTCGATGGGATAATGGATATAACTCCTGATCCCAAGGGAATCAAGCTTTTTGCGGAAAGCATCGGCAGCTCTCTGGCCGGAATACTGTGCGATGATGACGCTTCCGACATAAAGACCAAGGGAAGAAAAAGCGTCGATAAGGCGCATCACCTCAAGATCATAGGTGATGCCAAGGTCGCCGCGGACTTTGTTCTTTTCAATATCCGTTGCGTTTATAACGATAATGATTTCCGCCTGATCCTTCATCTCACAAAGGAGCTTTACCTTTGAATCATAAGCAAATCCCGGAAGAACCCTTGAAGCATGAAAATCGTCGAAAAGCTTTCCGCCGAATTCAAGATAAAGCTTTCCTCCGAATTCTTCGATGCGCTCCTTTATTTTTTCGGACTGCATTTTGAAATATTTCGCACTGTCAAAACCTATTTTCTGCATATTTCCCCCTGTAAACCCAAATTATATTTTTGAAAAGAATATTAAGTTTGTGTAAAAAGTGGTGACAAAATAAATGAAATCCGCTATAATAAATTCTGTAATCACTTTTACAAAATCCCACCCTATAAATATAACCCTAATTGCATTTTAAATCAATAATAAGCTTTTACAAAAATAAACAAATTTTTCTATCGGAGGATAAAAAATGGCAAAAAGAATCATTGCCGCTCTGCTTCTCGCTTTGATGCTTATATCTTTCACCGGTTGTTCCCCGGCCGAAACCATAAGCGGATGGCTTGATGAAGCAAGCGCGCTTATCCCGAACGACGTTGAACTTATCATTGCCCAGATTACCGGCATGGAAGTTGCAACAGAAGACCACGAAATAATTTTTTCCGAAGGCTACGTCAATATGCTTAAAAGCGGAACCTATTATTTCGCCTATACCCTTGCGGACGGAACCGAGGTTATGTACGGAAGCAACGGCGTAAGAATCGGCACAAGCTACCCCGAACCCGCCGAGCTTAAGGATTCCGATATTCAGTATGACGAGGACGGCAACCCCATCGAACCCGAAATCCCCCACGAGCATATAGTTCTTTACGAGGGCATTTATTATTATATCGACGATGACCAGGCAAAAATGTTCACCGTAAACCCCGCAAACTATAAAGCCGTTCCTTTCGAAATTTCCGTTGACGGAATCAGGCTTTCTGCTACCGGCAGCGAGTCTTTCGATAATAAAAACTGCCGTTTCGAGCGCTATACCACCGACAGCGGCGATATCACCTTCTATTTTGAAAACACGGTTCTCTGCAGCATGACAATAAACCAGGGCGAAAACATCGTCATCGAAAACATCACCGCTTTCAACAAATATCTTAACCCTTCGCTTGTAGCAATGCCCGATACCTATAAAATCGTTCAGTATTGGCCCGGCGAGGAATAAATTATAAAAATCACAAAGCGCACCCTTTCGGGTGCGCTTTTTTGTTTGCGCGGGTGAAATATAAATTATTGTTTATATGCATTTAATGCCTTCCCCTTGAGGGGAAGGTGGCATCGCTTCGCGATGACGGATGAGGTGTTTCTATGCAAACACGGAAATTAGCGGACAAACACCTCATCACCGCCTTCGGCGGAGCTTCTCCTCAAGGAGAAGCCTGCCCTCCGGGA
>JAFUJP010000057.1 GCA_017473745.1 Oscillospiraceae bacterium
GATTCTGAAGTCCGCCTTCCATTGCGAAATCGAGGAACTCATCATACCCGTCACCGGAGGATTTATAGTTTAGACCATAATTCATGTCGTCGGAAACCATTCTCACTGAATCTCTTGTGAATATAATATTATAGACCGTGCCGGTATTGAAGGTTATAACCATTTCAATATATTCCCCATCCGGCGCGTAAAGGCTGTTTCCGCTGAATCTTTCGACATTTTCGGAAATTCCAAAACGGCGAAGTCTTTCGATAATTTCGTGGAAGCAATCGTCTTCCGGCATAATATTGTTTCCGTTTCCTCCACCGCCCTGAACATAGATATATTGAACATTTTTGCCGTTTATAAGTCCGAACCAATAGGGAATTTTTGTATCATTTTCGGAAAAATCCTGTTCCAACGTTTCCCTGAAAGATACCCATGGCTGTGTTTTAACGATCCATGCCTGGTTCTTTTCATCCTCCGGAACAGCGCTTCCTGTCAAAACAAAACCGTTTTCATAAAGATAGAAAGTATATTTTTTGCCGTCTTCGGTTCTTGCGAATTCAACGGCATCAACTCCCGAAAGGGGCTCGCCCAATTTTGCCAGCTCTTCTGGCGTGTTTTCAAGCCTTTCACTCAAATTGCCATAACAGAGAAGCTGCCTTAAAATTTCGCCGCAGCTGCCGTTTATCGCAGTTTTGTCGCTGTTGTTGAAAATCGTAAGCGTAGTTTCAGTATTGAACGGAATAATATAAAATGTTCCAGTCCAATCACCCCGGTTCGAACTTTCCGGATACTGTGCCTGTGTTCCCGCGCCGTAAATAAAGTATTCATTTGCAAGGTTGGAAAATTCTGTGAAAGAATCTTTCATTCTGCTTCCATCAAAACGATATGCAACTTCGTCACCTTTGTGGTAAAGAGTGAAATAACTTGTATCCCAAACGATTTTTATATAGTCGCCGGATTGCATTACAACGTGGATTTCCTTTGCCGCCGGAGTATTCGGATTTGTCGGTTCGCTTACAAAAAGCTCCGTTTCCTGCAGAATGCTGAGCAGCCCGAATGCCTCCATCTTACTTATGCCGACTCTCGTGCTCTCATCTCCGGTATTTCCGACGATGAACGCGCTTGCAAAACCGAGATCAATGCTGTCGAGAAGATTTTCGCAGTATTCTTTCTGTTCTTTGTCTGCCCAGACAACCTCTTTGGGAAGAACGCTTGTGCTCGGAATATATTTTCCTTCCGGAACATTTCCGCTGTAAATTGCGGCATATAAATCATAGCCGATGGCGGGGTTTGTTTCTCCTTCACAGTATTCCTCCGCACCGGAAAGTATTTCTTCCGCAAGACTCTGTATATCGTCAAAAACCTCTCTGCATATTTCGCCGTCAAAAACGCTTGCGTTTTCATAAGCTTCGCCTGTGACAACAAGCCTTCCGTCATACTGTATTCTTACAATACTGCCGTTTACTGTTTCGAGATATATTTCAAGAATACCGCCGGTGTTGGGATTAACCTCTTTCGTTGTACTCTTGATCTCAATTTTTCCGATCATGCTCATAAGACGGTTTGCGGTTTCTTCATCCATTTCCACAACGTAATCTTTATCGCTGGGCTGAACTATAAGAGTAATTCCCTTTATTCCCGTTCCTTCCGTTCCGGAGCAAATATTATTGAGAAAATTGCTGTAATGTAATGCCTTATTTGAGTCAGCAAGAACCTGTTCATCGGAAAAATCTTTCGAAGGAATAAACTTATTTGCAACCTCTCCGGAAACAATTTTTCCGGAAAAATCATTGCTGAAAAGTGCTTTGCTTTCAGCATATTTTATTTCAAAACTGAACTCCGCATAATAGGGAGTGGGCGTCAGCGCTTCATCAAGAAAAACTTCTCTTTGAAGAGTATAGTATCCATCCGGAAGTGTAAAACGGTAATTTCCGTTGAGTTTATCCATGGAAATATTATCGGAGAAAACGGCGCTTTCGCCCGGGCGAAGCATAATGACACCGTCATTTGCGCAAATTCCCGCA
The DNA here is from genome assembly GCA_017473745.1 of Oscillospiraceae bacterium. Taxonomy (GTDB): domain Bacteria; phylum Bacillota; class Clostridia; order Oscillospirales; family Ruminococcaceae; genus UMGS1668. Next base: position 2,013 of record JAFUJP010000057.1, read on the forward strand.
AATGTTCCTCCATTCGTTTCCGCATCCGCGGAATGATAAATATAGGTCGCCGATCCAAGCCAGATGGTCCTGTCGTCCGTATTTGTAATGATTGTTTTTACGTCAAGTCCGTTTTCCTTGCTGTATTTTGCCTCTGCCCCTTCTTCCATGATAACGCTGTAGGATATTTCTTCTTTTTCCGCCGGCGCGCTTGGATTGGTGAGGAAAATCACTCCCAATGCCACCGCCGCAGCAATGCAGAGGATAACTATAAGAAGAGTCGTTTTCTTGAAGTTCATTATACATTTCACCCTTTCTTTGATGGCACATTCGCCGAAAGAAAGAACTCCGCCGTAAAGCGGGTTCGTTCCGCTTCCGGCAAGGGCAACAAGGCTTTCGGCATATTCGCTTCGTATGTCGTTTTTCGCTTTCGCAAGAACCTCTTCGTCACACGAAACTTCCATATCCCTTATGAACGCGTTATAGCAAAACCAGACGAGGGGGTTGAACCAGTGAACGTAAAGGGTAAAAGTTGCCAAAAGGCGCCAGAAATTGTCGCCCCGGCTGATATGGGTGCATTCGTGTGAGATTACGGAATTAATCTTTGCTTCGTCATCAAGGTCGAAATTCATCGGAAGAATTATTTTCGGGCGAACAAGTCCGCAGACCACCGGCGTTTTGAAAAATTCCGAAAGGCGTATCTTATCGGTATAGGCGACGCTTTCGAATTTCAGCTTTTTAAGCACCGCGAAATATCCGATGATTCCGAAAAGAAGCAGCGCCGCTGTTCCGAAAATCCAGACTGTTCCGAAAATAAGGTTTTTATCCGTCGGCGCGGTTGTGATATCCGGGCCGGTTACTATTTCCCCTGTTATAACCGAATGATACGGTGCATCAACGTTCGGGTTATCCGTATTCGGGTTGATAAAAACAGGGAATTCAACCGTTTCGCCTTCATCTTTGATAAACTCGATGGAGGTACCTATGTTTTCCTCGGAAACCTGCACTTCCGGAACATGGCTGAAAAAGCTGAAATCGCTTTCAATGGAAAAAGGCACCATAAGCCGCAGAAAAACAAGCGCCCACGCGATATAGAAAACCTTTCGCGGAACAGCTTTTTTGAAAATAAACCGCAAAACAAGCAAAACTGCCATAAGCGGCAAAGCGCCGATAGAAAGGTTGAGCACCTTCAAAAACAAATCAACGATCACAAAATCACCTCGTTTCTGTTATGCGAAATCGGAAATATCATTTTTTCTCATTGATGATTTTTTTAAGAGCCGCAAGCTCTTCCGCCGAAATATTTTCATCTTCAAGAAAAGCGGAAAAGAATGCGCTGGCACTGCCCTTGAAGAATTTATCCACAAGCCCGCGGGTTTCGGTTCTGCGAACTTCTTCAAGAGTAATAAGCGGAGTGCAGAGAAAATCCGGTTCGCTTCTTTCAACGGCGCCCGATTCGACGAGGGATTTAATTATTGTATAAGTAGTGTTTTTGTTCCATTCATAACGCTGTGCCGCCATAAGGCAAAGGTTTTTTGCGGTGGCCGGGCCGCCTTCCCAAAGAAGCTGCATAACCTTTATCTGGGAATTATTTAGTTTTTCTTTTTTATCTTTCATTATAAAAAGCCTCCTTCGGACTATAACTTTAGTCTTGCTGATTTTACTATAGACTATTTTTATAGTCTTGTCAAGACTAAATTTATAGTCTATTCTGTTTTGGAATATTTTAATTTTGATTATAATACTCAAAATTATATAATTACACATAATCCAAATTGATTTTTGGCTTATTTATGCGGTTTTTTTGGGGTAAGATTACATTTACCTATATTCGCAAACTTGACAGGGTTCGACCCTTCCCTACAGTTTGCAGATTGTCGCCATTTTAGTGTAGGGCGGGAGTCCCTGAAGGGATTACCTCGCACTTCGTGCTCAGGGCACCCGCTCCTGCCGTAAACCCTGTCCAATTTTGATATGCGCTCCGCGTTCCCAGTTTGCCCTCATCCACCGCGCCGCAGGCGCGGTCCCCCTTCCCCCAAGGGAAGGCTTTAAA
>JAFUJP010000058.1 GCA_017473745.1 Oscillospiraceae bacterium
ATTTTGCTCTCGTTCTTGAGATATTTGTTGTTTGCTTTAAGATAGGCGTCGATCTGGCTTACAAAGGCAGATTTGACCGCTTTTTCCGGTGAACCGCCGTGCTCAAGGTGGCTGGAGTTGTGGTAATATTCTATTGCTTTTACTTTATTGGAAAAACAGCAGGCTATCTGCATCTTGACTTTATAATCAGGTTTATCCTCGCGGTCGCGGCCGGTGCGTTCACCCTGCCAGAACTGTGTTCCGGTAAGAACCGCTTCGCTGCCTGCGATTTCCTTTACATAGTCGCTGATGCCGTTTTCATAAACGTATTCATAGGTTTCAAAACCGCCGGTGATTTTTTGCTCACGAAGGATAAAAATTATTCCGGAGTTTACGACCGCCTGGCGTTTAACTACTTCCTGATACCATTCAAAAGGAATTGTCGTATCGGTAAAAACCTCGCGGTCGGGCTTCCAGCGTATTTTCGAGCCTGTTTTTCGTTTTGTAGTAGGTTCTTTGATAAGCCCGCCGACGTTTTCGCCCTTTTCAAAATGGAGTTTATAAATAAATCCGTCGCGGCAGATTTCCGCATCCATCCATTCGGAGGAATACTGTGTTGCACAAAGGCCAAGGCCGTTCAAGCCGAGAGAAAACTCATAATCGCCGTAGCTTTCGTATTTTCCGCCGGCATAAAGCTCGCAGAAAAGAAGTTCCCAGTTATAACGCTGTTCGTTATTGTTCCAGTCAACAGGGCATCCGCGGCCGAAGTCTTCGACTTCGGTTGAACCGTCGTTATACTTTGTTACAACGATTTTTTCACCGTAACCGGCTCTTGCCTCGTCTATGGCGTTGGATATGATCTCGAAAGCGGCGTGTTCACAGCCTTCGATTCCGTCCGAACCGAATATAACCGCCGGGCGCTTTCTTACCCTTTCGGCACCGTTTAAAGTCTTTATGCTTTCGTTTGTGTATTCTTCACGTTTCTTTGCCATTTCTTCCTCCGGTACATAAAATTCCAAGATATATTATATAATATTTTCCGCTTTTTTTCAATTAATATATTATTAAATTTCAAATGTCCTTCATCATAACAGCCGCTTAACAGCACATAAAAAAGCGGAGCGCCTATTAAGGCGTTCCGCTTAACAATTATTTTTCTGAAATATTGCAGCATTACCCTTCAACCGGGAAAACATCAATAATCTTTGCCGCGTATCTTCTGATGAGGTTTGCGTCAAGAACATTTACACTTCCGTTGCCGTCAACATCCGCCGCAGAAAGCTGTTTTTCATCGAAATCCATAAGCTTTGCCGCGTAACGGCGAACAAAGTTCGCGTCGATAACGTTCACTTTACCGTCGCCGTTAACGTCGCCATAGCAAACTTCAATCACTCGAACGCTGCCGTTTTTTGCGGCGACTCTGAACTCATTCAAATCGTATTCCATAAAAATGGGTTCAAATATATCGGTGCGCTCGACAATTTCAATTGGTGTATATTGTTCTTTTGCATCTTTTTTCACTCTGAATTTGATATTGAGAAGATTTCCGCCGCTCAAAGAAAGTTCCGTATCCTCCCAGATAAAATAAATTATTCCGTCTTCTTCATAATTAACTGTTGCATCTTTTGCGATTCCTTCGCCGCAGGAAACAACTTCGAGAACGTTCGGGTCGTATTTTACAGCAAACTGAATCATTGAAGCCGCTTTTTCTCCCGAAAGATCTATGCTTATATCAACGGTTTCACCCGTCGAAGCCGTTCCCGAAGAAACCAAAAGTTCAGATTCCGCCGCCGTGTTCTCTTGCCATACCGCATAAAGAGTTATTTCTTCATCGGCGGTATATTTTTCACCCGGTGCATATTCTGCCTCTGCCGCATCGGAAGAAGTTGCCCAGCCAACGAAAGTATGCCATTTTCGGGTGGGAATATCTTCGGAAAGATAAGTGTTTATTCCTTCTGTTTTCCATTGTTTTTCCGGTTCGTTTTCGCCGCCGTTGGCATCATAATTTATGGCATATCTTTTAGGGAGCTTAATAGTAAGTTCGTATTGACCAATGGATTGGTTTGATCCGGTATGTGACAGAACCACCGGTTCTTCCAAATCCGCTTTGCCGTAATCAACAACGTATTCTTTGACAACCCGGCCGTCTTTAAGAAGATAATAAGTAACGACGTCATCCTCTTCAATTTTTATGCCGAAAGCTTCGCGAAGAGTGTACCAGGTATATCCCGTCGGCAGTTTAACTGTAAATTGTGACTTTATTTCTTGGTTTCCGTAAAATCCGAAATAAAGGGAATCCATGTAACCGTCCCGGTTTAAATCAATCTCAACTTCATAATGCTTGAAGTTTACACCTTTCTGACCCGGCGCCACATTTGTGATATCCACATAAAGTCCCGTATCTTTGCAAAAGTATGCAATGTTCTGCCCTTCAATCGCTTTAAATGCCGTTGTCGAAACAACTGCCGCATCCTCTACCGTCCGAAGATTTTCGGGAATATATTCATCTCCATAGCCGCCGACAGCAGTAAAATAATCGGAATATCCGACCCCGCCGCAGACAAGCGCTTTTCCTTCGTCATATCCCGCAGAAATTTCTTTTACCCACTCGTATTCAAAAATAGATACATCAAGAACAATGTTCATCAGGCTTGAAAAACTTTCTCCGCCTATTTCGGCATTGATTTTAAGCGTTCCGGTCACATAAGAGGTTCCGAAGTTTTCGCCGATGGTTATTTTAATGATGTTTACATTCGTTAAAAGAACCGCGCTGTAATCCGATACTCCGTATTCATTGTTAAGCTCTTCCGCATATATAAGCGCTTCTTCATAGCTGAGGCCGTCTGCTATAATTTCACCGTTAAAGGAAACGCCGTAAAAAATATCCATGCCGTAAACTTCCATTGTTTCGGGATCGAATTCAACCAACTGTGCCGAAATAATGCCATTTGCCGAAACGGAAATATTTTCATAAGGCTCATCTTCAAGAGCGATATAATAAACCCCCTGCATTGTTGTATAAAGAACAATTGCATTGCCCACCGCATCAACAAGCTGAATAGGTGTTTTTGGCGCATAATCAGCTGCATAATTTTTTGAAAGAACAACAAGTTCTGTCGCAAAAGCGTTTATCCCCAAAGAAAACGCCATAATAAAAACAAGCATAAGGCTTATAAGCTTTTTCAGCATTTATTTCACACCTCTTTTTTCCAATTCTTTAATTTAATTATACACAGCATCACATTTATGTCAATAATCATCTGTTTCTTTTGAAAATGTTGGATAATCTGCACAAAAAAAGACACGGCTTTTCAGCACTGTGTCTTTTAAATCATTATCCCTCCGCCGGGAAAGCTTCAATAATCTTTGCCGCGTATCTTCTGATGAGGTTTGCGTCAAGAACATTTACACTTCCGTTGCCGTCAACATCGGCCGCAGAAAGCTGTTTTTCATCGAAATCTATAAACTTTGCCGCGTAGCGGCGAACAAGGTTCGCATCAAGAACGTTGATTTTTCCGTTTCCGTCAACGTCGCCCAAAAGGATTTCTTCCTTTTTCTCTTCCCAAACCGCATAAAGAACTATGTTTTCGTTCAGGTCATAAACCCCGCCGGGCTGATATTCCGGAGCTTTTGCCTCCGCTGAAGATGCCCAGCCGAGGAATGTGTATCCGTTTCGGAATGGGTAAACCGCGCTTAAAACAAGGGGTTCGCCATAGAATTTCGTCTGCTTTTCCGGTGCGGCAGTGCCGCCGTTGGCATTATACAAAACGGTATAGGTGTTTTTTTGCCAAACAGCATAAAGGGTTATATCCGCGTCGGCGGAATAAATATCACCGGGCTGATATTCGGCCTCGGCAGATTCCGCAAAAGATGCCCAGCCCATAAAGCTGTGACCCTCGCGGCTCGGAATTTCACTGCTGAGCAAAAGCTCTTTCCCGCCGGTTTTTATCTGGCTTTCGGGGGCATTTTCACCGCCGTTGGCATTATAAGAAACAGTATAAAATTTCTCCTTAACTTCGACGGCGCAAAAATCCGAAAAGGCTCCTTCCCCAGCCGCCGCGGTGATTTCTGCTTTGCCCGCTCCCACCGCGGTAACAACCCCTTCGGGCGAAACTTCCGCAACCGAGGTATCGCTGCTCGACCAAACAACCGTTTTATCCGTTGCATCGGAAGGCTGTATCTCCGCAGAAAGCTGTTTTTCTGTTCCTGCTTCCATTTCGATGCTTTCAAGCGGTTCGCCGCTTTCGGGATCAACAATTTCAACTCCCGTTACCGCAATCTGCTCTTCCGCATAGTTCGAAGCACGGGAGATGACCGCATAATATTTTGAAGAATAGCTTGACGTTCTTTCCATTACGTAACAGTTGCCGTAGGTCTGGGTTCCCCAGTTGTTGTCGATAACCCGAATTCCGCCGGGAACATGCTCAATAAAAATCATTGAATGATAATGCCGCCCGGTACTTACGGAACTGAGGGCGATTATATCTCCCGGTTTTGCGTTTGCAAGGGTTGCTTCGTCAAATAGGCCCGAAGCGATTTTATTGACCCTTACGGCATCTGTGCTTTCACCTGCATAAAGATACCAGTGCGCCATAGAAGCAAACGCCGCGCAGGATTGGCATATATTGGACATGGTGCCGTTATAGAGATAATAGCTCGGAAGGCAATTTCTGTCTTGGGGCATAAGGTCAAAAATATTCGTTGTGATAAGATAGGTCGTTTCACAGTTGCTGCAGCCATGCACCCAATCCCCCGGCGCAGGTTTGCAGGGTTCGCCGTTAACGGTGAAATAGCTTCCGCTAAGTTCCCTTAATTTTGCGAGCTTTTCCGAAATATCGCCGCTGTCTTTTTCCGTCGGTACCGACATCCAGGCATAGCTTGCCGGTTCATAAAAGCCGAAAATTTCGCCTTTCATTTCAATTTCGAGCGCCGCCGCTTTTTGCTGAAGGGCCGGCATTGCCATCAGAAACGCCGCTAAAAGACAAAGAAATTTTTTCAAAGCATTTTTCATCGTTTTTCTCCCGTTTTATGCTTAAACTACTTCTTTTTATATCATAACGCAGCGGGTATTATTTTGTCAATTTTATAGCCCAAAAAAGCCTTTTTGAACCCGGGTTCAAAAAGGCTTTTTCTGTTAAAAACCGATATTCACTTTATAGTTTTCGCAGCCTGCAACGGCATCTTTCGGATATTCCGCAAAAATAAACCAATCCGCCATATCCGTCGTTCCGATTTCGGGCATTTTTGTATTGATGTTCATTGTGCAGGAATTTCCCGAAACGTCTATCCCGGTTAAAGTATAGCGCACTGAACCGCTGTTGCTCTGGATATGGGTCAGAATAATAACGTTTTCTTCAAAGAACTTTTCGTCATATCCTTTCAAAATCACACCTGCGGAATCCTCTTTGTAATCCTGAAAGTAAAGTCCGTCCATATCCATAAGGAAGGAATTAAGTTCATCCATGTTGGTCAGGAGCACGACAGGCCTGTCCGTATCAATGACCTTTTCATTAACCGCATGGTACCAGATGATATAGTTCGACGAAAGGGTGCTGACACGCTTTACATAGGAATTTTCCATAGCCTCGGCGCTTCCGTTTTGTCCGTCGGGAACGATCGGCGAAATCTGTTCAGCCGGAGGAACCGAAATCACCGAAGAACCCGAACTCAGTTCCGGCGAGGAACTCGTTTCGGAATAAACACCGCTTCCGCTTGAAGTTTTTTCGGATGAACTTTCCGAACCGCTGAAAGCGGGGTCGCCGCTTTGCTGGGAACTATGGCTTGTTTGGGAACTGCTTTCGCCCGAAGCTTCGCTGTTTTCTTCGGAATACCCGCTTGCGGAAGAACCGCTTCCGTCGGCTGCAGAGCTTTGCATTCCGGAATTATCTTCCGCCGCGCAGGCGGTTATCATCATAAGAGCAATTAAAACTGCAAGAATTTTTTTCATTTATACACCTCAATCCCATTTTATTTCGTCACCGGTATATTCAATACTGTCGGCATGGTCGGTACGGCTTATCGAAAGGCCGTTTTTACGAATGTTTATTCCGCCCGGAGGGTCGATGATCCCCAAAGATTTTTCGGCTTTTTCAAGTCCTTTTTCCGTAAGGATATCTTTCCAGTCGATGAGTTCGCCGGTTTCCGAATCGAAAACCAGTACCTCCGGAACTTCATTATACCATACGGAAGTGTAGCTTGTAAAATTGCTTCCGTGCCATACGGTATGAAGATAGGTTCCGCAGTTAAATACGATATATCTGCTTCCGATGGTCCGTATATATCCTCCGTCCCAGATAAAAAGCTCCGCCTTTTCATCATCGGTAAGGCCGTATTCCTCATAAAAAGCCAGAACGGCTTCTCTTGTATAATATTTTCCCACATAGTCCCTTATGGTGGCGTTTATTTTCTTTGCAGAAGGATAAACTTCCTCGTTCAGGGTTTCATATGAGTATTGGCCGTAAAGTTCTTCGTACTTATCCTTTTCGTCAAAATATTCTCTCACCGTCGAATATTCAGGTTCGGTAAAATATCTTGCCGTTCTCGTATAATCCGGATCATTAAGGCTTGCTTTTGCGTTTTTTGTAAAGCAGCTTTCCATCTCCCGCGGCTGTTCGGTTACCATTATACCCCAAAGCTGTGAAATGTCAAAACCCGCTCCATTATAAAAATATCTGTTTCCGTAATCGAAATAAATTCTGTCAAGGTCGATATGCCAATCTCCCTCCGCAGTAAATCCCATGAAATCGGTTTTCATCTCATGGCGGACATTGAATTCCGTCATTCCCTGATCGAGACCGTCCTCCAGCATAAATTTGCTGAGAACCGCATTGATATCGGTGCCTTCATAAAACATATCCTCGATTGAAAGGCGCTTTCCGGATATCATATCCCATACTGCAGTTTCGGTTTTATAGAAAAGGTCTGCGCCGTCCTGCATTGCAAAGTGATACGGGAGGGTCACCGCAATGGAAATATATCCGTTCTTTATTTTCATAATAACCGCGGTTTTCTGGTCTTCCACCCATGCGTTATAGTAAGGATGGGCAAAGCCTTTCCGATATTGCTGCCAATCTTCACCGGTATAACCTATTTTTTCTATTTCTGCGGAATATTCATCGTAATATTTTTCAAGTTCCTTTACGTTTTCAAGGATAAACGCATTTATCTCATTTTCAAGTTCCTTATCTGCAAGAAGGTTGTTGAGCTTATACGTCTTTGTTCCGTCTTCGTGTTCTCCAATACCGACATGAATAAACCTTGCCCAGTCCCAGTCGTTTTCGCTTCCGTAATAATAACCGTAATTGGGAATTTTATAGTTTTCCGGCTTTGCCGCGCCCGTTCCGACGCCCTGATATTTTTCAAAGCCTTCGGCGCTGTAATCAAAACCTATATCCTCCACCGTTACGTAGCCGGCCCTTGCAACGGCAAGCTGGCCTTCATCGGAGGTTATCCAAGCCACAAGTTCCCTTACGGGGCTGTTTTCCGGTTCATTTGCGTCATACACCGCATAGTTATAACCCATAAGTGGATATTCCCCGGCGGCCATGCTTTCTTTGCTGACTTCGGCTCCGTCAACTTTGATAAACTTGATATCATCGCCGCTTCCGTACATATCCGCCGCATAGGCATATACGGAATAGCCGATGGAATTTTCGGCATAATCGTTTATGGCGATGGAATCCATAAGGCCGCCCATGGAACCGGGACGCAGCTCCGTCGGCGCATCCATAAGCGGAACGTCACCCATAAATTCTATCATATAGTTCTGGCTTCCGGAATCATAGTTGCGCTGATAAGCGATTATTTCTGCATCGTTTCCGCCGACTTCCTTCCAGTTGGTTATCTCGCCGGAATATATTTTGCGGAGCTGATCCTGGGTCAGCACGTCAACGGGGTTATCCGCGTTTACTACAAAAACGAAGCCTTCGCAGGCGACGGGAACCGCCGCAAGCTCAATGCCCGCTTCGTCGGCCATGTTCCATTGTTCTTCGGACATTTCGCAGGTGAATATCATATCAACTTCGCCCGCAAGAAGCTTTTCGAAAGCACCCCAGGTGGTGCTGTGGTTTACGTCCTTCGTAGCCTCCGCGATGGTTTTGCCGAAAATCTCGGCGCGGATGCCCGCTTCAAGGGGTATCAGCGAAGTGGAACCGTCAATGACAGGAAATTCCTCGCGGATATACGCAAGATGCTCCGGGCCTTCGTAAACAGGTTCTTCCGGCAGCTCCGGTTCCTGTTCTTCCAAAGCGGAACTCGTTTCGGTGCTCGGTTCGCTTATAGGGGTTTCCTCCGTCTGCTCGTTTGAGCACGCGGTGAGCAGTATGAGCACCGCAAGAATAAATGCGAAAAGTTTTTTCATCGGTGATACCTCCTTTTTATTCTTGTATTTTGCAATCCACCAATTTTACCGTAGGGACCGTCGGGGACGACGGTCCGCGGAACGCCGGGGACGGCGTTCCCTACAGTTAACCAATTTACCTTTTCAAAGCAAAAGCTTTAACCAACCTCAAATTCCGCCGCAAGTGTATATTTTTCGCTTTCATGGCTGTTCATATCCTTATAAAGCCTTATATCTTTCACTATGCGGTATCTTCCGGCAGGAAGAAGGCTGTAAATCCATTCAAAGCTGTGTTCATATTCGCGCTTTCCGTTCGGGTCAAGAAACAGGCCTATATCGTTAAATCCGACATTTTCGGCCGTTTGAGGAAGGCGATACCATTTCCCGTCCTGCTCAAAGCATATATAAAAATGCTCGCCGAAAATACCTTCCATATCGGTATTGTTGACAAGTTCGAGAGTAATGCCGGATTCCGAAGCGGAAACCACGTTCATTTCCACCGGCGCATCTTCATCATAAACTTCGTTCACTTCATATTTTGTCGTTTTCGGGTTGTATTCCGCTTTTTCCTGCTCGTTTGAGCACGCGGTGAGCAGTATGAGCACCGCAAGAAGAAATGCGATATATTTTTTCATCTGTGATACCTCCCTTTTTGGTTCACCAACATCCACCGCGGCAAAGCCGCGGTTCCCCTTCCACCAATGGAAGGCTCAGCCGATTTTGAACCGGGCGGCAAGGGTGCATTTTTCGCCCTGGTCATTTTCACTTCCATAAATGGTGAAATGTTTTATTATTCTGTATTCTCCCTGTGGAAGCTCGCCGTAAATGCGGCTTATGCTGTCGCCCCAGGTTGAAGTGCTTTCTTTTTCAAGAATATACGCAACTTCGATAAAAGAAGCTTCGTATTTCGGTTTGAGCTTATGCCATTCTCCGTTTTCGCTGAATTCTATCGAATAATATTCTTCATAACCGATTTCGCATTTGCTCTCATTGACTATTTCAAGGGCGATTTCAGAACTTGAAACGTCGGTTATTTTTATTTTAAGTATATCCGTATCGGTTATGATTTCCTCGGACCTTCCGAGAGATACGTTCCCGGCGCCGCAGCCGGAAAGAAGCAATATTGCCGCAAAAATTATTGCCAGAAGTTTTTTCATTTTTACCTGCCTCAAAAATTTTTTACTCTATAATAAATTCCGCCGTCATTCTGTGGGTTCCCGTTTGCTGACCATCTTCGTTTTCAAACCAACCGTCTTTGACTATTCTGTATTCTCCTTTTTCGAGGGAGTATCTGTTTTCCCAATTTGTGCTCCATTCACTTTCGCCTTCCGGCAGAGCCACATAGGCTATCATATTAAAGAAAAACTCGCCGTCAAGTTCCGGAACAGCTTCCCAGCTATCGCCGTTTTTTCTTTCAAGATAATATTCTTCGCCAAAAACATAATTTTCGCGATAATGTTTTTTATAACAAGGCTTATGCCTTTTTCAGAAACTTCCGCGACGGTAACTGTTATGATGTTCGGGTCTTCCTGCGGGTCGGAACTTTGTTTGTTTTCCTCCACGGTAAAATTCAGGAGTATTTCGCCGTATTCTTTTTCTCCGTTTTCATCCACAAACCATATTTCTTTATAAAGCCTGTATTCCCCGGGAGAAAGGGTTCCGTAAACCGCAGAAAAATCCACGGTAAGCGTTACGGTTTCGCCGGCATTTATGACGCTTTCTTCCCGCGTAAAAATCTCGCGCGTATCGCCTTTCATTTCTGCGGTTTCCCATCCGTTTTCGCCGTTGCGCTTCAAAAGATATGTATCGTCATAAAAACAATCCGTTTCAACAAGATTGGCTATTTTTATAACCGCTTTTTCCGCCGAAGCCTCGATAAGTTCTTCCTTTATCGGAAGCTCATCCGAATGTGGATTTTTGATATCGCACCCGCTCAAAATAAACACAAACGACATAACCAAAGCAAAAAGCTTTTTCATAAAATTCCTCCGAATGCAAAAACTGCCGCCGCCAAAAGGCAGCGGCAACCTTTGACCTTAAACAAGGCTTGCGTAAATTGTATATTCGCCAGTTCCGACGTGTATTTCGACCGCAAGGGCGATAACGCCTCTGGTAATCGCATCCGGAACAAAAATATCCTCTTCAGAGATATAATATGTTCCGTAAACATCGCCCACCATCGGAAGATAATGCCCATCCGCTATCTCATCCGGATCCACCGCTTTTTCAAGATTGATGACGTAATAATCTCCGTCGAGATACGACCCCTGATAGGTTCCCTCTATCCAGAATGCGGTAATTATTTCTTCCTCCGCGGAATTATCGCGAAGAAGAACCGAAACGGAATCTTTTTCAACGGTTAATTCGATGCTGCGCTTTTTATTTATATAATCCTCGATATAGCTCAGGTCATCGCCGGAAACGGATTCCTGCGAAGATCCGTTTACACTGTTCTCTTTTTTGTCATCAACTTCAATGTGTAAATCCGAAGAACTGCCTGCGGAAGGAGAGCCATCGTTCGCGAAATTTTTGAAGAAATCATAAAGAGTTTCGCGCGCCGCTTCGGCATTTGTGGTGGAATAATTATATGCTCCGTCGTCAAGCCCGTAAGAGGAAGACGCAGCCGAAGATTCGGCATCGCCGTCCATCTGAGCTTCTTCCGGCTCGGAAAATTTATTCTCATCATCCGCTTTCTGTTCAACACTTTCGGCAGTATATTCGTCCAAAACGTTATTGAACTCTCTTTCTTCGTTTGCAGCAAAAGATGCGGCATCAAATCCCACAGAAAGGGCATCCGCCATCACCGGGATACTTACGCAGATAAGAACAACAGCCGCCGCTGCCGCAATATATTTTGAATATTTTTTGAAGGGAACTGTATTTTCCTTTTTCTCTTCCGCTTTTTCAAAAATGCTTTGAGCATCGGGTATTTCGGGGATCTTTATGCTTGAATCAAGCTTTTTGAGTTTTTCCGAAAGCTCGTGCTCAAAATTTCTTTCATCGTGCTCAGCCATCGTTCTCACCTCCTAACATTTCTCTTAATTTTGCGTATGTACGGTGGAGCTTTGAACTCACCGTGCCCTGGGGCTTGCCTATCATTTCAGCAATTTCCCGATTTGTATAACCGTGGAGCACCGAAAGAATAACTATCATCCTTTCATCACCGTCAAGCTTTGAAAGCGCCGCCGCAAGGCTTGCGTTTTCAGAAATATCCGCCTCTATATTTTCCGAACCCTCCGTCGGGGTTTCAATAAGGTCATCAAGATTATAAATTCCGCGTCTTTTTATGATACCCGAAATTTCTTTCTTGCAGCGTGTGCTCAGAATCCTAAAAGCCCAGGGGCAAAATGATTCAGGTTCCCTAAGCTTTCCTATTCCGCGCCAAAGCTCGACAAAAGTATCGGCAACAACGTCCGCCGCATCCTCAGCATCACCTATAGTGTAAAGGGCAAATTTATAAAGATCCTTATAGCAGGAATAATACAGGTCGGAAAAAGCGTCTTTGTCACCTTTAGACGCCCTGACAACCAAATCAATATTAACTTTCATAACCACACCACCAATCATGGCTATCAATATATTAGTGCGAAAAAATCGCCGTTTTGTTGCATAAAAAAGAAAAAATTTTTTATTTTTGCGATAAATAGATTATAGCGCAAAATTATGAACAATTTTAAGCTTTTTCGGAATAAATTCGTTGAAAAAATCAAGTTTTTGGCATAATGCAAAATATACTCAATCCCGTTTACCGTTTTTGTTGATTTGTTTCCGAATATGTGGTATTCTGATGGTGTCGGTACCGATGATTTTTTATATCAGGAGATGATAATATTGTTTATGGAAGAACGCCAGCAGAAAATTGCTGAACTCATAAAAGAAAACGGAAAAATAACCGTTTCGGAAATAACCGAAAGATACGGCATATCCGATGAATCCGCAAGGCGCGATCTGCGGATTCTTGAACAGAAAAAACTTTGCAAAAGAACCCATGGCGGCGCCATTGCCCTCGGTCAGATAAACGTTCGCCCCGCCGCTGACCGTGACCTTGAAAAAATGCCCGTTTTTGATAACTACCGCGAAATTGCAAAAGAAGCCGCAAAGCTTATCAGAAGCGGCGACTGCATCTATCTCACCGGCGGTTCCTTTGGCTACATAATGCTTTCATTTCTTCCGAAGGATATCCGTTATACCGTCGTAATAAATAATGTCGATATTGCAAAAGCTCTTCGGGAATTTGACAATATCGAAGTTTATATGGTCGGCGGAAAAATGCGCCAAAACGGTTCCATCGTTGACAGCCTTGCGGCCGAATTCATCGGCAGAATGTATTTTGATATTTGCTTTATTACGGGAGGAGGATTCACACCCGAAAACGGGCTTTCCAACGGAACGGACGAAACCGCCTCTTTCCAGCGAACGGTTATCGCCAACAGCCAAAAATGTGTTCTTTTGCTTTCAAGCCATAAAATCGGCGTAAATTCGTTTATAAAAGTCTGTGATGCAAATATTTTCGATTATATCATAACCGATTGGGATTGTTCCGAAGAGCATCTTGCGGCATTCGAATCCGAAGGCATTTATATAACCGTTGTCGAGGAACCGAAATGAACCGTGAACAGCACCTTCGCAATCTTATTATGGATAAATATATAAGCCTTCGCAAATTTTCACAGAAAGCCGATATTCCCTATTCCTCTCTTATGACCATATTGAATCGCGGCATCGCCGGGGCCTCTTTTGATACCGTTATGAAAATTTGCAAAGCGCTGGAAATAAATCCGGAGGAGATATAAATTGTTTTTTATCATTGTATTGCATTATTGAAAACGTCGTAGGGGCGGACCTATGTGTCCGCCCGTTTTTCGTATAAACCGCCTTTTTGCGGACACACACGCAGGTGTGCCCCTACATTCACGTTATGTACCTCGGTGCGCTAAACAATAATTTTATCCGCTGTAAAAGAACAGGTCGGGAGCAATGCCCCCGACCTGTTCTTTTACTTCTTTCGCATAATATGCCAAACGTCATTTCCGCCAAATCCGCAGGCTCTGTAAAGCATTTCGGGCTTGCTTTTGCTTTCCGCCCTGCCGGAAACTGTCGCAAAATCCGCTTTTTCCTTTGCTCGTCGGAGAAGTTCATTCACAAGAAATCTGCCGATACCTCTTCTGCGGTATTCGGGCAAAACCTGTACCCATTCAATTATAAGCTCCCTTGCTTCGGGATCAAAATCCGCCATTGCACAGGCGGCCGTTCTTCCGCTTTTTTCTTCCGCTGCAATAAGCCAAAGATTCCCATCATAAACAGGTGTTTCAGTAAGTCTTTCAACAGCCGCCGCATCGGTTTTTATATCATCGTAAGAAGCGTTTATTATTTCCGCAATAGCGGAAAAATCTCCTGTTTCCGCGGTTTTCAATATAAATCCCGCCGCTTCTGCTGTTTCAACATTCCTCATATTGTGCAAGAGGCGAAAGTATCTTTCGTCGGAATAATTATTCAGTTCATCCGCACAGAATTCCGAATCATGCACGATTTTCATCCCATCCGGAAGGGATATTCTTTTCGCCTTCCAATATGGAATTGAAAGTGTTCCGCAGGGATTTTTCAGATATTCCTCAATGCTTATCATTTTTTAAATATTCCTCAATCGCTTCTTTTTCAAAACCGCTGTAAACTTCGGGCAGAATTTCGTTTTTATAAGCCTTTATAAACGCATCAGAGCCATAAGTTTTTATATAATGTCCGACGTAAATTCCGGCATAGTCATAACCGCCGTTATCTATAAAATTATCCGGCGTATCCCCGTTTTCGCAAATCCCCGAAATTTCGGAGATCTTCGGAAAATTTTCTCTGCTGATATATTCTGCCTCTGTCTGTCCCGCATAAAAAATCGCAATGCCTTCGGCAATCCAGGCTTCATTTTCGGTAATTCCGGTTTGCTCATCAAAAATCATATGCACAAGCTCATGCACGGCGACTTTTTCAAGATATTCCTCATCATTTCCGGCTGAAGGCGAAATAACACAAATTTTCTTTTCGGCGAAATTCGAGTTTCCTACCATCCAAGGCTGATACTCCTCCTCTTTCTTGCCGGTTTCTTTTATGTAATCTTCCGCATTGGCGCACAGACAAAATTTATATTTTGTATCTTTCGGTTCAAACCCGAAACAACCGTGTATTTTGTCATATTCTTCCTCAAGCAGCCTTATAAACCTCCCGGCTGTATCCGCATCGCTTTCGTCAAATTTGGAAATAAAATATTTTGATTCCTTAATCATTTTTCCTCCGTCAAAATTCATCCATTTCGGCAAAAACAACACCTTTGCCGGTTGTAAGCCCACCATAAATAACGTCCGTAAATCTTCCGGTCTTCAAATAATGTTCAAGTACACCCTTTGCAGTAAAAGGCATTTCTCGCTCAGAAACTTCATCAAGCCCGACCCATTCGAGCGTTCCCTCGTCGCAATCAGTTTTAATTTCCGCGCCTTCTTTTAAGTCCGCAAAGAAATAATAATTCTGTCGGATCTCTCCGTTTTTATTGCGGAGGGTAATATACCGCATTTTAAGGTTTTCTAAATCCTTTTCAGAAAGTCCGATTTCCTCTTTCATCTCCCGAAAAATCGCAGATTTTGCATCGTTTAACTCGTCTTTTTCAAAATGTCCGCCGATTCCGCACCAGGAAGGCGCAACGACCCGCGAACCAACACGGTAAAGCATCAGCATTTTTCCCTGATATGTAATATAAATCGCCGTCATGTTGCGAAGCTTGCCTTCCATAAGACCAATCCACCTTTATATATATTGAAATGATTATAGCACAGAAAAAATAAAAACAAAAGAAAAAACCACTAAGTTTCCTTAGTGGTTTTTCTGTGTCGGCATCGACCTATTTTCCCGGGAGGCTGCCCTCCAAGTATTTTCGGCACGAACGAGCTTAACTACTGTGTTCGGGATGGGAACAGGTGGATCCTCGTCGTAATAAACACCGACTATTGGTGACCCGAGGGGGATTCGAACCCCCGTTGCCGGCGTGAGAGGCCGGAGTCTTAGGCCACTTGACCATCGGGCCGGATTGGTGCACCATCAGGGACTCGAACCCGGGGCCCGCTGATTAAGAGTCAGCTGCTCTACCAACTGAGCTAATGGTGCGAATGTAATGGTTACCTTTGAGGAAAACCCTCAAAAATGAAAAAGACGCGCGAAGTGATGAAAGAATGATTATCTCGAAAAGATAGAAATCTATATGCAAAAGTTCAATTCCTCGACCAATTAGTACTCGCAAGCTAAACGTGTCGCCACGCTTACACATTGAGCCTATCAACCTTGTAGTCTACAAGGGGTCTTACTTGCTTAAAGCAATGGGATATCTTATCTTGG